>JAFYFY010000227.1 GCA_017543485.1 Lachnospiraceae bacterium | reverse complement strand
TGTGAAGGCAGCTCCGCATGGGAGGTCTACTCCGTGGAAGTGGGCACGATGAAAGCTTCCGAAGCAAAGGTCTTTGTCCCCGGCGTGGAATTCGAAGGCTTTGCCTGCACCGGTGATGCCTGGGCCCAGAACGGCTTTGAGATGCCGCAGGAGATCGTGGATGCCCTGGTGCCCGGCTCCGTCATCCGTCTCCAGTACACCTCCGAGGACGGTGACCTCTGGGTGGTGATGCCCTGGGCGGAGGCAGGCTGGATGAGAGTCGGCCAGGCCGGAAGCGGCGACGATGCCATCTGTGACGGCTCCGTCTGCTATGTGACCTATGAACAGATCGAAGCCCTCTGCGGCGAAGACAAGTCCACCTGGGGCGCTATGCTGCAGGCGGAAGGCAGCTCCGCATGGGAGGTCTACTCCGTGAACATCGGCACCTTCGGCGAGGGCGCTCCCGCTCTTCGCGGACTTAAAGATTTCGAAGGCTTTGCCTGCACCGGCGATGCCTGGGCCCAGAACGGTTTTGAGATGCCTCAGGAGTTTGTGGACGCCCTGGTACCCGGTTCCGTCATCAAGGTCCAGTACACCTCCGAGGACGGCGCGCTGTGGATCGTGATGCCCTGGGCAGAGGCGGGCTGGATGAGAGTCGGCCAGGCGGGAAGCGGCGACGATGCCATCTGTGACGGCCATTACTGCTACGTGACCTACGAGCAGATCGAAGCCCTCTGCGGCGAGGACAAGTCCACCTGGGGAGCCATGCTGCAATGTGAAGGCAGCTCCGCATGGGAGGTCTACTCGGTCCAGATCGGTCAGAAATAACATATCTGTCAAACGGCGGCTTCGCTTCCCGAAGCGAAGCTGCCGGAAAAAATAGGAAAGGAAGATCAGCAGATGAAAAACATGAAAAAAGCAGTTGCCCTCGGACTTGTGGCAGTTCTGACTCTTGGTCTGACTGCCTGCGGCGGTGCCGCCGGCGGATCGGGCGAAGCGGGCAGTGAGGGACAGACCGCACAGACCACGGAAAGCGCGGGATACAGCAAGAGCCGCGTCATCAACATCGGTTCCTGGTGGAGACAGTATTATGCCTCCGGCGATGTGCAGGAGGATTCCTCCGACTGGGTGAACGCACAGTTTGCCGACGGCGACGATGAGGCCACCACGGCGGAGAAGACCGTGAACCAGAAGGTGGCCCAGGCGAAGTGGGACCTGGTGCCCGAGCTGGAATCCAAATACAACATCAAGTTCTACTGGCAGAACCTGACCTACGCCGGCACCAACGAGTCCCTGCAGAACTCCACCCTGGCCGGCACCCCGGACTGTGACATCTACATGGTGGACACCGGCATGACAGTCCCCGCACAGATGAACGGTCTGCTCCTGGACCTTCATACGATCCTTCCCGCGGATCATGACCTGTTTACCGACCAGACCGTGTTCTCCTATCTGGATCTGGGTGACGGAAAAGCCTGCATCCTGCATGTGCAGGGCGGCCTGTCCAACACCTACCCTCTGGGCTTTAACGTCCAGATGCTGGAGGAAAACAATCTGGAGGATCCCCGTGATCTGTACGCCAGAGGCGAGTGGACCTGGGATAAGTTCATCGAGTACTGCAAGGTGCTGACCCAGGATACCGACGGCGACGGCCAGCTGGATCAGTATGGCTTCTGCGGATTCGCAAATGAGACCTTCCGGGAGCTTTGCTTCTCCAACGGCACCAGCGTGGCAGGCGGCACCACCGAGACCCTGACCTCCTCCGCCACCGGCGAAGTCCTGCAGCTGATGCAGGATATGTGGAACACCTACAATGTCTGCTATCCTTACGACAGCTATGCGGGAGGCGGCGATCCCTCCAACTCCATGAGAAATCAGTACAACAACGGCAACATCGGCTTCTTCCCCATCGCAGTCTGGATCCAGAACGCCAACGGCAACTACCCCATGGAGTCAAACGGACAGGGGAATCTGACCTGGGATACCGCCTATGTGCAGTGGCCCGTGGGACCCTCCGGCAACAAGGACACCAACGCCTGCGTGAACTCCGCGGACGGCAACTGGTTCGTCATCCCCGTCAATGTCGCAGAGCCCGAGAGAGTTGCAAACTTCCTCTATGACCTGTACAATTGGTACAAGGGCGATACCTCTCTTCGTGACGACCCCGCAACGGCCAACTGGTGGTATAATGAGACCGCCAACAAGCCGGAGCTCAAGGCATCCAACTTTGATGTCCAGAACTACTGCCTGTCCCATCCCGGACTGGAGCTGTGGGAGACCCTGGGGACGGAGATGGATCTGGAGCAGATCATCCTGAATGAAATGACTCCTTCTCAGTTCCAGACCACCTACGGTCAGCAGATCCAGGCAGCGCTGGATGACATGTTCTAAACCGTCGGCACCCTTCGTGCCACACGGCTCCTTATGATGAGAATAGGCGCAGGCTCCTGCGTCCGCGAGTCCACGGACTTAGCGTAGAAAAAAAGCCCGGCAGCCCCGTGCTGTCGGGCTTTTTATGAAGATAGCACTCAAAATTCTCTAAGGAAAAAAGGAGGAAGTTTCATGAAGAAAGCAACAACAAAGGCACCTGCGGCGAAGACTTCCGCTGCAAAGAAGGCACCGGCAAAGAAGGCGGCGGCAAAACCGGCTGCAAAGTCAGCTGCAAAGCCCGCTGCAAAGAAGGCCGCGAAGCCTGCCGCAAAGGCTGCTACAGGGAAGGCGTCCAAGGTGAAGATGGTGGGATGCCCCGAAGTGCCCAACATCCCCTGGCAGGAGAAACCGAAGAACCTGGTGGGAGCTCCCATCTGGAGATACAAAGAAAACCCCATCATCGACCGCAATCCCATCGAGAATGTGGCCCGGATCTTCAACAGCGCCGTGATGCCCTATGAGGGAGCCTTCATCGGCGTCTTCCGCGGCGAGCAGACCAACGGGGTCCCCTACATCTATCTGGGACGCAGCAAGGACGGCATCAAGTGGGAGTTTGATCCGAAGCCCATCCCCTTTGTGAATGAAAAAGGCGAGCCCTTCATGCCCGTTTATGCCTACGATCCCCGCCTGGTGAAGGTGGAGGATACCTATTATGTGATCTGGTGCCAGGATTTCTTCGGCGCGGCCATCGGCATGGCAAAGACCAAGGATTTCAAGAAGTTTGTCCGGGTGGAGAATCCCTTCCTGCCCTTTAACCGGAACGCGGTGCTGTTCCCGAGAAAGATCGACGGCAAGTTCATGCTCCTCTCGAGACCTTCTGATTCCGGCCATACGCCCTTCGGTGACATCTTCCTCTCCGAGAGCCCGGATCTGGTGTACTGGGGAAAGCATCGCCATGTCATGAGCCGCGGATATGAGTGGTGGGAGTCCTTAAAGATCGGCGGAGGCGCAGCCCCCATCGAGACCACGGAAGGATGGCTCCTGTTCTATCACGGCGTCTCCGGGACCTGCAACGGATATGTGTACTCCATCGGCGGCGCCATCCTGGATCTGGAGAATCCCAGCAAGGTGCTCTACCGCTGCGAGAACTTCCTCCTGACTTCCGAGGAGTGGTATGAGGAGCGCGGGTTCGTGCCCAATGTCACCTTCCCCTGCGCCACCATCCACGACCCGAAGACGGGGAAGATCGCACTGTATTACGGGTGCGCGGATTCCTATGTCTCCCTGGCATTTACGAAGCTGGATGAGATCGTAACCTACATCAAGGACCACAGCGTCGTAAACGGAACCGACACGGAGCTGGGGATCCGGTAAGATCCGGATGATCATTCAAATGTGACGGGGATTTTGGCTGCAGGCGCTATCGCATTCCCTGCAGCCTCTCCCCCGATATGATTTCATTTCTGAGGGTTTTCATGATGGATCCAAATCTCACTTCCCTGGCCGGAGAAGTCAAAGAACATCTCCTGAGCGGGATCATTCCCTTCTGGAAAAATTTAAAAGATGAAGCCCGCGGCGGCTTCTACGGCTATGTATCCTTTGATCTGGAGACGGATCCGGAGGCGGAAAAGGGATGCATCCTAAACAGCCGCATCCTCTGGTTTTTCTCCAATGTGCTCCTTTTGTACCGAAAGGGTCTGCTCACGGAGGAGGATTTTGCCGCCCACGGATACAGTGCAAAGGAGATCGAGGACTGTGCCAGGCATGCCTATGCCTTTCTGAAGGATCACTGCCTGGACCGGGAACACGGCGGCGTGTACTGGTCCATGAAAGCGGACGGGACACCCCTGGATACCACCAAGCATACCTACAACCAGGCCTTTGCCATCTATGCGCTGAGTTCCTACTGCAACGCCACGGGAGATGCTTCCACCTACGAGATCGCCAGGGAGCTCTATCATGTCATCGAGGACAAATGCACGGACCGGGAGGGATATCTGGAGGCACAGACCGTGGATTTTCGCCCCCAGTCCAATGAGAAGCTTTCGGAGAACGGCATCGTGGCGGACCGGACCATGAATACGCTGCTGCATGTCTTCGAAGCCTACAGCGAGGCCCTTCGGGTGGCGCAGGCCGCCGGACTGATGGGGGTCTCCGAACTGAAGGAATCTCTGAAACGGATCTGCCGGATCCAGTCGGAGCGGATCTATGACCCGGAGAAAGGCAGGCAGGAGGTCTTCTTTGACCGGGCGTATCATTCCATGCTGGATCTGTATTCCTACGGGCATGACATCGAGACGGCCTGGCTCATGGACCGGGGGATGGAGATCCTGGGGGACGGGAGCCTTTCGGAGAAAATGGGACAGATCACCCGGACCCTGACGGAAAAGGTGTATGAGACCGCCTTTGACGGGCATTCCCTGGCCAATGAATGTGACAGGGGAGTCGTGGATGAAACCCGCATCTGGTGGGTACAGGCGGAGACCGTGGTGGGATTCGTAAACGGATACCAGAAAGCAAAGGCTGCGGGGGATGCGGAAGAAGCCGAAAAGTACCTGACTGCGGCGAGAAATGAGTGGGCCTATATCAGGGAGTATGTCATCGATCCCAGGGAAGGCTCCGAATGGTTCTGGAAGGTGGACCCTTCCGGGAAGCCGGGGCCGGACAGACCCATGGCGGACCCCTGGAAATGTCCGTACCACAACGGACGGATGTGCATGGAAGTCATCCGCAGAGCGGCGGAAGGCTGAAACAGGTCTGGGACCTGGGGAGAGAAAACGATGATCCATGAAAAATACTACGAGCTTTTGAAAAAGCAGGAAGCGATCCTTGCGCGGAAAAACGAAAAGTCCGATTTTTACAACGGGATCTATGACAGATACCGGTATCCGGTGTTAACCCGGGAGATGATCCCCCTGACCTGGCAGTATGATCTTTGCAAAGAGACCAATCCCTTCTTCCAGGAGCGTCTGGGGATCAATGCCGTGATGAATTCCGGGGCGCTGTACCTGAACGGAAAATATTATCTGGTGGCCCGGATTGAGGGAAACGACCGAAAGTCCTTTTTCGGCGTGGCGGAGAGTGACAACGGTGTGGACGGCTTCCGGTTCTGGGACTATCCCATCCTGTTGGAGGACACCTGCCCGGAGGAGACCAATGTCTACGACATGCGCCTGACGCAGCACGAGGACGGATACATCTACGGGGTCTTCTGCTCCGAGAGCAAGGACACGTCCGTCAGCGATCTCTCCGCGGCGGTGGCGGCGGCAGGCATCGTCCGGACGAAGGATCTGAAACACTGGGAGAGGCTGGAAAATCTGAAGACCCTTCGCTCTCCGCAGCAGCGCAACGTGGTGCTGCATCCGGAGTTCGTGGACGGAAAATACGCCTTCTACACCCGCCCCATGGATGACTTTATCGAGACCGGCAGCGGCGGCGGCATCGGCTTCGGCCTGTGCGACGACATCACCCATGCCGTCATCGATGAGGAGAAGATGACCTCCCTTCGCAAATATCACACCATCACCGAGGCGAAGAACGGTGCTGGTGCGGTGCCCATCAAAACGGATGCGGGCTGGATCCATATCGCTCATGGCGTCCGGAATACCGCGGCGGGACTTCGGTACGTGATCTACGCCTTTGCCACGGATCTGAAGGACCCTTCCAGAGTCATCGCGGAGCCCTCCGGGCTCCTCATCGGCCCCAGAGGAGACGAGCGCGTCGGGGATGTGAGCAACGTGGTCTTTACCAACGGCGCGATTGTGAATGAACGCGGAGAGGTGTATATTTATTATGCATCCTCCGATACCAGAATGCATGTGGCCACCACCACGGTGGAACGCCTGAAGGATTATGTGTTCCACACGCCGTCCGATCCCGGAAGGAGCGTTCTGTGTGTCGCCCAGAGATGCGAACTCATCCGTAAGAATCTGGAACTGTTGGGGTAGTCCGTTTTCTGCCGGGCGAAAGAACGGCAGAAAACAAGATGAAGAGAAGGAGGGAATGTCATGGACGAGGAAAGAAGACTGCCGGAATGGGATCTGAAGCAGATCGTATCGAATCGGGGGAACCGCTACAGACTGCGCAAATTCATCCGACTGGCCCAGGTGGGGAGAAAGCTCACCATCGGTTTTCTGGGGGGCTCCATCACCCAGGGATGCCTGGCCTCCAGACCGGAGCTTTGCTATGCGCACCGCGTCTATGACTGGTTCGTGTCCATGTTCCCCAATGCGGAATTTACCTACGTCAATGCCGGCATCGGGGCCACGGACTCCCAGTTCGGATGCGCCCGTGTGGCGGAGGATCTCTTGGCCGCAAAGCCGGATCTGGTCTTCCTGGAGTTTTCCGTCAATGACGAAGCAAACGCCCATTACCTGGAGACCTACGAGGGACTGGTGCGGAAGATCTTTGACTTCGAGACCATGCCGGCCCTGGTGATCATTCACAATGTCCGCTACGATGATGGCGGAAACGCACAGCTGATCCACTCTCAGGTGGCGAGACATTACGGCATCCCGGCCGTCAGCATGCAGAGCACCATCTGGCAGGAAGTGGTATCCGGCCGGGTCCCAGTGCGGGACATCACGGAGGATGATCTGCATCCGGGTGACCTCGGACATGAGATGGTGGCGGATGTCATCACCACCTTCCTGGACGATGTGTGGTGCGGCCTCTCCACCGGTGCCGGCGGCGGGGACGACGCCCCCGAATCCGCCCGGAGCATCGAGCCCCTCACGGCCAACGGATATGAGGATTCCGTCCGCTATCAGAATACCAATGCCAACGCGGTGCTCATTGAGAGCGAAGATTTCCTGGAGGATTTCTCCCCCCAGGATGGCATCACCGATATTTTCAAAAACGGCTGGACCGCCGGCGCCCAGGGAGCCAAGATCGGTTTCGAGGTGGCGGGCTCCTGCATCGCCGTCCAGTACCGGAAGACCGTCCAGCATCCCGCCCCCATTGCAAAGGCCGTGGTGGACGGAGATGAAGCGCACGCCGTTTTGCTGGATGCAAACTTTGAAGAGACCTGGGGAGACAAGCTGGTGCTCCAGACCATCTTAGAGCACGGAAAGCCCGGCATGCACAGCGTGGAGATCTCCATCTGCGAGACCCATCCCGGCGACAAACTGCCCTTCTACCTGGTGGGCATCATCGCCTCCGGAAAATAAGAAGTGGGGGTAGGGGACTGTCCCCTACCCCCACAGCATCGATAGAAAGTGATTGATTCACCATGGAACAGATCCTTCGTCTAACTCCATATTTTTCCCACACCATCTGGGGCGGCAGCAGGCTCCGCTCGGAATTCGGTTACGCCGAACCCGGTGACGACATCGGCGAATGCTGGGGCATCAGTGCCCACCCCTCCGGGGAGAGCACGGTGACAGGCGGCCCCTATGACGGGTGCAGACTCTCCGAGCTGTGGCGGGATCACAGAGAGCTCTTCGGAAATCTGCCGGGGGACCGGTTCCCCCTGCTGGTAAAGCTCATCGATGCCAAGGACGACCTGAGCATCCAGGTGCATCCGGATGATGCCTATGCGGCAAAGTACGAGAACGGATCCCTGGGAAAGACGGAGTGCTGGTATGTACTGGACTGCCCGGAGGGTGCCACATTGGTGGCGGGACACAACGCCCGCACCCGGGAGGAACTAAGAGGCATGATCCGGGAGGGCAGATGGACGCAGCTCATCCGGGAGGTCCCGGTCCATAAGGGGGATTTTATCCAGATCGATCCCGGCACGGTCCATGCCATCAAAGGCGGGATCCTGCTCCTGGAGACCCAGCAGAGCAGCGATATCACCTACAGACTCTACGATTATGACAGGCTGCAGAACGGCAAACCCCGGGAGCTTCACCTGGACAAAAGCATCGATGTGATCTCGGTTCCGGCAAAGCCCGTGGAAGAGAGCGTCGTCTCCTTCGCGGATGCCCCGGAGAACCGGCTGATCCGCCTGCAGGAATGCCGGTATTACAAGGTCAGTCTGGCTCGGGTGAACGGGACACTGACGGCCCCTTTAAACAACCCCTTCACAAACTTTTCCGTGGTTTCCGGCACGGGAAGCGTAAACGGCCTCCCCGTCCGCAAGGGCGACCACCTGATCCTCACCCATGCGCTCACCCATCTGACCCTGGAAGGCCACTTCGAGGCCATCCTCTCCAACCCGTAAATGACGGTGGGGGACGGTTCCTGGGGATGGGGGACGGTTCCTGGGGATCAGGAACCGTCCCCCATCCCCACCCGGAAATCTCCCCTTGCCCCGGGGAGAAAATGAGACTATAATAGACGCAGTTTTGAAACAACAGTTCCAACACTAATTTAATTTAAGAAAGGACGGATATTTCTATGGCATTAGTAACCACTACCGAAATGTTCAAGAAGGCTTACAACGGCGGATACGCCATCGGTGCCTTCAACGTGAACAACATGGAGATCGTCCAGGGCATCACCGAGGCCGCTTCCGAGCTGAAGAGCCCCGTGATCCTGCAGGTTTCCAAGGGCGCAAGAGCTTACGCCAACCACGTCTATCTGGTGAAGCTGGTGGAGGCAGCTGTGGAGCTTCATCCCGAGATCCCCATCGCACTGCACCTGGATCACGACGACACCTTTGAGCTGTGCAAGGACTGCATCGACGGCGGATTCACTTCCGTCATGATCGACGCTTCCTCCAAGAGCTTTGAGGACAACATCGCTCTGACCAAGCAGGTGGTTGAGTACGCGCACGCACATGGCGTGGTCGTCGAGGCTGAGCTGGGAACCCTGGCCGGCATCGAGGATGAAGTCGTCGTGGAGTCCGGAAAAGAGTCCTACACTCGCCCTGAAGAGGTGGAAGAGTTTGTGAGCCGCACCGGATGCGACTCCCTGGCCATCGCCATCGGACCCTCTCACGGCGCTTACAAGTTCACCGCTGCTCAGTGCACGAGAAATGCTGACGGCGTTCTGGTTCCCCCTCCGCTTCGTTTCGACGTTCTGGAGGAGTGCATCAAGAGACTGCCCGGATTCCCCATCGTTCTCCACGGTTCCTCTTCCGTTCCTCAGGAGTTCGTGAAGATGGTGAATACCTACGGCGGAAATATGCCGGATGCAGTGGGTATCCCCGAGGAGCAGCTGCGTCACGCTGCAGAGCTTGCAGTCTGCAAGATCAACATCGACTCCGACATCCGTCTGGCTATGACCGGAAACATCCGCAAGTACTTCGCAGAGCATCCGGATCACTTCGATCCCAGACAGTACTTAAAGCCCGCTCGTCAGGCTGTACATGACATGGTCGCTCATAAGATCAAGAACGTGCTCGGTTCCGACGGAAAGGCCTGATCGGACGCCAGCTTCTGAATGACAAAATAGCCGTCTTCCTTTGGAAGGCGGCTATTTTCTTTTTCCCCTCTATCGTGTAAACTATAACTGTTGGAGGATTGGCAATGCTCAGGATGGATCTAAGCGGAGAATGGGATCTGCGGCTGGACGAGACCAAAAGAGGGATCGGCCAGCATTTCGAGCGTTGCGCTTTTCCTGATTCCATCCTGCTGCCGGGGACCACTTCCGTGGCGGCCAAGGGCGTGGGGAATCTGGAGCGGGAGACGGGATTTCTCACGGAGAGCTATCCCTATACCGGTTATGCCTGGTTTCAGAGGAGTGTCACGTTGCCCTTCCGGTCAGAGCTGGAGCTCTCCGGAAAGCGTTTTATCCTGCGCCTGGAGCGGACGAGGCTCTCCAGCGTCTGGGTGGACGGGGAGTTTGTGGGAAGCGGGAGCTCCCTCACGGCGCCTCACACCTTTGACATCACGGCCTATATCCACACTCTCTGCCCCGGGATCACCATCATGGTCTCCAATACGGACTATCCCGCAAAGGGCGGGCATCTGACCTCCCCCGATACCCAGACCAACTGGAACGGTGTGCTGGGGGAGATCTCTCTGGAGATCACGGAAGGCGTGCGGATCCGCACCATGCGCGCCATCCCGCATCCCCGGGAAGGGGTGGTGGATCTGGCAGTGCGGCTGGAGCTGGCGGGAGAGGATCCCGCAAAGGAAGTCATCTGCAGAGTCACCGGGGATCTGTGCCGCCTGAAGGATGCGTATCTGGAAAAGGATGCGGACCTTTCCGCCTGGGAAAAGCCCCTTCCGGACGGGCGGACGGTCCCGGAGCGCACCGAATTTGTCCGGAAAAGTGCCGGCAGCACCTCCTTTGAGGAACTGGCTCCTTTTCTGGAGATCGAGGAAGGCGCCATCCCGGAGATCGCGGAGACGGCGGATCTGACGGCGGAGCCCCCTGCCGGATCGGAGCGGGATCTGCGCAGGTTCCGGATCCGTGTCCCCCTGCGAAGGGCCGGAGAGGAAGCTGCGCTGTGGGATGAGGACCACCCTTATGTCTATCGCATCCGCCTGGAGCTCCTTCGCCCGAAGGACGGGATCCTTCTGGATGAACGGACGGTATGGACGGGACTGCGGGACCTTCATACCGAGGATGGGGCTTTTTGCGTGGGAGACCGCAGAGTCTTTCTCCGGGGCAAGCATGACGGCATGATCTTTCCCGTCACCGGGTTCGCCCCCATGGATGTCTTCAGCTGGCTGCGGCATTTCCGCATCGCAAAGGACTGGGGCATGAACCATGTCCGGTTCCACACCTGCACGCCACCGGATGCGGCCTTTCTGGCGGCGGATCTTCTGGGGCTGTACCTGCAGCCGGAGCTGGAGCTGTGGGGGAACTGGAACGCGCCGGAGGACGAGGGCTTTGACGCCCCCATGCAGGAATACCTGACGAAGGAAGGATGGAAGATCCTGGAGAGTTTTTCCTCACACCCTTCCTTTTGCATGATGTCCATGGGAAATGAGCTCTGGGGAAATCCGGAGGAGCTGGGACGACTGGTGGCCGGATATAAAAAGAAATATCCCTGGATCTTGTTTACGCAAGGGTCCAACAATTTCCAGTGGGTGCCGAACATCCAGGAGTCGGATGATTTCTTCAGCGGCGTGCGTCTGGCCGGGGACCGGCTGATCCGGGGCTCCTATGCCATGTGCGACGCGCCCCAGGGGCATATCCAGACCAAGAAGCCCTGCACGAACCATTTCTATGACGACCTCATCAGACCCCGCAGATCCGATGGAACGGAGCAGGAGGCGGAAACTGCGGCTCCCGGCACCGTATAGATCCAGTACGGTACAGGCGTAAAGACCGTCTCTCTTACGGAAAAAAAGCAGCTGATCCCGAAGATCCCGGTGGTTTCCCATGAGATCGGGCAGTATGAGACATACCCCGACTTTGAAGAGATCGGGAAATACACCGGGGCCTTGAAGGCACGGAACCTGGAAACCTTCCGGGAGCGTCTCTGGAATGCGGGACTCTATGATCTGGCCCGGGCCTATTTCGAATGCTCCGGAGCCCTGGCCCTGGACTGCTACAAGCGGGAGCTGGAGGCGGCGGTGTGTTCCGAGGAGCTGGCGGGATTTCAGCTTCTGGACCTGCAGGATTTCTCCGGCCAGGGGACGGCGCTGGTGGGGATGCTGGATGCATTTATGGACAATAAGGGCATCACAAAGCCGGACTACTGGCGCGGCTTTTGCGATGACATCACGGTGCATGCCCATTTTTCCTCCTATGTCCTGACGGCGGGACGGCCCCTTCGGACGTCTCTCACCCTTTGCTACTTCCGGGGCGGCGTCATCCGGGGAGCCCAGCTGGCGGTGCGTCTCACGGACCGGGCCACGGGGGAGAGCCTCTTTGCAAAGCGGGCGAAGCTTCCGGCGCTAAAGGAGTGCGGCAGGACCCGTCTGCCCTTCCCGGAGATCCCGGTGCCGGCGTCCAAATCTCCTGCCTGCTATGAGCTGTCCCTGGAGATCCTTCTGCCGGGAGCGGAGGGGGAGGAAGATGCCCTCATCACCCGGAACAGCTATGAGCTCTGGGCCTATCCCGGAATGGAGCATGAGGAGCGGGAGATCGGCCGGATCACTGAGATCGCGGAAGAGGACCCCATGCAGCGCAGGAAAAACGGCGACGTCCCCATCGCGCTGTCCGCCCGCAAGGCGGTGTATTACGCCCAAAAGCCGGGAAGTGTCCTGCTTTACCTCCATCCCGACAAAAACCCTCGCTCCGTGGAGGGCACCTATTGCACGGACTTCTGGTGCTATCCCATGTTCCGGAGCATCTCGGAGAGCATGGGAAAGCCGGTACCCGTGGGGACCATGGGACTGCTCATACAGAATGCCCATCCGGCCCTGAAGGGATTTCCCTCCAGACCCTGGTCCACGCCTCAGTGGTTTGAGCCGGTGATGCACTCCCGGTCCACCATCCTGGACGGGCTGCCCGTCAGACCCATCGTCCAGACCATCGACAATTTTGAACGGAACCACCTGCTGGGACTGATCTACGAGCTTCGGATCGCAGGACTTCCCGGACGGATCCTGGTTTGCTGTGCGGATCTCCCCGGCCTCATCCGGGAGGGCTGCAGCGAGGCTCTGGCCCTTCACCGGAGCCTCCTGACATACCTGTCGGGATTTTCCACCTTCCGTCCCGACACGGATCCGAATATCTGTGAACTCAGAGCGGAGGATTTTCTTGCCTTGTTCGCATAGTTCGGGTATAATAAAATGTCGCAGCGGGAGGGTAAGTCCCCTGCGCGAAGGAAAAATGCTTATGCGGTGCGGACGAAACGAGCCCGCGCCTGACTGATATGGGAGAAGATCCGGAGGATATGGACGCACCTGGCGTCCCGCAAAGCCGGGCCTGTCCGCCTGGAGAGGAAACAGAAGATGCAGACGACAGATATCGGAATCGATCTGGGTACCGCGAGTATCCTGGTATATATCAAGGGCAAGGGCGTCGTCCTGAAGGAGCCCTCGGTGGTGGCGTTTGACACCAACACCAACAAGATCAAGGCCATCGGAGAGGATGCCAGACTGATGCTGGGAAGAACCCCCGGCAATATCGTGGCGGTCCGGCCCTTACGCCAGGGCGTCATCTCGGACTATCAGGTGACGGAAAAGATGATGAAGTATTTCATCCAGAAGGCCATCGGTCACCGATGTTCCGGAAGCCCCGCATCGCGGTGTGCGTCCCCAGCGGCGTCACCGAGGTGGAAAAGAAGGCGGTTGAGGACGCTACTTATCAGGTGGGGGCCAGAGAGGCCGTGATCATCGAGGAGCCCATCGCGGCAGCCATCGGTGCGGGCATCGACATCGCCAGACCCTGCGGGAATATGATCGTGGACATCGGCGGCGGCACCACGGATATCGCCGTGATCTCCCTGGGTGGCACCGTGGTCAGCACCTCCATCAAGGTGGCAGGGGATGATTTCGATGAAGCCATCGTCCGTTATATGAGAAAGAAGCACAACCTCCTCATCGGTGAGAGAACCGCAGAGGATGTGAAGATCAAGATCGGATGCTGCTTCCGCAGACCGGAAGTGGAGGAGATGGAGGTCCGGGGACGGAACCTGGTTACCGGCCTGCCCAAGACCATCCGGGTCCCCAGCGAGGAGACCGAGGAGGCTCTGCAGGAGACCACGGCCCAGATCGTGGAAGCCATCCACTCCGTGCTGGAGAAGACGCCCCCCGAGCTTTCCGCGGATATCGCGGACAGAGGCATCGTCCTCACCGGCGGCGGCAGTCTCTTAAGAGGCCTGGAGGAGCTGATCTCCGACCGCACCGGCATCAACACCATGACCGCCGAGGATCCCATGACCGCCGTAGCCATCGGCACCGGCAAGTATGTGGAGTTCATCTCCAGCTACCATGGAGACAGGGACTGACCGGGGCATCAAAAAGCTGAAAAAAGTTTTGCATATTTCCTAAAGAATCCGGCAGATTTTGACGATATACCTTACGAGTGCCGGAAGACCTTTCTTTCGGCGAAACGGATTTCTACGAGGAACGGATGCATGGACGCAGAAGAACCTTCGGGTTTTGCCTGCGTCCTTTTTTTCCGGGATCATGAGCCGGCCAGCAGCCGGGCAAAGGGGACCGATACATGGTTAAGGGTTTATACACCGCCTATACGGGCATGCTGAACGAACAGCACCGTATGGACGTCCTGAGCAACAATATGGCCAATGTCACCACCGTGGGATACAAAAAGGAAGGCACCACCAGCCAGTCCTTTGACGAGGTCCTGGACCTGAAGATCAAGGATTCCACCGTGGGATACCGTCTGGCCCAGCGGGAGGGATACAACAGCCGCGGCGTGAAGATCGGGGAAAACTACGTGGACTGGTCCCAGGGGTCCTTCCGGATCACGGACAATACCTTCGATCTGGCCCTGAGTGACCGCGGGTTCTTCGCCGTGGAGTTTACCAACAAGGCGGGAGAGACCAGCACCATGTACACCCGGGCGGGAGAGTTTGAACTGAACACCCAGGGGTATCTGGTGACCCACGAGGGGGATTACGTGCTGGATGAGAACAACCGCCGGATCCAGATCGACACCCTGGCGGATACCACCATCGACCGGGAGGGGAACATTTTCCAGAACGACAGACTCCTCACCAAGATCCGGGTGGTGGATTTCGCGGATTATGATTATCTGGAAAAATACGGGGAGGTTTACTACACCCCCATCGAGGGAGCCCAGGTGACCACCTCCGATGCGAAGGTCTACAGCGGATATCTGGAGGCAGCCAATGTCTCCGTGGTCTCCGAGATGGTGAACCTCATCGCCATCTCCAGACAGTACGAAAGCAATCAGAAAGTGATCCAGACCATCGATTCCACACTGGATGTGGCGGTGAACCAGATCGGCAAGGTATAAGGGAGGATTAGAAAATGGTCAGAAGCTTATGGACAGGCGCGACAGGCATGATCGCACAGCAGACCAGCCTGGATAATATCGCAAACAACCTGGCAAACGTGAATACCATGGGATACAAATCCCAGTCCATCGAGTTCAAGAGTCTGCTCTATCAGACCATGCAGACCCGCACCACCTCCGCAAACGGGGATGCAAAGCCCAGCAGCGCACAGGTGGGTCTGGGCACCCGGGTCTCCTCCATCAACACCAGCTTCCGTCAGGGGTCTCTTCTGGCCTCCGAGCTGGATACCTCCTTTGCCTTAAGCGGAAAAGGATTCTTCGGCGTGCGGGGCGGAGACGGCAATACCTACTACACCCGGAACGGGAACTTCCAGTGGACCACCTATACAAACGGCAGCAACATGCTGGCGGATTCCGACGGCAATCCCGTGCTGGATACCCAGAACCGTCCCATCGTCCTGGGCTCCCAGTACCAGACCAGCCTGATCCAGGTCTCCAAGGAGGGCGAGGTGATGTATCCGGATGCCAACAACAATCTGCAGAGCACCGGATATAAGATCGGACGCTGGCAGTTCAGCAATCCCAACGGCCTTTACCGGGAGGGGGACAGCCTCTACAGCCAGACCGCAGCCAGCGGCCAGCCCATCAACGAGGAGACTGCCACCAACATCCAGAAGACCCAGGTCATCCAGGGATATCTGGAGGGCTCCAATGTCCAGGTGGCGGACGAGATGGTGAACATGATCACCACCCAGAGAGCATACGAGTTCAACTCCAAGGTCATCACCACCTCCGACACCATGTTGGAGGAAGCCAACAATCTGAGAAGATAATCGTACAGGAGAGGATACATGGCGATCACGGGGATCGGCGGAAACTATACGGATTATATGACCCAGCTGGCCACCGGGGCGGCGGGAACGGCCTTCCAGGAAAAGGTCTCCTCGGAGGGCTTTGCCGACAGGCTTCGGGAGGCCTCCGAACGCATCAGCGAATCCGCGCAGAGCGGCAGAGCTCTGGCGTCAAAAAAGACCCAGGAAGACGAGCTCATGGGGGTTTGCAGGCAGTTTGAGTCCTACCTCCTGGAGCACGTCTTTAAGGGGATGGAAAAGACCATCATGCGGGCGGATGAGGACGAAGGATCTGCCACCAGCAATCTGGTAAATATCTTCAAGGACCAGTCCATCCAGAAGATCGCCGAGCAGTCCACCGAGATCCAGGGACTGGGGCTGGCACAGATGCTCTATGAGCAGCTGCAGAGAAATCTGGGGATCAGCCCGGACTCCGCAGAGTTTCAGGCCCTGACCTCGGAAGCAGCGGCCGCTGCGGCCTCCGGGGAAGAGAAGACGGAAGGCTGAAAAACACATACAAAAAAAGCTGCCGAAACCGGCAGCTTTTTTCATGCTTTGCAGATGACTCAGCCCGTGGAGATGGCCTGGCCTTCGATGAGGGCGTCAGCCCGTGGAGATAGCCTAGCCTTCGATGAGGGCGTCAGCCCTCAGAGATGGCTCCAACGGGGCACTGTCCGGCGCATGCGCCGCAGCTGACACACTTGTCGGGATCAATCTCGAACTTTCCGTCTCCCATGGAGATGGCTCCCACAGGGCAGACACTCTCGCAGGATCCGCAAGCGATGCAGGTTTCGTTGATCACATATGCCATTTCATTTACCTCCCTTATCTACCGGTGCCGGAGCGCCGGGTCTTAACAAATGCTACCCAAATATCATAATATGATGCCCCCGAAAAAACAAGTGAAAAATGCCCGGAAACCCAGTATTTTCGGGTAGCATAGGCTAACCGGGAACCTGTCACGGTTTGGTAAATCCGGCAGCCTGATCGCCCTGGGCAGCCTGGTCCTGGTTGGAGACGGCGGTGTCCCGAAGCTCCGCCCGTCGCTTGCGGATCCCGTCCAGGATGACTTCCTTTTTCTCGATGAGCTTCGCCTTGTCCATGGGCGGGACGCCCTCCAACCGGTAGGGGATCCCCAGCTCGTCGTATTTTCTCTTTCCCATGGTGTGGTAGGGCAGGGCATCCAGGGCCTTCAGGTTGCTGAGACCTCCGATGAAATATCCCAGCTCGAAGAGATATTTGTCATCATCGGTCCAGCCGGGGACGATGACATGGCGGATCCACACATCCACATGCTTTTCGTCCAGGTATTTCGCAAACTTCAGGATGTTGGTGTTGGGCTGCTTCACCAGCTCCAGATGCTTCTCCGGATCGATGTGCTTGATGTCCAGCATCACCAGATCCGTCACCTCGCAGAGACGGTCGAACTTCTCCATCAGGGCAGGGTTCTCCGGATTGAAGGCGATGCCCGAGGTATCCAGACAGGTGTGGACATGATCCTTTTTGGCCAGGGTGAAGAGTTCGATGAGAAAGTCGATCTGCATCAGGGGTTCTCCGCCGGTGACCGTGATCCCGCCGCCGTTCTGGTAGAAGCTTTCGTTGCGGTGATACTGCTCCATGATGTAGGAGGGCTCCATATCCGTCCCTCCCGCCATCTCCCAGGTGTCCGGGTTGTGGCAGTAGGCGCAGCGCATGGGGCAGCCCTTGACGAAGACGACGAAGCGGGTGCCGGGCCCGTCCACGGTTCCGAAGCTTTCCAGTGAATGAATATGTCCGATCATACGATCACCTCCCGATCTGTTATGGATGATTTCATCTTTTCTATTTTCGGCTATTTCCGGGCGGGTGTCAAGGATGCACGAAGACCGCAGGGATTCCTGCGGTCTTCAGGCTTTCGCTGTATTCATGTTTTGGTCTGCCTCCCTGTCGCTGCGCTGCCGTCTCTTCGCTGTGCTGCCCGATGTGTCGTCCCGGCGTATGCTTACGCCCGGCGTATGCTTACGCCCGGCGTGTCACGCCCAGGCGTGTTACGCCCTGGCTTCGAAGAAGCTTCCGATCTGCCCGGGAACCGCTTCCACTTCCTGATCCAGAAGCTCCTGGAACGGTGTCTTTTTCTTCTTCTGCCGGTCTTCCCGGTCGCGGCGCTGATCCCGTTCCCATTTCCGGTACCGGGTACTGGCCCCTACCGCACCGATGGCACTAATTTCCGATAAGGCAGGCGACGTACCGAAATTCATGGTCGTCATGTGCATCACCTCCTTGTAACGCATCCCTTAGAAACTGCCTTCGAACTTCCCTGTTCTTACTCTGTTTATCGGCAGAGTTTCACGGAAACTTAAGGGCGTCTGCCGGATCCGCGGGCCCCTGCCCCTGGCCGTCATTTGGGGCTGTTCCCTCCCGCCCGGATGTGGCATAATAGGGGAGTGACGGGAGGAAGACCATGCGCAAATTTATGGGAAAACCGGTCTCGGGCGGTGTCGCCAGAGGCCGGATCTGTCTGTATCAGAGAAGGGAAAAGAGGATCCGTCCCGGGCTGCCGGCGGATTCGGGGGCGGAGTTTGCCCGGTTTGAGGCTGCCGTCCGGGAGGCGGAAAAAGAACTGACGGAACTGTCAGGAAATACGCCCACGGGAGAAAAAAAGCGGGGAGCGGACATTTTTGCCGCCCAGCTTCTCATCCTGCAGGATGCCCAGTTTACGGAGCAGATCCGGCATCTGATCCTGGACGGGGGGCTTTGGGCGGAGCAGGCGGTGGAGGCCACCGGGGAATATTACGCCAAGCGGTTTGAGGAGCAGGGGGACATGCTGCTTAGGGAGCGCGCCGTGGATGTGCGGGATGTGGCGGAGCGCATCGGAGCGATCCTGGCGGGGGGGAGCCATTCCTTCGATCTGCCCGGGCCGGTGATCCTGGCGGCAGAGGATCTGACCCCCTCGGAGACCATCCGCTTTGACCGATCGAAGATCCTGGGGATCGTGACCCATATGGGGTCCGCGGGTTCCCATGCGGCGATCCTGGCCCGGATGATGGGGGTGCCTGCGGTGACGGGAATCTGCGTCTCGGACCTTGCAGGGGACGAAGAGGCCGTGCTGGACGGGGAAAAGGGGGAACTGGTCCTGGATCCCGATGCAGCCACGCTGGAACAGCTGAACCGGCGAATACAGAAAAACGCGGATGAGGAAAGACGTCTGCAGCTTCTGCGGGGAGAGCCCGCCGTCTCAAAGAGCGGAAAACAGCTGAAGATCCTGGCCAACATCGGCAGCGCCGGGGATATTGACACCGCCCTGGCAGACGGCGCCGAGGGTGTGGGCCTGTTTCGGAGTGAATTCCTGTTTCTGGGGAGAAAGGATCTGCCCTCGGAGGAGGAGCAGTTTGAAGCCTACAAAGAGGCCACGGAGCGCATGCAGGGCAAGCGGATCGTGATCCGCACCCTGGATCTGGGAGCGGATAAGCAGGCGGAGTGTCTGGATCTGGGGGAGGAGGAAAACCCCGCCCTGGGATACCGGGCCATCCGCATCTGCCTGGACCGGCCGGATCTGTTCCGGTCGCAGCTTCGGGCCATCCTGCGGGCCTCCGCATACGGAGAGACCGCCATCTGCCTGCCCATGATCATCTCCCGGGAGGAGGTCCAGAAGACCAGAGTCCTGATCGAACAGGTAAAAAGTGAACTGAAGATGCAAAAGATCCCCTTCCGGGCGGATACCCGGGTGGGGATCATGATCGAGACACCGGCGGCTGCGCTGATCAGCGCGGAGCTGGCAAAGGATGCGGACTTTTTCAGCATCGGGACCAACGACCTGACCCAGTACGCTCTGGCGGTGGACCGCAGGAACGAGGCGGCGGAGCGATACTGCAATCCCCACCACCCGGCGGTGCTTCAACTGATCCGGATGACGGTGGAAGGGGGACACAGCGCCGGGATCCCGGTGGGGATCTGTGGAGAGCTGGCCGCGGATCTGACCCTGACCCAGACCTTCCTGGATGCGGGGGTGGACGAGCTGTCCGTGGCGCCCTCCGCCCTGCTTCCCCTGCGGGATGCGGTGCGCAGATGCAATTGAATTACTTGCTCTGCCTGTGAAGCTTTCGGTACTCCCGGGGGGTGCACCCCGTGTGCTCCCGGAAGACCTTGTTGAAGGTAGTGGTGGACTGGAACCCCGCCGTAAAGGCGCATTCCGTCACGGACACCTGTTCGCTGGCCAGCAGATGGATCGCGTTCTGTACCCGGATCCCGGAGAGATACGCCGGGAAGGTCATCTGGGTGTATTCATGGAAGAGCTTGGAGAAATAGTAGGGACTCAGGCCGGTCTGGGCCGCCACCTGGGCCTGGGTCAGGTCCTCCGCGGAGTGGTCCGCGATATAGCCGCAGGCCGTGCGGATGTATTCCCAGGCCTTGTCGGAGAAGTTCTCGTCCCCGATCTGCTCCCGGTATCCCTGCATCACATGCTCCCCGATGAGGATCAGCATCTCGTAGATCCGGACCTTGCATCTGGTCTCCACAAGGGTGGGATTGCTGTGGTAGAGCTTCCGGATCTGAGAGATGAGCTCCCGGACCCGGGTGCAGAGTTCCGGATCCTTGGAGGCCGAGAGCAGGTGCCTTTCACTGATAAAGCGGGAGGCCGCCACCAGATCCGAATGGCTCTCCATGAGCCGCGACGAAAACTGGATCATGACCCCGCCGCCCTCGGGCATATGCAGGATCTCATGCAGCTGCCGGGGCCACACCAGCAGGACATCCCCCGGCTCCGGCGTCAGGATCTCGTCCCCCACCCGGAATCTGCATCCCGGTTTTTCGATGAGGGTAAACTCCGCGTCATTGTGCCAGTGGGACGGAAACTGCCTGGGCATTCCGTTCTCCGCCATGGTGATCCCCTGAACATGGGGATAGTAGATGATCTCTTTGTCCATTGCATTCCTCGCTTTGGATCCGGTCCTTCGACCCTTTTTTTCTCCTTTTATCTTAACAAAAAACGGGCAAAGTTCAATAAATTTCGGCTGTCTATTTCGAAAAAAGAACGATATTCTGGGTATGAGTCCGCAGGGACACTTTGAAACAAGAGCAAAAAACGGGAGGTAAACGGGGTATGAAGGCACTGTTCATCGGCGGTACGGGAACCATCAGCATGGCCATCACCAGGCGCCTGGCGGCGGATCCCATGTGGGACCTGTATCTGTTAAACCGCGGGAATCGGACGGAGGAGATCCCGGAGGGCGTTCATGTGATCCGGTGCGACATCTCGGATGAGGAGGACGCGCGAAAGAAGCTGGAAGGAATGGAATTCGATGTGGTGGGGGAGTTCATCGGATTCGTGCCGGAGCAGGTAGAGCGGGACTACCGTCTCTTTCGGGGAAAGACGAGACAGTATATCTATATCAGCTCGGCCTCGGCCTATCACAAGCCTGCCGCAGGCTATGTGATCACCGAGGGGACCACTCTCTCCAATCCCCACTGGGAGTACTCCCGGAACAAGATCGCCTGCGAAGAGTTCCTCATGAGAAAGTACCGGGAGGAGGGCTTCCCCGTGACCATCGTCAGGCCCAGCCACACCTACGACGAGCGCAGCATCCCTCTGGGTGTCCACGGAAACAAAGGCTCCTATCAGGTGATAAAACGCATGCTGGAGGGCAAACCGGTCCTCATCCAGGGGGACGGATCCTCCCTCTGGACCCTGACCCACAACAGCGATTTTGCCGTGGGCTATACGGGCCTTATGGGGAATCCCCACGCCATCGGAGAGGCCTTCCAGATCACCGGGGATGAGACCCTGACCTGGGATCAGATCTACCGGACCATTGCGGATGCTCTGGGGGTGGAGCTGAAGGCGGTGCATGTCTCCTCGGATTTCCTCAGCGACACCGGCAGGAAGTACGGATATGATTTCGAAGGGGGACTCACCGGGGACAAGTCGGTCTGCGTCGTCTTTGACAACAGCAAGTTAAAGCGGGCGGTGCCGGAGATGTGCACGAAGACTCACTTTGAGCGGGGAGTCCGCATGGCTCTGGACTATGTGCTGTGTCATCCGGAGTGTCAGACAGAGGATCCGGAATTCGACGCCTACTGCGACCGGGTCATCGCAGCCCTGGAGGAAGCGAAAAAACAGATCTGAAAAGGAACCGGAAAAGCGCAAACATCTGTTCGAAAATGCATAGACAGACAAAAACGGAAATGGTATACTCTATGGGTATCCCGTTTCTGTTTTTTGTTCCGTTTTCGTCCCCGGGGAGGTGCCGGTCCCGGCCCTGGCTCCAGGGGACCATACAGGAAAAAGCGATGGAATTTAAACTTCATTCCGACTATCAGCCCACAGGCGATCAGCCCCGGGCCATCAAAGAGCTGGTGGAAGGGTTCCGGGCGGGGAATCAGTTTGAGACCCTGCTGGGGGTCACCGGCTCGGGGAAGACCTTTACCATGGCCAATGTGATCCAGGCGCTGCAAAAGCCCACCCTGATCATCAGCCACAACAAGACTCTGGCGGGGCAGCTCTACGGGGAGATGAAATCCTTCTTCCCGGAGAACGCGGTGGAGTATTTTGTGTCCTATTACGATTATTACCAGCCGGAGGCCTATGTCCCCCAGTCGGATACCTACATCGCAAAGGATTCCTCCATCAATGACGAGATCGACAAGCTGCGGCTCTCCGCCACGGCCTCCCTCTCCGAGAGACGGGATGTCATCGTGGTGGCCAGTGTCTCCTGCATCTACGGTCTGGGCAGCCCGGACGAATACAAGGGGATGGTGGTGAGCCTGCGGCCCGGGCAGAGCATCGACCGGGACGCCGTGATCCGGGGCCTCATCGATATGCAGTATGAGCGAAATGACCTGGAAAAGAAGCCGGGTCTCTTTCGGGTCCACGGGGATATCCTGGAGTTCTGGCCCGCCCAGGGGGGAGACTGCCTGGTGCGCATCGAATGGTTCGGGGATGAGATCGAGCGCATCTCCGAGACGGACCCCTTAAACGGCAGGGCGCTGAAGACCTTAGAGCACATCATGATCTTCCCGGCCTCCCACTATGTGGTGTCCCCGGAGCGGATCCGGGTGGCCTGCGAGGACATCGAAAAGGAGCTGGAGGAGCGGGTCCGGTACTTTAAGTCCGAGGACCGCCTCATCGAGGCCCAGCGCATCGCGGAGCGGACGAATTTCGACGTGGAGATGCTGCGGGAGACGGGTTTTTGTTCCGGCATCGAGAACTATTCCAGGCACCTGTCGGGGCTCCCGGCGGGGGCGCCGCCCATGACCCTCATGGACTTTTTCCCGGAGGACTTTCTCATCATCGTGGATGAGTCCCATATGACCATCCCCCAGATCCGGGCCATGTACGCCGGGGACCGGTCCCGGAAGACGACCCTGGTGGATTACGGCTTCCGCCTGCCCTCCGCCCTGGACAACCGCCCCTTAAACTTCTCGGAGTTTGAGGATCATATCGATCAGATGCTCTTTGTATCCGCCACCCCTTCCGTCTATGAGGAGGAGCATGAGCTCCTGCGGGCGGAGCAGGTGATCCGCCCCACGGGCCTTCTGGATCCCCCAGTGGAGGTGTGCCCCGTGGAGGGGCAGATCGACGATCTGGTGGGCCGCATCCGGAAGGAGCTGGCGGCGCAGGAACCAGGGGAGGAAGCCTTAAAGCGCAAGGTCCTCATCACCACCCTGACGAAAAAGATGGCGGAGGATCTGACGGACTATCTGAAGGAGGTGGGGATCCGGGTAAAGTACATGCACTCGGATATCGAAGCCCTGGAGCGCACCAAGATCATCCGGGATCTGCGGATGGATGTCTTCGATGTGCTGGTGGGGATCAATCTCCTCAGGGAGGGGCTGGACATTCCGGAGATCACCATGGTGGCCATCCTGGATGCGGACAAGGAAGGGTTCCTCCGGAGCGAGACCAGCCTCATCCAGACCATCGGCCGGGCCGCCCGGAACGTGGACGGACATGTGGTGATGTACGCGGACGAGATCACGGATTCCATGCAGAGGGCCATCGACGAGACAAACCGTCGACGAGAGATCCAAAAGGAGTATAATGAAGAGCACGGGATCACGCCTCAGACCATCCGAAAGTCGGTGCGGGATCTCATCAGCATCTCGAAGGAAGTGGAAAAGGAGTCCCCGGTGTGGGAGAAGGATCCGGAATCCATGAGCCCGAAGGAGCTGCAGGCCCTTATCGCAAAGGTGGAACAGCAGATGCGAAAGGCCGCTGCGGATCTGGATTTCGAGAATGCGGCGCTGCTGCGTGATCAGCTGTTTGAACTGAAAAAGAACCTGAAAAAATAAGAGGCAGAGCTGCCGGCGCAGGGGAAAACCGGCGGGCACGGAAAGGAGCGGGGTATGGCGCTGTTCGGAGGGGATCCGTCCAGAAAGACGAGGATAGCCGGAGGGCCGGCGGAAAGCGAGAAGCGATTCAAGGAGTGGCTCCGGTCCCAGGTCCAGGATGACGGCATGCGCTACTATACGGACACGGAGACCAATTCCTACTGCTATGCGCTGCGGGTCGGGGGCGCCAGAGTAAAAGGGGATGAGGGCGGAAATCTGTTCTATTGTCAGAACGCCCTGCAGCTGGCGGATACCGTGGAGATCCTGCGGAGCCTGTCCGAATTTGAAAATGTGGACAATGAAGGCCACGGCACCCTCTCCACCGCCATCGAGCTCTACCGGTACCTGCTGGAGCGGGGGGAGGTCCCGCTGCCGGAAGCCTACCGGATCCACGCGCCCTTTTATATGAGCGCCGACGCGGAGCTCTCCGAGACCCAGGCCGCGGAGACCGAGAAGTTCTATTTCGAAGAATATGAGATGAAGCCCATCCAGCGGGTTTACTATGGCGCCCCCGGCACGGGCAAATCCTACCGGGTGAACCGGCTTCTGGAGGAGGAATACCCGGATCCGGAGGAGCGGGATGCCCACTGCAAGCGCGTAATCTTCCACCCTTCCTACACCTATGGGGAGTTTGTGGGAGAGATCAAGCAGGTCACCGCGGCAGAGCACCTGACAGCCCACATCTACATCGCGGGGCCCTTTACCATCCTCCTAAAGGCCGCATTCCTGAACCCGAAGGAGAAGTTCTTCCTGGTGATCGAGGAGATCAACCGGGGCAATGCCCCCGCCATCTTCGGAGACATCTTCCAGCTCCTGGACAGGGGACCTGCCGGGAAGTCCTCCTATGAGGTGGTGAACCCGGATATCGGGGCCTATTTTTCCAAGGATCCCTGGATGAAGAACATCTTCCACACCGGACGGATCTGGCTGCCGTCCAATTTCAGCATCATCGCCACCATGAACACGGCGGATGACAATATCTTTGTCATGGACAGCGCCTTTAAGCGCCGCTTTGCCCTCTCCTATGTGCCCATCAACTTCGACATCCTGCCGGAGAGCATGACCCGGGAGTACGAGACCTTTTCGGGCAGCAGGCCCCTGAAGGAGGTGCTGTGCGTGGGCATGGACAATGCCGTGAGCCGGCTGGCGGAGAAGCTGGACCGGGAGCAGAAGCTCATCCGCAACTGGCCCACCTTTGCCAGACTGGCCAACTGCGCCATCGATGAGGAAAACCGGGAGGCCAGACGGGACCACAGAAGTGAGGAAGCCCGGATCGCGGAGAACAAAAAGTTCGGCCCCTTCTTCGGAACGGAGGAGGATCTGCAGGACCGGGTGGCGTTCCTAAACAAGGTGATCTTCTACCTGAAGCAGGATGTGTTTGCCTCCTCCGCCCGCCGGATGCTGGACTCCTACGAGGAGCTCTATGAAAAATACACCCGGCCGGGAGCGGATATCTTCGAGCTCCTGCTGTAAAAGACCCAAGATTCAGAAAGGAAAGACCGTTTTATGCCCGCAAAAATCCTACCCAAAAACCAGATCATCGTCAGAGGGGCGAGAGAGAACAACTTAAAGGACCTGAACGTGTCCATCCCCCGGGACAGTCTGGTGGTTATGACAGGCGTGTCGGGATCCGGAAAATCCTCCCTCGCCTTTGATACCATCTATGCCGAGGGGCAGCGCCGCTACATGGAATCCCTCTCCTCCTATGCGAGACAGTTCCTGGGGCAGATGGAAAAGCCCAACGTGGAATCCATCGAGGGGCTCTCCCCCGCTATCTCCATCGACCAGAAATCCACCAACCGGAATCCTCGCTCCACCGTGGGGACCGTGACGGAGATTTACGACTACTTCCGCCTGCTCTATGCCAGGATCGGGATCCCCCACTGCCCGGAGTGCGGCAGAGCCATTGAGCGCCAGAGTGTGGACCAGATGGTGGACCGGATCATGGAGCTGCCGGAGGGAGCGAAGCTTCAGATCCTGGCCCCTGTGGTACGGGGCCGCAAAGGCACCCACGAGAAGATCATCGACCGGGCCAGAAGGAGCGGATACGGCCGGGTGCGCATCGACGGTATCCTCTATGATCTCTCCGAGGAGATCAGTCTGGAAAAGAACAACAAGCACAACATCGACATCGTCATTGACCGCCTGGTGATGAAGGCCGGGATCGAAAAAAGGCTGACGGATTCCGTGGAGAATGCCCTGTCCCTGACGGAGGGGCTGCTCTTTGTGGATGTCATCGGCAGCGAGATGCTCTCCTTCAGCACCAGCTATGCCTGCCCGGACTGCGGTATCAGCATTCCGGAGGTGGAGCCCCGCAGCTTTTCCTTCAACAATCCCTTCGGTGCCTGCCCGGTGTGTGCCGGTCTGGGATACCGGATGGAGTTTGACGTGGATCTTATGATCCCGGACCAGAGCCTGTCCATCAACGAAGGGGCCATCACCGTCATGGGATGGCAGTCCTGCAACGAGCCGGGGAGCTTTACCAATGCCATGCTCCAGGCTCTGTGCAAGCAGTACAAATTCAGCCTGGATACCCCCTTTGAGAAGTACCCGGAGCGGATCCGGCACATCCTCATCGAGGGCACCGACGGGGAACAGATCGAGGTCCACTACACCGGACAGCGGGGAAGCGGCGTCTATCCCATGGCCTTCGAGGGCCTGGTGAAAAACGTGGAGCGCCGCTACCGGGAGACCTTCTCCGAGAGCATGAAGGCGGAGTACGAGTCCTTCATGCGCATCACGCCCTGCCCGGAGTGCGGCGGGAAGCGGTTAAAGAAGGAGTCCCTGGCCGTGACGGTGGGAGACCGGAACATCTATGAGACCACCACCCTGTCCATCCTGGAACTGCAGGAATTTCTGAAGGGGCTGCAGCTCAGCAGACAGCAGCAGCTCATCGGGGAGCAGATCCTGAAGGAGATCCGGGCCCGGGTGGGCTTCCTGGTGGATGTGGGTCTGGACTACCTGTCCCTGGCCCGGGCCACCGCCACCCTCTCCGGGGGCGAGGCCCAGCGCATCCGTCTGGCGACCCAGATCGGATCCGGCCTGGTGGGGGTGTGCTACATCCTGGATGAGCCCAGCATCGGCCTGCACCAGCGGGACAACGACAAGCTTCTGGGGACTCTGAAACACCTCCGGGATCTGGGCAATACCCTCATCGTGGTGGAGCATGACGAAGATACCATGCTGGCGGCGGATTATATCGTGGACATCGGTCCCGGCGCCGGATCCCACGGAGGAGAGGTCATCGCCGCGGGAACCGCGGAGGAGATCATGGCCTGCCCGGAGTCCGTCACGGGAGCGTATTTAAGCGGCCGGGAGTACATCCCTGTCCCCGCAAAGCGCAGGACGCCCACCGGGTACCTCACCGTAAAGGGGGCCCGGGAGAACAATCTGAAAAACATCGATGTGAAATTCCCTCTGGGGGTCTTTACCTGTGTGACAGGGGTGTCGGGATCCGGAAAATCCAGTCTGGTGAACGAGATCCTCTACAAGCAGCTGGCGCGGAAGTTAAACCGGGCGAGACTGATCCCGGGCAAGCACGACGGCATCACCGGCATGGAGAAGCTGGACAAGGTGATCTGCATCGACCAGAGCCCCATCGGCCGCACCCCCCGGTCCAACCCCGCCACCTACACCGGGGTCTTTGACATGATCCGGGACCTTTTCGCCTCCACCCAGGACGCCCGGGCCAGAGGATACAGCAAGGGGCGCTTTTCTTTCAATGTGAAGGGTGGACGCTGCGAAGCCTGCAGCGGAGACGGCATCATCAAGATCGAGATGCACTTCCTGCCGGATGTGTACGTGCCCTGCGAGGTCTGCGGCGGAAAGCGCTACAACCGGGAGACCCTGGATGTGAAGTATAAGGGAAAGAGTATCTTCGACGTGCTGGACATGCGTGTGGAGGAGGCCCTGACCTTCTTTGAGAACACGCCCTCCATCCGCAACAAGATCCAGACCCTCTATGATGTGGGACTGGGATACATCAAGCTGGGGCAGCCCTCCACGGCGCTCTCCGGAGGCGAGGCCCAGCGGGTGAAGCTGGCTACGGAGCTCTCCAGACGCAGCACCGGCCGGACCATCTACATCCTGGACGAGCCCACCACGGGACTGCATTTCGCGGATGTCCACAAGCTGACGGAGATCCTCCACCGGCTGGCGGACGGCGGCAATACGGTGGTGGTCATCGAGCACAATCTGGATGTCATCAAGTGTGCGGACTATATCATCGACATGGGACCCGAGGGCGGCGACAGAGGCGGCACCGTCATCGCACAGGGGACGCCGGAGGAGATCGCGGAGGCTCCCGGCTCCTACACCGGGATCTATGTGAAGAAGATGCTGGAAAAGAACCGGCGGATCTGCGGCGGGGCTGCAGATGTCGAGGCACAGGGAAGCTCTGAATCCGCAGGACGCACCAGGAAAAAGACCGGCGCAAAGAAAGAGACCGGCACAAAGAAAGAGACCGGGACAAAGAAAAAAGCTGCTGACGGGAAGGCGCCCGGTGCCGGGAAAGCCGCAGGCAGGAAGGGGAAAGAGGATTGAGATTCTCGGTTCTCATGGTCTGCTTCAATGCAGGCGAAAAATTAAAGACCACCCTGGAAAATGTGCTGGCCCAGACCTGCAGGGATCTGGAGGTCATCATCAAGGACGGGGGCAGCACCGACGGCTCGTTGGAAGCGGTCCGTCCCCTGACGGAGGGGGCAGATGTCCTTGTGCGGGTGATATCGGAAGGGGACAAGGGCATTTATGACGCCATGAACCGGGCCGCTGCGCTGGCGCAGGGAGAGTTTCTGATCTTCATGAACTGCGGGGATCTGTTTTATGACGAAGGGGTGCTGGAGGAAGTATCCCGGCGCATCGACGGGATCGAAGGAGAAAGGCGGAAGAAGGGCGGGGCAACAGAAAGCGCAAAGCCCGTTCCGCCCCGGATCTACTACGGCGACCGGTACCTGGCCCCCACACAGAAGGTGGAATATGTTTCACCGAAGCTGACGCCCCTGACCTGCTACCGGAACATCCCCTGCCATCAGAGCATTCTGTACTCCAGGGACTGCTTCTCCCAAAGAGGATTTGAGCCAAAATACCGGATCCGGGCGGATTATGAGCACTTTCTCTGGTGCCGCTTTCGCACGCAGACGGAGTTTCATCACCTGGGGATGTGCATCTCCCGCTATGAGGGGGGCGGATATTCCGACAGCGAAAAGAACAGAAAGCGCAGTGCGCAGGAACATCGGGAGATCACGGGGATGTACCTGACTCCCTTCCAGCGCTTCTACTGCAGAGCATACCTCATCCTCACCCTCCAGCCCCTTCGAAAGAAGCTGGCGGAGAGCAGACACCTCTCGGGCGCTTACAACGCCCTGGTGGGCGCGGTATATCGGAGAAAGAGGAGTTAAACGGAGGGCATCACGCCCTCCGCTGTTTTTTTTCGTCATTTCTTCCGCCTCTGCGGATCCCTTCCTTCATCAGCTCCTTTGCCTTCCCGAAGGAGATCTCGCCGAACATGGTATGTTTTCCCTTCAGAAGCCATCTGCAAGCCATCACCGGGGCCAGGCCCCCGTACAGATACCGGTAGAGCACTCCTCTGTCGTAGAAGAACTTCTCGTTATATCCCGTAAACCAGGTGGAGGGGCGGGGAATCTCCCGGCCGATCACCTCCGGCACGGCTATGATCTTCAGTCCCTTTTTCAGCGCATCCGAAAGAAAGAGACTGTCCTCCCCGTTGGAATACCGGGCGCCGCCGCCGAACCACAGATGCCAGGACAGATTTGCCTCCTGCAGGGATTCGCGTCTGGCGGCCACCGCATAAGCGGGATACCGCCCGCAGTTGTAGAGCCTGACTTTCGTTTCGGAAGTGATCCAGTAGGTCCTGCGCTCTTCGGATACCTCCACATTGAACAAAAGAAGATCCGCTTCCGGATGGGCGGCGAAGGCATCGGCTACCGCCTTTGCGGCGCCCTCTGCGTAGACGATATCCTCGTCCCCGAAGAGGACGATGTCTCCCCGGGAGCGCTGCATGGCGGTGTTTCGGGACAGTCCAACCCCCTGCTCATCCATGGAAAATGCCCGGACCCGGTGTCCGTTTTCCGTAAACTCTTCATAGGAATATGCAGATTTCTGGTTTACGATCACCGCATCCGTCTGCAGATTCATCTGTTTTGCCAGCTCCCGCGGATCCTTCGAAACGCAGGAGATCAGGTGTTCCACCTTCATATCAGCCCTCGGATCTAATCATAATATACCTTTACCCGGATACTCTGATTATAATCCCCAAAGCCTTTTCCGAAAAGAGTCATTCCGCCGCAGTTGGGCGTATCCTTCGGAACCGCGAAGGTCAGCTCGATATTGCTGTTGTAATCGATGCCCAGATCCCCCACGCACACATTGGACAGCAGAAAATCCCCGTCCATGAAGGTGCCGTGGTCCGTGATCCGGATGGTCTTCAAAAGCCCGTACTGATTCAGGATCTCCGGCCACCAGAGCGGGGAGAAGATCCCCATCCGGCCGCCGAAATCCCCGGGGCTGATCCATTTTCCGATGGAGATGCCGTTGATGGACAGGTGGATGTCGCTGGGATAATCCTCATTAAACTCGGGACACTCCGAGGAGATCTCAAAGGAGAGCTGAAGCTCCCGCAGCCGCTGCCCGGCCTGAAGCCTGTTGGGCAGGGAGTAGGAGACGCTCCCGTAGCCGATCCAAAGGATCCCGGCCCCGATGTGCTCCGGATAGGAAAAGACACTGGGATTGTCGAATTCCCCGATGATCTTGGTCTCCGTGGCGATGCCGCAGGTGGGATGGGCGTCCACACCGATGTACCAGCCGATGTCAATCTCGTCCTGATAGCAGTTGGCCTCCGGGATCTGTCTCGCCATCTCCACCACCAGTCTGTCGTGGCAGGGACGCACGAATTTCATGATCCCCCGTTTTCCCGTGGTGGTCTGGATCTTGATGAGGCCGGCATTTTCCAGCTTGCTCACATGCATGGAGACGGCGCTGTTGGTGATCCCCAGGGTTTCGGCCAGATCGCTCATGCTCATATGGTCATTGCGACTGATGAGCTCCATGATCTCAATCCGCACCGGCGCGCTGAGAGCCTTGAAGACCTCTTCTGCTTCTTTTAAGGAATGATAATGGATCATTTTTCTCCCCCGATCCGGACTATTTCATTCAAAAGTGAAACAGTCTGGATAAAGTATAGAAAACGGTGGCAAAACTGTCAATATGCTTAATCGTTTTCGCTGGTTTTTGTAAAAAATGCACAAAAAACGAGCCCCTATTTTGTCTATTCTGAAGCGATGAAATCCGGAAAAAGGGATTGCAGAATGCCGATAGTTAGTGTATTCTCGTTTTAAGTTCAGCAAAAAGTGAAAAAGTTCAGCAAGAAGTGAACAAAGCATTTCACAAAACAATGAAACAAAAGAAATAACGGCCGAAAAGGGCCGGAAATGAGTGCAAAAACGAAAGGAGAGCCTCATATGTTTAAGCTTTTTGTGAATCCGAACCACCGGATGGGACACATCAACCCGGAGCTGCAGGGTAATTTCTCCGAGCATCTGGGCAGATGCATCTACGAGGGGCTTTATGTGGGAGAAGATTCCGACATCCCCAATGTGAACGGCATGCGGACCGATGTGGTGGAGGCACTGAAGGAGATGGGACTCCCGGTACTGCGCTGGCCCGGCGGTTGCTTTGCCGATGAGTATCACTGGAAGGACGGCATCGGCCCCAAGGAAGGCCGCAAGAAGATGATCAACACCCACTGGGGCGGCGTGGTAGAGGACAACAGCTTCGGTACCCACGAATTCATGGAACTGTGCAGACAGCTGGGATGCAAGACTTACGTCAACGGCAATGTGGGAAGCGGCACCGTCCAGGAGATGAGCGAGTGGGTCGAGTATATGACCTTCGATGGCGTCTCCCCCATGGCGGACATGAGAGCGAAGAACGGACACGAAAAGCCCTGGGAAGTGGATTATTTCGGAGTGGGCAACGAGAACTGGGGCTGCGGCGGTAACATGACGCCGGAGTATTACGGAAATCTCTACCGCAGATATCAGACCTACGTCAGAGGCTATTCGGGAGCACATCCCATTTTCAAGATCGCCTGCGGCGCCAATGCGGCCGACTACAACTGGACCGATGTGGTGATGGGCACCTGCTTCAAGGGGACCCCGGAGAACTTCCACGGATTCATGGACGGCCTCTCCCTTCACTATTACACCGTTCCCGGCACCTGGGAGCACAAGGGAAGCGCCACCGACTTCACCGAAGAAGAATGGTACACCACCCTGAAGAAGTGCTACTTCATGGACGAGCTGGTGAGCAGACATGCGGCCATCATGGACAAGTACGACAAGGATAAGAAGATCGGCCTCATCGTGGATGAGTGGGGCACCTGGTACGATGTGGAGCCCGGCACCAATCCCGGCTTCCTGTATCAGCAGAACACCGTCCGTGACGCACTGGTGGCAGGCATCACCCTGAACATCCTGAACAAGCACTGCGACCGGGTGAAGATGGCCAACATCGCCCAGCTCATCAACGTGCTGCAGGCCGTGATCCTCACCGACGGCGCAAAGATGGTAAAGACCCCCACCTACCACGTGTTCAAGATGTATCAGAAGCATCAGGATGCGGAGCTTCTGGAAAGCTTCGTGGAGAGCGAGCAGATCGGCATCGAGGAGGGGAACAAGGTTCCGAACCTCACCGAGTCCGTCTCCCTGGGCAAGGATGGAAGGATCCACATCACCCTGACCAACCTGTCCGCAAAGGCGGATTACCAGGTGGAGACCCAGATCGCGGACAGCCAGGTGAAAGCCGTGGAGGCCGAGATCGTGGGCGGCGAGATCCATCAGCACAACACCTTCGAAGCCCCCGAAACCGTCACCGTCAGATCCTTTGATGGCGCCAAGGCAGAGGGCGGAAAAGTCTCCTTCACCATCCCCGCAGCCAGCGTGCTGCACCTGACCGTGACGGTGTAAGGACCTGCACAGTACAGACAAACAACAGCCGGAAGAGATCTTCGGAAAGGGCGCAGAGCCCTTTCCGGACAGCCGGCAGGAGGACGTATGATTCGAAACACGCACAGAAAACTGCATAAGATGCTGGCTGCAGCCCTCTGCCTGACCCTCATCGCCCAGAGCGGCATGGCGGATACCGCAAGTGCAAAGGCCCAGAGCGCATCCGCAGGGACAGCCGGCAGCTCCGACACCAGCCTGGTCTCCGAGCGGATCCGCACGAATTATACGAACACCTCCGCCTCCTATACAGCCTCCGATTATGCCGGAGCGGATGTGACGGTATCCGTCGCGGACTGCATCACGGAAGGCGCGGAGTACCTGACCGTCGATTCCCGGGACTATGCGGGGGGCATGGCAGCTGCTCTCACCCACGGCGATGAGATCGCCCTGGATGTGACGGTACCCCAGACAGCCCTGTACTGGGTGAATTTCGATTACCTTTCCTATGACGCCTCCATCCTGCCCATCGAACTGAGCCTCACCGTGGACGGGGAGTACCCCTTCTATGAGGCCCGGAGCATGAACATGGAGACTACCTGGGTCTCCGACGGAGAGACGGATGTGGACCGCTACGGCAATGAGATCGTCTCCCTCCCCGACAAGCTGATCCGCTGGGAGAGCAAGTATCTGGGAGATGCCGGATACCGCTATTCGGAGCCCTTAAAGCTTCAGCTGGAAGCCGGATCTCACACCTTCCGGATCGCGGTGAAGGAGGGAAGCCTTCTTCTGGGAAACCTGACTCTGTGCGCCCCGAAGACGGTGGCAGCCTACGCGGGATCCGCGGAGAGCACCGGATCCGCCCTCATCGAGATCGAAGCCGAGGATTTTGCGGAGCGCAACGACTCCTCCATCCACGCGGTGGGAGAGTATGACAATTCCCTCTCGCCCCTTTCCGCCAGAGAGAAGGTCCTGAACATCATCGATGAGGACTCCTTCAGCGAAGCGGGACAGAGGGTCACCTACAGCTTCACCGTGCAGGAGCCCGGAAACTACTGCCTGGCCATGAACTACCGCCAGTCGGAAAAAAACGACTTCCCGGTGTACACCGACATCCGCATCGACGGAGAGATCCCGAACACGGCGTTTCAGAGCTACCCGGTGCAGGCGTCCACGGACTTTTCCACCAGGAGCTTTACCGATGAAAACGGAAACCTCCTGAGCGTTTATCTGGAGGCCGGAACCCACACCATCTCCTTTACCATCGTCCAGGACGAGATCCGCTTCGCACTGGAGCAGGTGGATGTCATCATGAGCGGCATCTCGGATCTGTCCCTGGAGGTCACCAAGGTAGCGGGCACCAACAAGGACAAGTACCGCGACCTGAAGCTTACCAGATACATCCCCGACCTGGAGGATCGCCTCTACGGCTGGGTGGAGGAGCTTCGGGGCCTGGCGGACCGGGCAGCCCTTCTGGTGGGGGAAAAGAGCGGCGAGGACGTGGCAGCCTTCTCCTACCTTCTCATCGCAGCGGACCAGTTAGAGAGTCTGGCGGAGGAGCCGGACGAGCTGGTGTACCGGGTGGACGAGCTTTCCACCAGTGTGAACTCCATCAATACCCAGATCGCGAACTTTGTGGATCTCATCGGAGACAACCACTTGTCCATCGACCGGATCTACCTGTATCAGAAGGGAGCAAAGCTCCCCAAGGGACTGGGATTTTTCGCCGGACTGGAGATGAGCCTGCAGCGCTTTAAATACTCCTTCTTCGGACAGTCCTATTCCGCCAGCAACCTGAACGAGGATCATGTCCAGGTCTGGGTGAACCGCCCGAGACAGTACGTGGAGATCATGCAGAAGATGATCGATGAGCAGTTCACGCCCCAGACCGGGATCGAAGTGGACCTGGCCCTGATGACGGATGCGCAGAAGCTCATCCTCTCCAACGCATCCGGGGACACCCCGGACATCGCCACCGGCATCAACTACTCCATTCCCTTTGATCTGGCGATCCGCGGAGCCCTGGTGGACCTGACGCAGTTTGACAATTACAAAGAAGTCTTCGGCCGTTACAGCGACGGACTTCTGGTTCCTTCCGTGGTGGGAGAGGGACTCTACTCCCTGCCGGAGACCATGAACTTCTACGTCCTCTTCTACCGGACCGACATCTTGGAAAAGCTGGGACTCACCCCGCCGGATACCATGGCGGAGCTCATCGGGATGCTGCCGGATCTGCAGATGAGAGGCCTGAATGTGTACTATCCCACGGCGCCCATGCTGGGCATGAGAAACTTCCACGGCACCACGCCTCTGATCTTCCAGAACGGCGGACGCCTCTACGGGGAGACCGCGCTGGACATTCTTCTGGACAGCGAAGAAACCGTGGAGGGCTTCACCCAGCTGACGGAACTCTTTACCCTCTACGATCTGCCGGTGGACGTGCCCAACTTCTACCAGCACTTCCGGAACGGGGACCTGCCCCTGGGCATCGCGGACTTTAACTCCTACAACCTGATCCTCAACGCGGCTCCCGAGATCGCAAACTCCTGGGATATCGCAGCGGTACCCGGTATCGAGGATCCGGAAACGGGAGAGATCCTGCGGTACATGTCCGGCGGTGCGGAGAGCACCGTGATGTTCCACTCGGATCCCCAGCGGGAACAGCGGGCATGGGACTTCATGGACTGGTGGTCCCAGGCACAGACCCAGGCCGAGTTCGGACAGAGACTCCAGATCCTCTACGGAGACGAATACATCTGGCCCACCGCAAACCTGGAAGCCTTCCGCCAGCTGCCCTACCCCACGGATGACAAGGACATCATCATCGAGCAGGCAAAGCACATCTTAGAGGCCCCCAGACTTCTGGGAAGCTACATGATGGAGCGGGAGACCAGCAACACCTACAATGACATCGTGGTGAACGGCGAGACCATCCGGTCCCGCATCGATGAAGCGGTCAAGACCGTCAAGCGCGAAACCGAGAGAAAGCTGGAAGAGTTCGGATACATCGACAGCGACGGCAACGTGCTGAGGACCTACCTGACTCCCTCCGTGGAGCAGGTGAGAAAGATCCTGGAAAGATAGCGAAGACCAGTCACAGTAAGGACGAAAAACATGGCAGCAGCAAACAGATCCAAAGTCGGAAGCAGGGCGAACAACAAAAACGGATACCTTTTCGTGGCACCCTACGCCATCCTGTTCATCGTGTTCATCCTGGCCCCGGTCATCATGGCGGTGATCCTGTCCTTCACCAACTTCAACGCCATCCAGTGGCCCGGCTTTGTGGGATTCCTCAACTACATCAACCTCATCACCGGGGACGACGTCTTCATGAAATACGTCCTTCCCAACACGGTGAAATACGCGCTGATCGTCGGCGTCGGCGGCTATGTGCTGGCCTTCCTTCTGGCCTGGGGCCTTTCCAACCTCACCAAGGCACCCCGCACCGTCTTCGCCCTGATCCTTTACTCCCCCAGCATGACCACCGGTGTCGCCATGGCCGTCCTGTGGAAGATCATGTTCACCGGAGACCAGACCGGATACTTAAACAGCTGGCTCATGGACATCGGCGCCATCAATGAGCCCGTCATCTGGCTCACTAACACCACCTTCCTGCTCCCCATCGTCATCATCATCGGCCTCTGGAGCAGCATGGGTGTCGGCTTCCTCTCCATCCTGGCCGGCCTCCTGAATGTGGATGAATCCCTCTACGAGGCAGCAGCCATCGACGGCGTGAAGAACCGCTTCCAGGAGATGATCTACGTCACCATCCCCAGCATGAAGCCCCAGATGCTCTTCGCCGCCGTCATGCAGATCGTGGGAGCTTTCCAGAACGGTATGATCTCCACCCTCCTGGCCGGCAATCCCACCCCCGGCTATGCCGCCCAGCTCATCGTCAACCACATCGAAGACTACGGCTTCATCCGCTACGAAATGGGATATGCAGCCTCCGTCTCCGTGGTCCTGCTCCTCATCGTCCAGATCTTCTCCGCCGTCTCCACCAGACTCTTCGGAGAGAAGGACTGAGGGGAAAAGGAACAGATTGAAAGCATACGAATGATTGATTTGCAGAAGTAAGTGTAAGCGACTGAGCGCATGAATGTGCTTCAAGGCAATCTGTCCGAGGCCGGTTCTTAATGAACGCAAGCGAAAGCGCAGCGTGAATTTAGAACCGCTGCACGAGGACCGATAGCGGAAGCGGTGCCGGAAGCACATCATCGCGAAGAAGCGGGACTTGGACCTACTTGGAAATAACTGGTTGTATCAGATAATCATTGTGAGGAATCACCCATGGCAGCCTACAAGGGACACAGAACCAATCCGGACAAATTCGACCGCGGACAGATCAAGATCTACCTCATGATCCTGCCCATGGTCCTTCTCACCGGCCTCCCCATCATCTTCATCATCTTCCATGCCTTCAAGCCCATGGAAGAGCTTTTCGCCTTCCCGCCGAAGTTCATCACCACCCATCCGACCCTGGATAACTTCCGCAAACTCATGAAGGCCTCCAGAAGCGCGGGGATCCCCCTGGGAAAATACGTCTTCAACAGCGTCTTCATCACCGCTGCGGTGGTTTTCGGATCCCTCCTGTTTTCCACCATGGCCGCCTACGCCCTCTCCAAGCTCCGCTTTAAGGGTCGCAACGTCATGATGCAGATCAACCAGATCGCCCTGATGTTCGTCTCCGTGGCCGTGATGATCCCCAGATACCTGGTGGTGAACAGGCTCGGCATGATCGACACCTACTGGGCCGAGATCCTGCCCCTTATCGCCCTTCCCGTGGGCCTCTTCCTCATCAAACAGTTCGTGGACCAGGTCCCGGACTCCCTCATCGAGGCGGCATATATGGACGGGGCCAAAGAGTGGCAGATCTACCTGAAGGTCATCATCCCCCTGATCAAACCCGCCATCGCCACCGCGGCCATCCTGGTCTTCCAGCAGGTCTGGACCAACCTGGAGACCTCCAACTACTACATCAACGATGACTCCTTAAAGAGCCTGGCCTTTTACATGAACACCCTGACTTCCACATCCACCACCAATACCGTCGCCGGACAGGGAGTCGCGGCAGCCGCTTCCCTCATCATGTTCCTGCCGAACCTGATCCTGTTCTGCATCCTGCAAAAGAACGTGATGAACACCATGGCACATTCCGGGATCAAGTAGACAGGCGGCTAGCGCCGGAGGATATCAGCAGTGAAAAAACGCTTTCTGAAAAGAATCACCATCGCCCTGCTCATCGCGGTCTTGCTGACGGGGATCGGCGGCGTCACCGCAGTGGCGGACGCACCGTACAAAACCTATACCGTGGACGGATACGGATCCGTCACCGAGACCCAGACGGCCTACCTTCCCTACCGCACCATCACCAAGGTGGGAGAGGATTACCTGAGCGGCCCCACGGACTTCACCCTTTTAGAGGACGGCACCATGTACATCCTCGACAGCGGCAACGGCCGGGTGGTGGTGTCCGACCAGGAGGGGAATCTCCTGAGCTCCTTCGGAGAGGGGACCCTGGTGACCCCCAGAGGCATCTACGTGACGAAGGACCGCATCACCTACGTGGCGGACAGAGATGCCAAGGCCATCTTCGTCTTTGACGAAAGCGGCACCCTCATTCACACCTACGGTCGTCCCGATGTCCCCATGTACGGCGAGACCCAGGACTTCCTTCCCTTAAAGGTGGTAGCCAACAGCTCCGGTACCATGTATGTCATCTGTGAGTCCAACACCAACGGCATCGTGGAGATCAGCCCGGTGGAAGAGGGGACCTTCCTGGGATACTTCGGGACCAACGCCACCAACAGCAGCATCCTCACCATCATCTGGCGCGCGATCCTCCCGGACCAGCAAAGAGCCAAGATGCGGTCCACCATCCCCTCCACCCCGGATAATCTGGCCATCGACGAAAAGGGCATCATCTACACCGTCACCAGAGGCGAGGGGGACGATACGCTGAAACGACTCAACATCGCCGGTGTGAACATGATGGAGCCGGATACCAATGACGAAGTCCCCGCTGCGGTTGCGGTGGGAAATCATGACAACTGCTTCGTGGTCTCCCAGCAGGGCTTCATCTATGAATACAACAACGAGGGCGACCTCCTCTTTGTCTTCGGCGGAAAAGACGACGGACAGCAGCGCATCGGACTGGCCACCAAGGCCGAGGCCATCCAGGTGGGAACGGACGACAAGATCTACGTCTTAGACTCCGACAAGGCCCAGATCCAGGTCTACGAGCCCACCGAGTTTACCGATTACCTCCACCAGGCGCTGTACCTCTTTTCCAAGGGCCGCTATGAGGAGAGCAAGGTTCCCCTGACCCAGGTCCTGGGGATGAACAACCTCTTTGACTACGCCAACATGGCCATGGGCAAGGCCCTCTACAAAGAGGAGAACTACGAAGGAGCCCTTCGGTACGCAAAGCTCTCCAAGGATCTGGATACCTACTCCGATGCCTTTTGGGAGATCCGGAACAGCTGGCTTCGCAGGCACCTGACAGCCATCGTGCTGATCTGCCTGGGGCTGTGGATCGCAAAGATCGTGATCCGGAGACTGGACCGGAAGATGCACATCTTAGACGGCGCCAGAGCCCTGGGAAAAAAGATCGGAAGCATCCGGCTAGTGCAGCAGCTCCGGTACCTGTTCTACTTTATGAGACATCCCATCGACGGCTGTTACGGGATCAAGAGAGAGGGAAGAGTCTCCGTACTCTCCGCAAACATCCTCCTTGTGCTTGTGATGATCTTCTATGTGATCAACAAGTATTTCTGCGGATTCCTCTTTAAGACCGTCCGGGAGGGGAACTACGATGTCCTCTCGGATGTGGGCCTGATCCTGGTGGCTGCCGTGCTGGTGGTGGGCTGCAACTACCTGATGTGCACCATCAATGACGGAGAAGGAAAACTGAAGGACATCTACTGTGCCTTCGTATACAGCTTCGGCCCGTACCTGGTGCTGATGCCCTTCATCTTCCTCCTGTCCCATGTGATCACCTACAATGAGGAGTTCTTCGTCTCCTTCGGAAAGTTTGTGATGTTTGTCTGGATCGCGGTGCTCATCGTCATCGCCGTCCGGGAGATCAACAACTACACCGTGGGAGAGACGGTGAAGATCATCCTGCTGACGCTCTTTACGATCCTGATCGTATGTCTGCTGGCATTTATCCTGTACGTGCTTTGGGCGCAGGTGTTCGACTTCCTGCAGTCCGTGGTAAGAGAGGCGGTGTATCGAATTGGCTCATAAGTTTTTCGGAAAATCCATGATCGCGCTTCTGACGGCTGTATCGGTCCTTGCGGGCAGCTGCCTGGCAGGAGCTCCCCTTTTCGGTGAGCGCAGCGTTGCAAGAGCTGCCGCGGAGGAGATTAACGGCCACGCCTTCCTGACGGAGAACAGTGCCTATCGTCTGTACCTGAACGAGGAGGATCTCTCCGTGGTGGTGGAGGACAAGGCCACCGGTTCCTTTATGGAGTCCTCCATCAGCTACGATGACGAAAAGAGCAACTTCATCTGGCTGGGAGCCATGCGAAGCGCCATCGTCCTGACCATGATCAACCTAAACTCCGATACCACCCAGGCGGATCTGATCAATGATGAGAACACCAAAAAGGTCACCAAAACCGCAAACGGATTTACGGCGGAGATCTACTGGACCAAGTTTAAGATCGGCCTCACCCTGGAGGTGACCCTGACGGAGGATGGTCTGGTGGCCAGAGTGCCGGAGGAGTCCATCCGGGAGGACGGCACCCAGTACTTCATCGGAACCCTCAGGATCTACCCCTTCATGGGATGCTCCTACCTGGATGACAAGGCGGGATACATGCTGGTCCCCGACGGGAACGGCGCCCTGATCTACCTGGACAATAAGGAAGGGAGATTTTCCAGCGGCTTTTCCGGCACCATCTACGGAACCGACATCGGCTTCGAGGAATCCAAGGCAGAGACCCTGCTCTGGGACAGATATAACACCATCACCGGGTCCGAAACGGTGTACGCTCCGGTCTTCGGCATCGCCCATACGGAGGATGAGATCGCTTTCCTGGGCATTGTGGAAGAGGGGGAGGAGCGGTGCTCCATCGACGTGATGCCAAACGGCGTCAGCGTGGACTACAACAGAGCCTACGCCAGGTTTGTCCTTCGCAGGATGTACAACCAGCCCACCAGCGCCAATTCCACCTCCGGATCCTTAAGGGTCTATGAGGATGACAGAAGTCACAGCGACCTGCAGGTGCGGTTCCTCTTCCTCTCCGGATCCCAGGCGAGTTACGCCGGCATGGCCGCGGCCTACAGAGACTATCTCCTGAAGAACGGACAGGTGAAAAGCTCCGTGGATACCTCCTACCGCACCCGGGTGGATTTCCTGGGAACGGACCGGGAGAACTGGCTGCTCTCCACCACGGCCGTGGTGATGACCACCGTCTCCGATGTGGAGGAGATCTACGAGGACCTTCGGCAAAACGGCGTCAGCGGCCTGCTCTCCACCTATAAGGGATGGCAGAAGGGCGGGCTCTATGATCTGCCCATCAACTCCTACAAAGCGGACCGGAAGATCGGAGGCACCGCAGCCCTGACCCGGCTCATCAAAGACGCGGAGAGCGCGGGGAATCAGCTCTACCTCTACAACAACCTGCTCCCGGTAAACCCCGATGAGCAGAACGCCACCTTCAACACCATCAAGATGGTGAACAAGAAACGGTACGAAAAGACGACCCATGCCGAGGTGTACGAGACCTTCATGTATCTGACGCCGGCCCGGGCACAGTATCTGTTAAAGAAGTTCGTCACCGGATATACGAAAAAGGGCGTCTCCAATCTGGCGCTGGCCGGCATGACGGATACCCTCTACACCTACTACTACAGCGGCGAAAAGCACACCCGTTTCGAGACGGCACAGACCTTCGAGGATGCGGTGTCCGCGGTGTCGCAGGACGTGAACCTCATCATGGAGACCCCCTGCGCATACCTCTGGAAGTACACGGATGCCTTCCTGGATATGCCGCTCTACACTTCCAGCTACATCATCGAGGACGAGAGTGTTCCCTTCCTCTCCCTGGTGTTAAAGGGCGTGGTCCCCATGTACGGAGAGTATGTGAACTTTGAGGCCAACAAGCAGGAGTTTTTGCTGAAGATGATCGAGTCCGGTGTCTATCCTTCCTTCTATGTGACGAAGCAGGATGCCTCGGAGCTGATCTATACCAACTCCAGCGACATCTACAGCTCCCAGTACGATGCCTTCCGGGACACCATCGTCTCCTACGATGCCATCCTTCGGGAAGTGAGCGAAAAGACAAAGGGAGCCTCCATCATAAACCACACCATCTTCGAGAACGGCACGAGACTGGTGGAGTACGACAACGGCACAAAGATCTGCCTGAACTACAGCGAGAGCGCACAGACCGTGGACGGCATCACCCTGGACGCCATGTCCTATGCCATCCGGTAACAGATGACTGATGTAAGGAGTCAGCATGGGTAAGGAAAGAGCAACGAAAAAAACAAAGAATCCGCAGGCGAAGCTGGGCAAGCTGGAAAAACGCCAGGAGCGGGCAGGCTACTCCTTCGTGGCCATCTGGGTCATCGGGATGCTGGCCTTTACCCTGATCCCCATGTGTCAGTCCTTCTACTACATGTGGTTCAAGATCAAGGCGAGAAACGGACTCCAGTTCACCTACGTAGGGACCAGCAATCTCACCCAGATCTGGATCGAGGATCCGGATTTCATCCAGGGGATCGCCGGATATGTGTGGCAGACCCTGCTGCAGGTGCCCATCATCGTGGTCTTCGCTCTGATCATCGCCATGATGTTAAACGGCAAGATCAAATGCCGGGGGTTCTTCCGGCTGGTGTTCTTCCTCCCGGTCATCATCGTATCCGGGCCCGTGATGAACATGCTGGTGAGCGAAGGAGCGGCTTCCATTCCCGCCCTGAACACCCAGTCCGTGGTCAGTGCCTTTGACACCTTCCTGCCCACCGCCATCGCGCAGCAGCTGGGAACCCTCTTCGGCAATATGATCATGACTCTGTGGTACTCGGGAGTCCAGATCCTCATCTTCCTTTCGGCCCTGCAAAAGATCGACCCCGGTCTTTATGAGGCGGCGAAGATCGACGGCGGCAGCGGATGGGAGTGCTTCTGGAAGATCACCCTCCCCACCATCAAGCCCATGATCCTCATCAATGCGGTTTACACCGTGATCTTCCTCTCCAGCAACGAACAGAACCAGCTGATCAACATGATCAAGACGGCCATGTTCTCCGCAACGGCAGAGAGAGGATACGGATACGCTTCCGCCATGGCCTGGATCTACTCCCTTCTGGTCACCCTCATCGTCCTTCTCTTCTTCGGACTCTTGGGATCCAAGAAGGATGTCTATGACCGGATGGTGAAAAAGAGAAAGCGTCTGGCCAAAAAGGAAGCAAAGCTCGCGAAAAAGATCGAAAGGAGGTCTGTCAGAAATGCCAAAAGGATCGAAAAAGCCAGAAAGAGCAGAAAGTACCGCACCTATGACGGCTCAGGCGACTACTAAAGCTGCCGGACCCTCCGAGAGCTTCGCAGAGCGGTTTCGGAAAAACTTCACGAAGGAAAAGTTCCACCGGTTCCTCTTCGGCACCAAGGAAAAACAGGGCTTCTTAAAACAGTTCATCGTCTATGCACTGCTGATCGCCATCGGGTTTGTGTACCTCTACCCCGTGTTCTACATGTTCAGCACCAGCTTCATGGACACGTCGGACCTTTTGGATGCCTCGGTAAAATGGATCCCCAGCAAGCTGTATCTGAACAACTATAAAGATGCGGCCAGCTCCATGGACTTCTGGAAGAGCCTCCTAAAGGGCCTGGCCATCGCGGGTCTTCCCACCATCCTGAGTGTGGGAACCTGCATGATCGTGGGATACGGCTTTGCCAGCTTTGAATTCCGGGGCAAGAAGCTGATGATGGCCCTGCTGGTCTTTTCCTACATCCTGCCCAGCCAGGTGACCATGATCCCCACCTATGTCCTCTACAGCAACATGAAGCTGACGGGTACCATCTGGGCCTTTGCTATCCCCGCCCTCTTCGCCAACGGACTGAACGCACCCATCTTCATTCTGATCTTTTATCAGTTCTTCAAACAGGTGCCCAAGGTCCTCATCGAAGCGGCCCAGATCGACGGCGCGGGCTACTGGAGATCCTTCTTCCGGATCGCCATCCCTTCCGCGGGTCCCGCCATCCTTACGGTGTTCCTGTTCTGCTTTGTCTGGTACTGGAACGAGTCCTATCTGACAGAGCTGTACGTGAAGGGCATCGCGAAGTCGAATCCCTTCTGGAACAATCTGGTGATCCAGCTGAAGGATTTCGATTCCAGCTTTGCCTCCAAGATGAGCAGCGGAGAGACCTCGGTGTCCCTTAGCGAATCGGTCCGCATGGCCGCCACGTCCCTGTCCATCCTGCCGCTTCTTCTCATGTACTTCTTCCTGCAGAAGTACTTCGTGGAGAGCATCGACAGAGCGGGTATCACGGGCGAGTAAAGAATTCTTGTCGCCCGGACCGGCATACCGTGGAAGGACCGCGGCAACAACCTGATCTTAACCGCATAGGCGGATGAGATAAAACAAGTCAGTGTTTTGTAAGTTTTTTTACAAAGGAGGGAATATGAAGAAGTACAAGAGAGTCCTGGCAGGCCTGCTGGCATCCGTCACAGTGCTTGCCCAGCTGACCGCCTGCGGCGGCAGCGATTCCGGAAGCGCATCTTCCGGATCCGGATCTTCGGGAAGCGCAGCCAGCGGCGACCAGATCCACTTAAGCTATTGGGCATACGATGATCCCGACCTGATGGCACAGCTGGCCGAGGCCTTCATGGAGAAGTATCCCAACATCACCGTGGAATGCAAGCAGATGTCCGACATGAGCACGGACCTCACCGCTGCGGCTTCCAACAACGAGTTCCCGGATGTCTTCATCGCTACGGACTCCGACACCTCCCTGGCCAACCAGTGGTGGGCGGACATCACCGAGTATGTGGACAATGACCCCGAGACCGCAAAGCTCTACAGCACCATCCAGGAGTACGGCATCGGCATGTTCGATACCAATCACCGTTACGCCATGCCCACTTATTATCAGCCCTGCGCGATATTTGTGGACAAGAAGGTTCTGGACAAGCTGAATCTGGCAATGCCGGATCCCGACTGGACCTGGCAGGATATGATCGACCTGATCCAGGCAGCCACCGTGGATGACAGAACCGGCATGAAGTACTACGGCCTCGGCTACTACAACCGTCTGGACTCCCTGTACGGCATCGCGGCTGCCACCAGCGCAGAGCGCGTCATCAAGGGAGAGTTCGGCTACAACGGCAGCGACTTTGACCTGCAGTACTGGGCAGTGGGAGAGCAGCAGTTCTCCGACCTGAAGCTGGCAGGGTATGTGGCACCTCAGCAGAACACCCAGGCCATGGAAGACTGGACCGGCGACTACGGCATGTGGTTCGGCTCCACCGGACATGTGGCAGTCTTCTCCGAGGGCTGGTGGACCTTCCAGAACCTCTGGAACACCTATGTGACCCAGGAGGACGGAACCCAGATCTATTATCAGGATCTGTATGACCTGGACATCTATCCTTACGTGACTCCCAGCGTCGTGGGCGAGAAGGAGCACAATGTCCTGGGCAATATGTACCTGGGCGGTGTCTCCTATGCATGCCAGCATCCCGCTGAGGCCTATGAGCTGCTCAAGTGGATGAACTGGGGCATCGAGGGCTGGAAGAAGCGCATCGAGATTTATTCCGATCCCACGAATACCAATTCCTCCGGCACGCCCCTCATCGCGGCCAACATGCCCATGCCTCTGACCACCGACGAGGAAGTCTGGGAAGCCTACAAGGCCCTCTTCCCGCAGGATCCCGAGCACAAGGAGTACTGGGACCGGTTCTTTGAGAACATGCAGCGCCCCGTTCCTTACGGCTGGTACAACATCGCAGGTTACTGGAACTTCTGCGATCAGTACTTCAACTCCCAGACGGCAGCAGGTGTCTCCTCTCCCGGTATCCACAACATCGTGGACGAAGGAAAGGGCAAGGCCGCGGACTATGTGGAGGAAGCAAACCTTCAGGCAAACTACTACCATGCACTGTACATGATCGCATACTTTGGACCTGACGGATATGATGTTCTGGACGATGCGGAGATCGACTGGTACCAGCAGGTGGTGGATGCAGGCGGTGTCATGACCGGGATCGGTGAGAGACCCGCAGGAACCAGATAAGATGGTCACGGAACTGTCTCTCTCCCACAGGGGAGAGAGGCGGATCCTCTCCATAAATCAACAGCTCTGAAATGTAAGGAGGAACAAATGAAAAAGAAACTCTTATCCGTCTTGCTGTGTGCAGCAATGACCACGGGGCTTCTGGCAGGATGCGGCGGCTCGGGCAGCGATCAGGCTGCCGCTGATCCCGCACAGACCCAGACTCCGGCGGCGGAGGTCACCGAGCAGCCCGCTGAGACGGGTGATGCCGCAGCCGCCGACATCCCGCAGGATTACAAGTACTACTTCTCCATGGACGGAGGCGAGGCGGGGGTGCACCTGGCAGCCCGGGACGCAGCAGCCACGCCCATGGTGCAGGCCATCGAGGATGAAGTCACCTACATCCCCGGCGTCAAGGGCAGTGCCGCTTACACCGACGGCGTCAACGGCCTGAAGCTGGATGTGAACGGCGTGGGCCAGAAGTACACCGTTTCCTTCTGGGTCTATGCGGCACGTAACGCGCAGTATATGCCCACCCTGCAGTTCGGTCCCGATATGCACGGTGATGCCACCGGCGGACAGCACTATGTGAACTTCACCTGGGCAGCATGGAATCCCACCTCCGACGACCTGTCCTACCCCAGCATCTGGGCTTATGATCAGCTGGCGGACGGAGCTCCCTGGCCCAGCTGGTACACGGACGAGGTGAATGCGCACACCAGAGAGTGGGTGAATATCACCATGACCGTGGATCCCGCGGATGCCTCCGCTGACGGAAGTCTCATCGAAGCAAAGCTTTACATGAACGGCGAGCGCTTAAACGGCTACGATACGGACGGCAATGTGAGACCTGTCTATGTGGTGCAGAACGCCATGGAGGCCTCCGACAACTTCGACTTCCTCCTGGGCATCAACTACTGGGATGCCACCATGAAGGGCGCCTTCGACGAGGTTTATGTCTATGACTATGTGCTGGACGAGGGACAGGTGAAGGGGCTTTACGCCGCCGGCAATCCCTCCGTGGCCTTTGAGGAGCCTGAGCGGATCATCGTGGTCACTCCCGATCCGAAGGCAGTGGCGGCACTCGGAACCACAGAGTACGCAGCCTCCCTCCGGGACGGCTACATCGGCACGACGCAGATCAAGGATGGCGAGACCTGGAAGTTTAAGCTGAAAAACTGGTCCGACGGAAAGGACACCAAGAACAATTACGCCCTGGCATTCGGCAGTGCGGATCCCGCAGAGGAGGGCTACACCGAGTACGGCATGCTCTATGCGGATGCCTCCGGTGAAGGCTGGTTTGAGAATGCACAGTACACCTACACCTGGGGTAACTGGAACACCTGGGCTCAGAGCTCCATGGCAGAGGCGGATACCACCGTCAACATCACCAGAGAAGGTGATCAGCTGAAGGTGGAGGCCTACAATGTGGACTACAACCTGGCATCTCAGGATATGACCGCAGTGGCTACCATGGACATCAGCGCGGAAGATCCTCTGTTCATCAGCGTCACCAACCAGAACTCCTATGTGGAACTCCTTTCCGCAAAGAATGCCACCATCTCCGCAAGCGCCGGGATGACCCTGGGCGTGCCCGAGATGACCAGCGGCTTCTGGAGCGAGTTCACCCCTGTCTGGGCAGTGCCCGCAGGAGAGTCCAGATCCATCGGCTTTACCAACTACACTGCAGCTGAGAACAACTGGGAGAACTTCGTGGTGATCCTGCAGAACACCGCATATGGTCACAGCGCCGATCAGGCAGAAGGTTATGCCGAGTACGGCGTGGTCCGTGCGGACAACTACGGCTGGGGCGCCGGCTATGACGGCATCGCTGTCGCAGAGTGCGACTGGAACTGGGATACCTTCAAGGACGACATCAACGGCGCGCACATCGATCTGACCGTCACCAACCATGGTGACACCGCAGACGTGAACTTCACCGCAAGAACCGCTTCCGGAGCTGAGTATCATCAGAATTACACCGGCATTGCGGTGGACGGAGATCTGTACTACTGCCTGACCCTGGAGAAGGCATACCTGCAGTTCGACGGAACCGTCGTGGGCAGCACCGGACTGGATGCCGGCTTCTGGACCATGTTCGGCGATGTCTGGGCAGTGCCCGAGGGCAGAAGCACCTCTGTCAGCTTCAAGAACTATACCGCAGGGGAGAACAACTGGGAGAACTTCGTGGCGATCCTGCAGAATGTACCCGGCGGACACAGCGCGGATGCGTATGAAGGCTACAAGGAGTACGGCGTGGTCCGTGCGGACAACTACGGCTGGGGCGCCGGCTATGACGGCATCGCCACCGCCGAGTGCGACTGGAACTGGGATACCTTTGCGGAGGACATCAACGGAGCCAACATCGACCTGACCGTGGTCAACAACGGCGACACCGCGGATATCCACATCGTGGCCCTCACCGAGGCCGGAGCCGTGTACCATCAGGATTACACCGGCATCGCCATTGACGGAGATCTGTACCTGACTCTGACTCTGGAAAAGGCTTACCTGGTGATGAATTCCACCACCGTGGGCAACGCGGACAATACCACCGGCTGGTGGACGCAGCACTCCGCAGTGAAGCCCGTTGCGGAGGGTGAGACCGAGTATGTGTCCCTGACCAACTACAATGACGGCGGCGACAACTGGCACAACTTTGTGGTGATCCTGCAGAACACCCCTGCCGGCCACAGCGCAGAGGCGGCGGAGGGCTATGCGGAGTACGCAGTGGTCCGTGCGGACAACTACGGCTGGGGCGCAGGCTATGACGGCATCGCCACCGCAGAGTGCGACTGGAACTGGGATACCTTCATGGAAGACATGGACGGCGCACATGCCCTGATCGCCATCACCAACAACGGCGATACCGCGGACATCGTCATCACCGTGACCACCGCTGCAGGCAAGGTGTATCACCAGAGCTACACCGGCATCGCAACAGGCGGCGACCTGTACTACTGCCTGAGCTGCGAGGCCTCTCATGTGAACATCAACTAAGGAACGAGATTCCGAGGGGGAATTTCATAGCGTAACAGGGAAAGGCGCTCAGGGCATGCGTCCCGGAGCGCCTTTCCGAAAGCGCATACTGTATCCGATGCAGACATACGGCCATGGAACCGGTGCAGGTTTCGGAAACGGGGTGCGACAGATCTCCGCAAAAGGGGACGATACAGACGACCTGATGAAAAAAGCGGCCGAAGGGCCGGATGAGGTGAGAGATGGAAACAGTGAGCGAAAGACCCAGAAACGGGATCCTGACGGACTTTAACGTCCCCTTTATCGAGCAGCGGGCAGATCCGTATGTGTACCGTCATACCGACGGAACCTACTATTTCACCGCCTCCGTGCCGTCCTATGACCGCATTGCGCTGCGGCGCAGCGATACCCTGGAAGGGCTGAGGGACGCAGAGGAAGTCACGGTGTGGACAAAGCACGAGAGCGGGGATATGAGCCGCCACATCTGGGCACCGGAGCTGCACTTTCTGGACGGAAAGTGGTATCTTTTTTTTGCGGCATCCAGAGAGGAGGACATCTGGAGGCTGCGTCCCTATGTGCTGGAATGTCAGGGACCGGATCCGCTGCGGGACCCCTGGACCGAGCGGGGGATGATGCAGCGAAGCGATGATGACATCTATTCCTTCGAGGCCTTCAGTCTGGACGGCACCGTCTTTGAAAACAAAGGGGAGCGGTACTATGTCTGGGCGGAGAAGGTCAGCGTCGGGATCCAGATCTCGAATCTGTACATCGCCCGGATGGAATCTCCCACAAAGCTGGCCACGGCGCAGGTGCTCCTGACCACCCCGGATTATGACTGGGAGAGAGTGGACATCTGGGTGAATGAGGGACCGGCGGTGGTAAAGCATGACGGAAGGATCTTCCTGACCTACTCCGCCAGCGCCACGGGGGAGTGCTACTGCATGGGCATGCTCTCCATCGGAGAGGAGGAGGATCTGCTGGATCCCAGAGCCTGGAAAAAGGAGCGCCATCCCGTCCTCTCCTCCGACCGGGAGAAGGGCTTCTACGGACCGGGGCACAACAGCTTTACGAAGCTCCCCGACGGCACGGATGTGTGCGTTTATCACGCCAGAACCTATGCCGAGATCACTGGGGACCCTCTCTACGATCCAAACCGCCACACCATGCTGATGAAGGTGGAGTGGGACGAGAAGGGGTGGCCGGTCTTTTCCTACAAAAACAGGATCGGCTGAGGGAAAACGAGGTGAGAATGAAAACCGTGATAGAAACGATTCTGATGGCCACTGCACTGCTCCTGCTTCTTTGCTCCTGCGGCTCCAAAGACCCGGAGGGTACTTCGGTCCCCGGGACAGCGGATCCGGCAGGGGAGGGCACGGCTCTGCCCGAGGGGGCCTACAGCGAGACCCAGGATGACATCACCGTGACCCTGTCCACGGACAAGCTGTCCTATGAGGCGGGGGAAGAGGTGCACTATGTGCTGACTATCGAGAACGCCCGGAAAAACTGGACTGTCTCCGGAAAGCGCTTTACCTACAGCAATAAGGGACTGGTGCCTGCCTCGGATGGCAGCATGCCGAATGAATTCTCCAATATCCGCACCGGGGAAACCGTCACCCTGGAGGGAACCCTCACCGGGGGGACCCCGGAGGCGGCCGGGAATGCCCCCCAGGCCGGGGCGGACAATGTCACCTTCCGGCCTTATGTGCAGATCACCTACGGCGGAGAGGAGGCCATGGTGCGGGCGGTCCTGAACCTGAAGCTGGTACAGGTGGTCCAGAGCTTCGGAGAGAATGCAAAATCCCCCAAGACCGTGACCGTGCACGATCCCGCCATTTTCCGGGATTTCGACGGAACCTATTATGTCTTCGGAACCCATATCACGGCGGCTTCCTCAAAGGATCTTTTTGACTGGAAGCAGGAGGATGCCATGTTCCGGGGGGCCCTCTCCAAGGATACCATCGCACAGATCCGGCAGTGGCATATGGACAAGACCTCCGGCGACTGGTTCGGGTACCTCTGGGCACCGGATATCATCTACAATCCGGTGATGGAAAAGTATTGCATCTACTTAAGCGCCGACGGGGATGACTGGAAGTCCAACATCGTCCTTCTGACCTCCGATGCGGTGACGGGGCCCTATGAATATGCCGGCTCCGTTGTCTATGGCGGCTTTGATCAGGACACCTGGACCCAGACCGATGCTCCGCAGGTTCTGGGGACGGATGCGCTGCCGGAACGGTACCTCACCAACGGTGTGGGAAACCGCAAATGGGGAGACCGGTTCCCCAACTGCATCGACGCCTGCGTCTTTTTCGATGATGACGGAAATCTGCGGATGAGCTACGGCTCCTGGTCCGGCGGGATCTTTTTGCTGGAGCTGGATGAGGAGACGGGACTGCGGGATTACACGGTTTCCTACGAGACGAACAAGCACAGCGACGCCTATTTCGGAAGCCTCATCGCCGGCGGGAGCTATGCCTCCGGGGAGGCCTCCTATATCCAGAAGATTGGGGATTATTACTGGCTCTTTATCTCCTACGGCGGTCTGGAGGCCAGGGGCGGATACAATGTCCGGGTCTTTCGCTCGGAGGATCCCAAGGGACCCTACATTGACGCGCTGGGGAACGGAGCATACTATGATACCTGGTCCCAGAACTTCAACCAGTCCGTGGGCGTCCGTCTTTTCGGTGCTTACAAGTGGCGCAGCATGACCAACGGCCAGGTAGCCCAGGGCCACAATTCCGCCTTCGTGGATGAGGACGGAAAAGCCTACATCGTCTTCCATACCCGCACCACCAACGGAAGCGAAGGACACTATGTAAAGGTGCATCAACTCTTTGTCAACAAAGAGGGATGGCTGGTGGCGGCTCCGTATCTCACGGACGGGGAGACTTTGAAGGAAGACGGCTACCCGGTATCCGAAGTGGCGGGGGATTATGAGGTCATCCTCCACAGGCTGAACGTGGACTATGAGAATCTGGGAGTGAATCACACCGAGGAGATCTCCCTCCGGGAGGACGGCACCGTCACCGGTGCCTATGAGGGAAGCTGGAGCCTGGAGAGCGGCACCCCCTATATCACCCTGGAGATCGGGGGAGAGACCTACAGCGGAGTCGCCCTGAAGATGGAGATCGAGGGCAGCAGCGTGGAGACCATGGTCTTTACCGCCCTGGGACAGGGAAATCAGCTGACCCTGTGGGGCAGCAGGAGTGTGGATGAAGAGTAATGACTTAAAGTCAATAAAAGGGGACGAGCTGTACCGGGACGAGCTTCAGTCCAGCGTCCGGGCCCTGAAGGAAGAGGCGGACCGGGCTCTGGCGGAGGCGGCGGAGCAGGGGCCGGACATCCGGGATGTGGTCCGGGACGTGATCCTGTTTTTTGTCACCGTGGCGGGATGCTTTGCCTGGCTGCTTCTGATGCTCCTCATCATCAGCTTTGTCTCCCTGGGGTATCTGCATTTTGAGCTCCGGTGGATGATCCTGGCCTCGGCGGTCTTTGCGCTGATAGCTGCCGGATGGTATCTGTACCGGATGGTCCATAAATATCAGGGAGCCTTTCGGCGCCGGAAATAGCGGGCGGGAGAGTAAATTTCCCGAAGTGATTGTCAACTTCCTCATTCTATGGTATTTTAACTGATGCGATGTATCCCCGCATGGACGGAAAATAGGTTCCGTACCAGGGGAATGTCAGCAGGAGGAAAACATATGAATACGAATCAAAAGACGATGAAGGTCGTCGGTCTGGGACTTCTCACCGCAGTGGTGGTGGTGCTTCAGGCCATGGCAGTCGGAATCCGGTTCGGGGTGTTCAACATCACCCTGGTGCTGGTGCCGATCATTGTAGGTGCCGCGCTCTACGGCTGGATCGCAGGTGCGTGGCTGGGACTGGTGTTTGGCATTGTGGTGCTCTTTACCGACGCGGGGGTATTCCTGGCCATCAGCGTGCCCGGGACCGTTGCGGTATGCCTTTTGAAGGGCATTCTGGCCGGAGCGGCAGCAGGTGCAATGTACCGCTTTGTGGTGAAGAAAAAGCCCGACGCGGCGGGAAAGCTCCTGGCGGTGATCCTGGCAGGCTGTGCGGCTCCCATCGTGAACACCGGCGTGTTCCTCATCGGGTGCCGGATCTTCTTTTATGATACCATCGCAGGATGGGCCGGCGGCGCCGGATTCGACAGCGTCGGGGCTTACATGATCTTCGGTCTGGTTGGGATCAATTTCGTGGTGGAGCTGCTGATCAACCTGGTGCTGAGCACCGCGATCGTCCAGCTCATTGGGATCGCGAATAAGGCTCAGCCCGCGGAAGGCATCCGGAAGGAAGCAAAATAAGAAATGCGTTCGAAGGGCGAGCATGCAGGTGCTCGCCCTTTTTGACTTTTCCGAACATACGTCCCCCGGAAGCGGGGCAGACAGCACATCTTTGTGAACAGGAGGTATGACATGATCCTTGCGGTAGATATGGGAAATACCAACATCTGCGTGGGCTGCGTGGACGACGAGACGGTACATTTCACGGAGCGGATTTCCACGGACCTGGGAAAGACGGAACTGGAGTATGCCGTGCTCCTAAAAACCATCCTGGAGCTATACGGGATCTCCCCGGAGAAGATAGGCGGCGTCATCATCTCCTCGGTGGTGCCCAGACTCACCCATGTGGTGAAAAACGCCATCCGGAAGGTGACTTCTCAGAATCCCATGGTGGTGGGGGCCGGGATCAGGACCGGCCTGAACATCCGGATCGATGATCCGGGAACCCTGGGCGCGGATCTGGCGGTGGACTCCGTGGCGGCTCTCAACTATTACGGAGCCCCCTGCATCGTCATCGACATGGGGACCGCCACCACCATGACCGCCATCGACAGGGACCGCAATTATATCGGCGGTATCATCTTTCCCGGCGTGAACGTCTCCCTGCAGAGTCTGGTGGATACCACGTCCCTTCTGCCGGGCATCTCTCTGGCGACACCCAAGACCATCATCGGCCGCAATACCATGGACGCCATGAAGAGCGGTATCATCTACGGTGAGGCGTCCCGCATCGACGGCATGATCGACCGCTTCGAGGAAGAGCTGGGATATGAGACCACCGTGGTGGCCACCGGCGGACTGGCAGGGATCATCGTGCCCAACTGCAGACACGAGATCAAACTCGATCCGGACCTTCTGCTGAAGGGCCTGAAGGTCATCTATGACAAAAACCGCTGACAGGGAGAAGCAGTGATCGCCTGCATCAGCGGTGAAAAACTGCCATACCTGGGAAGTGAGCTGGAACTGGCGGTGGGGGGAAGAGGCCGGATCCGCAAGGTGGGAGAGCGCCTGTACCTGCCGGAAGGGACCACGCCGGAGCAGCTGGCCGGATGGGTGAAGCAGCAGGCAAAGCCGTATCTGACCTGGCACCTGGAATCCGAGGCCGCAAAGCACGGCTTTGCCTACGCCTCCCTTCGGATCTCCCATGCCACTGGCAGATGGGGCTCCTGCAGCGAGGACAGACGGATCAATCTGTCCTGGCATCTGATGCTGTGCCCGCCGGAGTGCATCCGCTATGTGATCATCCATGAGCTGTGCCACCTGCTGCACATGGACCACAGCCGGGCCTTCTGGTACGAGGTGGAGCTGCGGGATCCGGATTTTCGGGAGCATAAAAGATGGCTGGATGAGCACGGCAGCTTCATGGATCTGCTGTAACAGGGGCGGATCCGGAAACGGGGACACGGACGTTTCGTCCGGACGGAAGAAGGAAAATGGGAAAGAAGACCGGGGGAAAAAAGAAGAAAACCGGGAGGGAGCAGTTCTCCCGCAGACGGATCTTTGACATCATCCAGATCGGGCAAAAAGGCGACTTCTACAGCCGGACCTTTGACATCTTGCTGGTGGCGGTGATCCTGGTGAACATCGCGGCTCTTTTCATGGAGACCTTTGAGGAACTGGCCTTTCTGGCGCCCCTCTACCGCGTGGTGGAGGTGGTGTGCATCCTCTTTTTCCTGGCGGAATACATCCTCCGGATCTGGACGGCGGATTATCTGTATCCGAAGCTGACCCGGAAAAAGGCTGTCCTGAAATTCCTCTTTTCCTTCGACGGCCTGGTGGAGCTTCTCACCATCCTGCCCTTCTTTTTCCTCACGGGATTCGTGGTATTCCGGCTTCTGCGGGCGGTGCGGATCCTGCACCTGTTCCGGATCAATGCCAGCTACGATTCTTTCCATGCCATCCTGTCCGTGCTGTATGAAAAGCGGAATCAGATCATGAGCTCCGTCTTCATCCTGCTCCTTCTGATCCTGGCCTCCTCCCTGTGCATGTACAGCATCGAGCATGACGCCCAGCCGGAGGTCTTCCGAAATGCCTTTTCCGGCATCTGGTGGAGCGCCATGACCATCTTTACCGTGGGATACGGGGATGTGTATCCCGTGACGGTGGCGGGGCAGTTTTTCGCCATCCTCATCAACCTCCTGTCGGTGGGTGTGATCGCCATCCCCACGGGCATCATCTCCGCGGGATTCGTGGAGCGCTACACCTCCATCCAGCTGGGACAGGCTCCCGGGGAGGAGCGGAACGGACTGGTGTCCATGACCGTGACGAAGCAGACGCCGCTGTACGGAAAGACGGTGAAATGGGTGGAGGACACCCAGGGACTGGATGTGTGCGTTCTCATCCGGGACGGACTCTGTGCCATGCCCACCCGCAATACGAAATTAAAGGAAGCGGACGTGCTGGTGTGCCGGAGGTTAAATCCCTAGGGAGACATATATATGAAACAGATACGAACCGTATTGAAAAAGACAGGGATCCTGCTTTTGGCCGTGCTGATCCTGACACTGCCTTCCTGCGGGCGAAAGACCGCCCAGCAGACCCAGGAGATCGCGGAGATCGCGACTCTGCCTGCCGAAGACCCCGCAGGAGAGGCTGCGAAACTGACGGCAGAGACGGGCACAGACCCGGCGGGCGAGACCGTCGCAGAGACGCAGGTGCAGGAACCGGAGACAGAAGCGCAGGTACCGGAGGCGGAAGAACCGGAACCGGAACAGGAACCGCCGGCGCAGGAGGCGGAGCCGGAACCTGCAATCGACCGGGACGGAACCTACAGCTCCAAGGAGGATGTGGCACTGTACATCCTGACCTACGGGGAGCTTCCCTCCAACTTTATCACCAAGAAACAGGCCAAAGCCCTGGGATGGGAAGGGGGCTCAGTGGAAAAGGTGGCCCCGGGGAAATGCATCGGCGGGGACTACTTCGGAAACTACGAAGGCCTGCTTCCGGAGAAAAAGGGCCGGGAGTATCACGAATGCGACATCGACACCCTGGGAAAGAAAAGCCGGGGAGCAAAGCGCATCATCTTTTCAAATGACGGCCTGATCTATTACACGGATGACCATTACGAGTCCTTTACCCTGCTTTATGGAGAGCCGTGACAGGAACGGAACAAAAGCCCGGAATGATCGCACAGGAATCCGGGAGGATAGGTACGCAACAGGAGAGTGACATGACAAAATACGAGATCGATCTGCATGAGATCTACAGCGCCGACGACCTGCAAGGGCTCCTGGAGGAGACCCTGCCCCTGCCGGATTATTACGGCGGGACGCTAGATGCGCTTTATGATGTGCTGACGGAGCAGTCGGCGGGCTGGAGCCTGCATTTTACGGGCTGCGCCGAGGCGGAAGCGGTACTCGGCAAATATGTGCGGAGCCTGAAGCGTATGTGCGAGCGGGCAGCGCAGGAGAACGAGAAACTGGAGGTTTCTTTCGAGGACTGAGACGCGAGGGGCACCGGGAGACCGGATCCTCTTTTATGTGAAGCAGGAAAACCGCCGGCAGGGTATCAATCCCGCCGGCGGCTTTTGTATGCAGGTGTTTTGGAAAAAGAGCCCGTAAATGCGGATCAGAGCTTGAACTCTTCCGTGATCTGCACCAGGTTCTCCGCCTTTTCCCCCACCTCTTCGCTGATGGTGAGGAAGTCGGAAATGGTCTCGGAGACGGTGATGGCAGTGGCGGCGATCTCCTCGCTGGCGGCGGCATTTTCCTCCGCTGCGGCGGAGAGGCTGTTCACCAGGTCACTGACCTGATCGAAGCGGTTTGTAAGGTCGGTATTGACCTGCTCCAGGCTCTCAATCTCCGCGTTGATGTTTTCCACGCAGTCCACGATATCCCGGAATCTGTCGCGGGTCTCCCCCACGGAACGGTTCTCGGCCTCGATGCACTCTCGGACCACGACGCTCTGCTGCTTGGAGGCCTCCGCGTTCTGCTCCAGCTCCTGCAGGAGCTTTCCGATGAGATCCACGGAACCTGCGGATTCCTCGGACAGATGCCGAATCTCATCCGCCACCACGGCAAAGCCCCGTCCGGCCTCACCTGCTCTGGCAGCCTCGATGCTGGCGTTCAGGGACAGGAGATTGGTCTGCTCGGCAATGCTGGAGATGAGTTCGCTGGCCTCTCCGATCCTGGCGGTGCTGGTGTGGATGTCTTCTAAGACCCGGAAGATGCTCTCAAAGGCTTCCATGCTCCGGTCTGCCGTATCCGTCAGGGTATCCACCACGTCCATGCCCTCTTTGGTGGCGCCCCGGATGGCGGTGCTGGCCTCTCCCAGGTTGGAGGCGCTGGTGCGGCTCCGCTCTACCACGGTGTTGAGCTCTGTGATGTTTTTGGAGATGGTGTCCGCATCCTGGGCCTGCAGCGTGGCGGTGTTGGCCATTTCATGGATGGCATCGGAAATGTTCCCCACGGAGGTGTCCGCGTCCCTGGCACTGCGGGCCAGATTGGAGCTGTCCTTTTCCATCACGGCGGAGACATCCCGGAGCTGCCCCAGGATCTCCCGCAGGGAGGCGTATACGGAGGAAGCTGCCCGGGAGAGGATCCCGAATTCGTCCCGGGAGTCGTTCTCCTTGACCGTACCGGTGAGATCCCGGTCTGCCAGGGCCTCCACGGATCCGGTGACGGAGGAGACATTGCGTCTGATATACAGGCTGATGTAGAGGTTGTAGATGACACCCAGGGCGATGAGGATCAGGCTGATGAGGAGGCTCTGGAAGATGGCTCTGCGGGTCTGGGCGGAGATGATGGCATCCTGTGCGTCCGCGTATTGCTCCAGCATATTCTCCATCTCATCCAGATAGGAGCGGGTGTCTTCAAACGCTCCCTGCTGCACCTTGTAGACCCCTTCCTTGGTGTTGGGATCGTAAAGGGCCACCCAGTCCGCTAAGGCACTCTGGAAAGCCAGCGCCTGATCCCGGAAGGTGGTGCCGTCCGCGGCAAATTTTGCCAGATCCGGATGACTCTCCAGCATCTGCAGCACATTGGCCGCGCCGTCTGCCACCTGGCCGATGTTCTTGTTGTAATCCTCCAGAAGGGTCAGGCGGTCTTCCTCCTTAAGCGCAAAGGTGGACCAGATGGTCATATTGGCGATCTGGGCCTGCTGGAAGTCCCGGTCCGCGCTTACCAGGGCGTTGTTGATCCGGTAGACCGCATCATAATAGGTGGATTTGGCCAGGGAATAGGTGCTGTCCTGCCTGTAGGCGGCATAGAGGGAGAGCACCAGCAGCACCACCAGAATGGGCACCACGCCGGACAGGATCTTGAAGGTGATCTTACGGTTTTTGAGCATCGCATACCTCCGGATTGAAAAAAATGTAGGATGTTACTCTGAAATGTGATAAGATGCCATATGAAGTCTTATTTATTATATCTTTTGTGCGCCCCGTGCGCAAGATGAGACAGAAAGCGAGGAGATTATGAGCGCATCTTACACGTCCGAACTCAGCGACATGCTGGAGGAGCTGACCCGCACCACGGCGGTGACCTCTTCCGGTTCCGGTTTTATCAATTTTGCGGTCTTTGTCATGACCATCATCGCCCTGTGGATGATCTACGAAAAGGCGGGAGAGCACGGATGGGCTTCCATCATTCCCTATTACAGACAGTATGTCTGGTTCAAGGTCGCCGGGAAGGCGAATCTGTTCTGGGCATGGCTGGGTGCCAGCATCGCCACCACCGTGGGACTGATCATGTTCTTCGTCAGCTTCCTCGGCATGTTTGTCGGCGGGATCTTCACGGGCTCTTTCAATGATTCCGTCCAGGGGTCCCTGGCCATCGGCGCAGTGCTGTTCGTGGCAGGCGGGATCGTGGGCCTGATCATGGTCATTCTGCGGGCCGTGGGACTGGCTAAGGCATTCGGTCAGGGCGGCGGGTTTGCCGTGGGCCTCATCTTCCTGCAGGTGATTTTCCTTTGCATCCTGGCATTTTCCAAGAATATGGTCTATGTGGGAGAGGATGGCGGATACACTCCCTATACCCCCACGGGTGCAGGCGGCGCAGGCTACGGAGCCGGGAACCCTTACGGAACGGGAACTCCTTACGGCGCACAGCCCCAGCAGTTTGATGTGTACGGTCAGCCTGTGCAGCCTCAGGCAGATCCCTACGGACAGCAGCTGACCGAGCCCTACGGTCAGCCTATGCAGCCTCAGAACGTGCAGTATGACGCCTATGGTCAGCCTATGCAACCCCAGAACGTGCAGTATGACGCCTATGGCCAGCCTGCCTACGGCCAGCCCACAGATCCGAATGCGGCCGGCGCGGCTCCCACGAACCCTTACTTTACGCCCGTATCGGATGCTCCCAAGGGACCGGACTACACGGACGCAAATAATCAGTAAAAGCGGGACCGGGAAAACCCGAGACGGGGGTGCTTTGGCATCCCCGTTTTTTACATCTGGCCGGTTTTGCATAAAGGCTGCAAACAGGGATAAGTTTTTCTTGACATGGAAAGGGAATGGAATATAATGAACATATGAATAGTTGTTCATATGTTTGTTCGTACAACAAGGAGGAGACAACATGAAGAAGACCTACAAGATCGAAGTGGACTGCGCTGCCTGCGCTCAGAAGATGGAAGATGCGGCAAAGACCGTGGCCGGAGTTGCGGATGCCTCCGTGAGCTTCATGAGCCAGAAGATGAAGGTGGAGTTTGCCGAAGGGGCGGATGATGCCGGCGTGATGCAGGATGTTTTGAAGGCCTGCAAGAAGGTGGAGAGCGACTGCGAGATCTTCGGGATCTGAGGAAGCGTATGTAAGGGAGGCGGATGGCCGCACAGGCCGGGACGATCATGACGAAAAAACAGAAAAAAACCTTATACCGGATCCTTGTGACGGCGGTGCTTCTGATCCTCTGGCATTTTGTACCCCTGCAGAACCCCTGGAGACTGTTCCTGTACCTGATCCCCTACGGGATCATCGGCTGGGATGTGCTTCGGAAGGCGGTGCTGGGGATCAAAAACGGCCAGGTCTTCGACGAAAACTTCCTGATGGCGGTGGCTACCGTGGGGGCCATGGTGTTGGGCTTTTTTACGGACGGCGAAGAGGGCGGCTACTTAGAGGGCGTGGCAGTGATGCTCTTTTATCAGATCGGAGAGCTGTTCCAGTCCGTGGCCGTGGGAAAGAGCCGCAAGAGCATCACGGACCTGATGGATATCCGACCGGACTATGCGAATCTGGTGGGAGAGGACGGAGAGACCGAGACCGTAGATCCGGATGATGTGGAGATCGGTTCCCTGATCCTGATAAAGCCCGGTGAGAAGATCCCCATCGACGGCATCGTGGTATCCGGCAGCGGGAGCGTAAATACCGTGGCCCTTACCGGCGAGAGCGTCCCCCGGAGCGTTCATGAGGGGGATGAGGTCATCAGCGGCTGCATCAGCGAAAACGGCCTGTTGAAGATCCGGACCACAAAGGAATTCGGAGAGTCCACCGCATCGAAGATCCTGGATCTGGTGGAAAACTCCAGTTTAAAGAAATCCCGCTCGGAGGACTTCATCAGCAAATTTGCCAGGTATTATACCCCGGCAGTGTGCTTTTCCGCGCTGGCGCTGGCGGTCCTTCCCCCGGTGATCCTGGCCCTGTCCGGGAGGGAGGTGAGTGTCTGGACCTGGGTGATCCGGGCCCTGACCTTCCTGGTCATCAGCTGCCCCTGCGCACTGGTGATCTCCATTCCCTTAAGCTTTTTCGGCGGCATCGGCGCCGCATCCTCCAGAGGGATCCTGGTGAAGGGTTCCAACTATCTGGAGACGCTCTCCAAGGTGCGGGTGTGCGTCTTTGACAAGACCGGAACCCTGACGGAGGGTGTCTTTGCGGTGACGGAGGTGACTCCCGCAGACGGGTTTGCGGAAGGTGCGGATGCCGGAACGGGCGGAAAATCTATGTCCCCGGAAACGGCGCTCCTGTATTACGCGGCCCATGCGGAGCTCTACTCCACCCATCCCATCGCGGGGAGCATCCGGGAGGCGTATGCGCAGCGCGCGGAAGCCCCGGATCCTTCTCTCGTTACGGATGTGACGGAAATCTCCGGACACGGCGTCACCGCCGGAGTGGGCGGACGGAACGTGGCCGCCGGGAACCGGAAGCTGATGAAGCGTCTGGGATTGGAGGTTCCGGAATACGACGGAGCCGGCACCGCGGTGTATCTGGCGGTGGACGGAAGCTATGCGGGGCGCATCGTGATCTCTGACCGGGTGAAGGAAGGTGCCGCTCAGGCCATCAGGGGCCTGAAGGCAGCCGGCATCAGACAGACGGTGATGCTCACCGGAGACCGGATGCAGGCCGCGGAGCATGTGGCAAAGGATCTGGGAGTGGACAGCTGGTATGCGGAGCTTTTGCCCGCGGATAAAGTGACGAAGGTGGAGGAGCTCCTGACAAAGACCGGGGACCGTGTCGCCTTTGTGGGAGACGGTATCAACGATGCACCGGTCCTGTCCCGTGCGGATGTGGGCATCGCCATGGGGGGACTGGGATCCGATGCAGCCATCGAGGCTGCGGACGTGGTGCTGATGGACGATGATCCCCGGAAGATCGCTCTGGCCATGTACATTTCCCGCAAATGTCTGCGGATCGTCTTCGAAAACATCGTCTTTGCCATCGGCGTCAAGTTCCTGTGCCTGATCCTGGGGGCCCTTGGCATCGCCAACATGTGGGTGGCAGTCTTTGCGGATGTGGGTGTTATGGTCATCGCGGTGTTAAATGCCATCCGCTGCCTGAAGGTTCCAAGCGGGACGCAGTGACCGGGGGGATTCCTTTCCGATTGAAAAAAACGCGCAAATATGCTATATAGAAAGAAGAATGCACCTCCTGCCGTACGTTATGACGGAAGGAGGTGTTTGTCTAAAACGAGTGCGGGGAGGTGAGCGATATGCGGAAAAACAAGATCTCAACCGGGCGTCCCCTGGCCATGGTCACCGGGGCGTCCAGAGGCATCGGAGCAGCCATTGCGGAGGAGCTGGCGGCAGCAGGATATGATCTGGTGCTGACCTGCTCGGGGAGCATGGGGAAGCTAAAGACCTTAGCGAAGCACCTGGAGGAAGAATATGGCGTCTCCTGCATGCCGAAGCAGACCGACATGGGGAAATGGGAGGAGGTGCGCACCCTTTTTGACGAGATCGATGAGCTGGATGTACTGATCAATAACGCCGGGATCTCCCATGTGGGGCTGCTGGCGGATATGACACCGGAGGAGTGGAGCCGGGTCATGGATGTGAACCTGGGCGGGGCTTTTTATACCTGCAAATGCGCCATCCCTTTGATGCTGCAAAAGCACAGCGGGCGGATCCTGAACATCTCCTCCGTCTGGGGCAGCGCCGGGGCCTCCCTGGAGGTGGCCTACTCCGCATCCAAGGGAGGTATCAATGCCTTCACCAAGGCCCTGGCGAAGGAACTGGCCCCCAGCGGCATCGCAGTGAACGCCATCGCCTGCGGCGTCATCGACACCACCATGAACGCCTGCTTTTCCGAGGAGGAGATGGAGGAGCTTCGCCGGGAGATCCCCGCGGACCGCATCGGAACCCCGGGAGAGGTGGCAAAGCTGGCGCTCCACGTGCTGCAGTCCCCGGAGTACATGACCGGACAGATCATCGCCATCGACGGCGGCTGGATCTGACGGCGCCGGAGGGGCATCCAAGGGGCTTCTGCAATACGCCTGCAAAACACCGATTTTGTTTGACAAATCCTTCCCTCACGGCATATCATAGACAAGGTTCCTGCGCATGGTGCGCAGAGCCGGGGGAGCTGAAACGGCTGAGAGAGGGCAAAGGCCCGATACCCCGGGGATATGGATCCCATATCCCGGAACTTGATCCGGATAATGCCGGCGTAAGGAAGGAGAAGAGAATATGAAACTTTGGATCTCACAGGAGGGGTACTATGAGATGACCCCTCTGGGAAACGGCTGCGCAGTGGCGCTGGTGGTGGTGGCACTTCTGGTGCTGGCCTTTTTGAAGGGCGGAAGGAACGAAAAAGAAGCTGCGGAGGCGAAAAAAGGCAGCGGATTTTCCGTCAGACAGCTGGTCTTTTCCGGCGTATGCCTGGCTCTGGCCTTTGTCCTTTCCTTTGTGAAGATCTTCCATCTGCCCTGGGGCGGCTCCGTGACGATGCTCTCCATGCTCTTCGTCTCCCTGGTGGGGTATTTCTACGGACCGAAGGCGGGATTTACGGCGGCCTTTGCCTACAGCCTGCTGCAGTTCGTGCAGGGAGGCGGCAGTTACATGCTTTCCCCGCTGCAGCTTTGCATGGATTATTTCTTTGCCTTTACGGCGCTGGGGGTTTCCGGTTTTTTTGCAAACAAAAAGAACGGGCTCTTCCTGGGCTATATCTGCGGCATCCTGCTCCGGGGGCTGTTCCACAGCATCGGCGGATACCTCTACTGGATGGACTATATGCCGGAGGAATTCCCGCAGTCCCTGGCGGTGGTCTATCCCATCATTTACAATTATGCGTATATCCTGCTGGAGGGAATCCTCACCGTGGCGGTGCTGCTACTGAAGCCCGTGGAGAACGGCATCCGGCGGGTAAAGGAGATGGCGGTTTCAAACACCTGATCCGCGACTGATCTACAGGAGAAAAAAGAATGCTGAATGACAAAGTAATCCTCATCACCGGAGGCACCGGCTCCTTCGGACACCATTTCGTCGACTATGTACTGGCCCACTACAATCCCCGGAAGATCATCATCTATTCCAGGGACGAGTTCAAGCAGTTCAATATGGCCAATGAGTACAAAGAACACGCAAAGATCCTGCGGTTCTTTATCGGCGATGTCCGGGACGAGGCCAGACTTCGCATGGCCATGAACGGTGTGGATTATGTCATCCATGCGGCGGCCTTAAAGCAGGTTCCCGCCTGCGAATACAACCCCAACGAGGCCATCAAGACCAATATAAACGGCGCAATGAACGTGATCTCCGCAGCGCTGGAGAACGGGGTGAAAAAGGTGGTGGCCCTGTCCACGGACAAGGCGGTGAACCCCATCAACCTCTATGGCGGCACCAAGTTGGTGTCCGATAAGCTCTTCTGCGCGGCGAATTCCTACAGTGCCGAGGGCGGGCCGGCCTTTTCCGTGGTGCGCTACGGAAATGTGGCAGGCAGCAGAGGCAGCGTTATCCCCTTCTTCCAGAACCTCATCGATCAGGGAGAGACCGAGCTTCCCATCACGGACTTCCGCATGACCCGGTTCTGGATCAGCCTGGAGCAGGGAGTGGAGTTGGTGATCAAAGCATTGGAGGAATCTCTGGGAGGAGAGACCTTCATCTCCAAGATCCCGTCCTTTCGCATCACCGACCTGGCAGAGGCCATGCTCCCGGGATGCAAGCCCAAGGAGATCGGCATCCGGGAGGGTGAGAAGCTCCACGAGATCATGGTGACCCGGGAGGACTCCATGTTCACCTACGAGTACGAAAAGCATTACATCATCTATCCCCACTACAACTGGTGGGGCCGCAGCAAGGTCCTCCCCGGCGGAACGCTGGTGGCACCGGGCTTCGAGTACAGCTCCGGAGAGAACAAGGACTTCCTGACGGTGGAGCAGCTCCGGGAGAGATTAAAGACGGATCTGGATAAGCACTGATCCGGACACACACGGAAATACAGGATGGAAAAAGGGATGACAGGACGCCATCCCTTTTTTCTGCTTCACGGGGTGGGATTCTATGGTATGATATCTCTATGAAGATCATCATCCATCGTTACAACAGCATCTGTGAACCGGACTTTATCGAGGCCTTTCAGACCCTGGGGATCGAGGTCATCGAGGATCGGGAGGAGATGACCCGGAAGTCCATCCCCACCCAGGAGCGGGTGGAGACCATCGGGCGCCTTATTTTGGAGCAGCGCCCCCTCTTTGTCTTCACCATCAACTTCTTCCCCTACATCTCCCTGGTGTGCGAGAGGCTGAAGGTCCCTTACGTCTGCGTCAGCGTGGACTGTCCCGTGTCGGAGATCTACAACAACGAGATCCGGAACGGATGCAACCGGGTCTTCCTCTTTGATTATCAGCAGTTTGAGTCGGTCCATGAGGAAAATCCGGCATGCATCTATCACCTGCCCCTGGGGGTCAATGTAGAGCGCATCGACCGGACCATCGGGGACTATCCCGGCTTTCTGGAAAAGACAAAGCCGGAAGACAGATACCGCTATGACATCTCCTTCGTAGGGTCCCTCTATACGGAAAAGGACCCATATGCGGCCCTGCCTCTAAGCCCCCGTGACCGGGGATATTTCGATGGCCTGATAGCCGCCCAGATGCAGCTTCCAGGGCTGGAACTTCTGGATGAGACCGTGGGAGAGCGGGAGGCGGAGATCATGAAGGCGGCGGATCCGAACTTTTTCTCCTCCGCCCTGAGCATTAAGAACATGGACCATTTCACGGTGGTAAATCAGTATCTGGGACATCACATCAGCGCCCTGGAGCGGCTGAAACTCATGGAGATCCTGCCCAAATACCTGCCGGAGGCCCGGACCCACCTCTTTACTCGGAGCGATGGATCGGGCCTGAAGGGCGTCAAATGCCACGGGGGTGTCAGTTCCCTGTATGAGATGCCGGAGGTCTTCCGAAGGAGCCGCATCAACTTAAACCACACCATGCGCCCCATCCGCACAGGCCTCCCCCAGCGAATCTGGGATATTCTGGGGTGCGGGGGGTTCTGCCTCACCAATGCCCAGGCGGAGATCCCGGAGTTTCTGGAGGTGGGCAAGCATCTGGAGACCTATGAAACCTGGGGTGAACTGGTGGAAAAGGCCAACTATTACCTGACCCATGAGGAAGAACGGGAGGCCATCGCCCGGGCGGCATATGAGGAGGTCAAGGCCAGACACACCGTGATGCACCGGGTGTCGGAGATGATCCGGATCATCCTGGGGACGATGGAGTAGACATTTTTGTTTCGCGCTTGCAAAACGAAAGATTATATTCTATTATATAAATAAATCCTGATTATATAGAATTATATTAAATTATATAAATTTATACGGATTATATATCGGCGAAAGGACTACGCATGACAGAACGAAATCCCTATGTGATCAGCTTTGGGAAAATGCCCAAACAGTATATTGACAGAACCATCCTGCTGGATGAACTGACGGAGACCCTGAATGCTGATCCCATCGAGAATTCCGCCTTTATCCTGACCGGTATCCGGGGAAGCGGAAAAACGGTTACACTGACCGACCTGGAAAAACGGATGCGGGCAGAGGATGATTGGATCATCATCGGGCTGAAGTCAAACGGGGAGATCGTAAATGATCTGCTGGCGGAACTCTATAGCTGCGCACCTTTCCTGACGGAGTTCATCGACGCAGAACTGAATCTGTCCGGGTTTGGAATCGGCATCAAAGCATCCGGGAAACCTTCGATAGCCAGCGCAGATCACGCGTTAAGAGTCATTCTGAAGCACCTTCAAAAGAAAAAGAAACGCGTGCTCATCACCATTGATGAGGCACGAAAGACCGAACAGATGCTGACCTTTATCCAGTCCCTGCAGATTCTGATCAGAGAGGATCTGCCCATCTTTCTGGTTGCGGCAGGACTGTATGAGGATATTGAAAGCCTGGAGGATTCTGAGGGGCTGACGTTTCTGACCCGTGCGGAAAAGTATGAAATGAAACCGCTGAACCTGACCCTCATCAGTAAGAACTATCAGAATGTGCTGGGGGTCAGCAGAGAAACGGCAGAAGCTATGGCCGCACTGACAAAAGGCTATGCGTTTGCCTATCAGGCACTCGGAAAGTATATGTGGGAAAAAAAGGAAAAGGAGATCACGGAAGAAGTCCTGGCCCTTTTTGACGAAGTTCTGGCAGATAAAGTCTATGACAAGATCTGGGAAGAACTCACACCAAAGGACAGATGGTATCTGGGATATATCGCCACAAAGGAGACTATCTCTGCAGCGGAACTCCTGGAACTGACGAAAACCAAACACAATGAATGGTCCGTTCCGAGAAAGCGCCTGAAGGAAAAAGGAATCATCAATACGGAAATAAAGGGAAAGGTCTCCCTGAAACTGCCGAGATTTGAGCATTATGTCCTGACGAGGGCAGAGGAGGAACGGTAGGAAGTATTCTTACAAAGATTGCGGATCTGATGAGCTGTTTTACGAAAAAAGAAGTGAACGATCCGCGTTTTCCCAGAATGTCGGAAGCTGTGTAACGCCTTAAGACTACGGAAGGAGGTGTATCCGCTGTGTGTTCGTTAACGCAACAATATATGGACGCTGCCCGTCAGGAGGGGCTCGAAGAAGGACTCTCCCAAGGCATATCCCAAGGCCAGTCTGCTTTGGCTGATGCCATCCATGACCTCCATGACGGAGCCTCCAGAGAAGAACTGTTAAAGAAATATGACGAAAGAACGGTAGATCTGGCCTTTTCCTGCCGGTGAGTCACAAAACAGGGGATACCGAAAGGCATCCCCTGCTTTGCCTGGCGTCGGCGGAAACCTCCGGGAACAGGTTCCTATCACGATGGAGGTTGGAAGTTGACTTCGTATTATCGGTAAAATACAATGAGTTTGTCAGAGGCATTTGATAAATAAACGGTCACTGGAGAGAAAGATGATTCTTGAAACACCGGTTAATCTGGACGATTTAAAACAGATCAGTGAACAGTTTTATCCCGACAGAATCAAGTTTTGCATAGACCGTAAGATGCGAAAGGTTGCAATCAACGGGGCCATGCATATCGACATGGTCTGGGAACTTGTGGATGCCGGCTCCGATCCGGATGACATTTTTGGTGGAGACATATTGTGGGACCCAGTGTCGGTTCTGTGGGAAAGCCATCCCAATATTGAAAGAAACCGGATGCTTGGTATAGGACAGGGACGCAAACTTACTGACCAGGCACTGATAGAGGAATTGTTTGAAATTCTGAAATACTGGATCAGATAGGAGTGGGATACATGACGCAGGAGAGATGGAATCGGCTGACCACATTCGAGCAAATGTCCAATATAGACGGAGAGGTTCAGAGGATGGTCGCTTTCATGAATGGCGAAGGAACTCACAAGCAGGAGGACATTGACCTGTATTATTGCAGGATTTCCGACCTGGTGTTTCGAACGATTTCAGACCCGAAAAACCGAGAGCGATCACCTGAAATCCTGGGTGAGTTGCACGAGATCGAGAGATATCTGCACGGAGAGACGGATGCGGATTATATTCTGAGGTATTGGAGCGTCTATACGGCTGCGCTGGCGGGATAATGGGGAATACATCGAAAAAGGACTGTTTTTGACGGAAAACACTGCTCTCCAGAATGTCGGAAACTGTGAAACGCCTAAAGACTACGGAAGGAGGTGTATCTGCTGTGTGCTCGCTTACGCAACAATACATGGACGCTGCTCGTCAGGAGGGCCTTGAGGAGGGGCTATCCCGAGGGATATCTCAAGGGATATCTCAAGGGATATCTCAAGGTATATCCCAAGGCCAGTCTGCTTTGGCTGATGCCATCCATGACCTCCATGACGGAGCCTCCAGAGAAGAACTGTTAAAGAAATATGACGAAAGAACGGTAGATCTGGCCTTTTCCTGCCGGTGAGTCACGAAATAGGGGATGCCCTTCGGCATCCCCCACTTTATATTGCAGGAAATCCCCTATGACCTGGCTTTGTCATTTCAAAGCTGTGCTTGTAGGACGAAAGATTATATCCTATATATGACAGGTCTCCTTAAGACTTCCGAGATTTGCGCATTATGTCCTGATGAGGGTGGAAGAGGAGCAGTAAGGACAATCCGGATCATCCTGGGGACGATGGAATAGAAGTGCTTACTGCAGGAGGCTTAATACGCTCTGGTTCATCTGATTCGCCTGAGAGAGCATTGCCTGTCCTGCCTGTTGGAGAATGTTCTGGAGAGACATGGATACCATTTCGGAGTCCATCTGAGTATCCCGAATCCTGGACTCGGCATATTGGGTATTCTCTGCGGAATTCTTATTGACATTATATGCATGCTCCAGACGGTTCTGGTACGCACCGAAGACGGAGCGCTGTTCGCTGATGATCTGTTCTGCGTTCTTAAAAAGTTCAATGGCTTCCTGTGCATCCTGAGAGGTCAGGACGTTGGCATCCTGAATGCCGAGCTGGATGCTTCCTAGAGAGTCATATTCAATGTGGAAATTGGCATCCGTTTCCGGGCCGGTCTGAATAGCCAGATCGATATGGCCGCCGTAAATGGGAGCATCAATGGTTCTGTTTGCGGTATAGAGCTCACCGATATGGAACCGTTCTGTCTGCGGTCCTGACTTGGAAAAGTCCAGGATGGCCGTATCGTCCAGCGCGTTCCTGACCCGGTCGAGGATGGACTGCTGCGTGTCTGTCGGAGAAACAGAAAAACTGAGGGTAAGGGATCCCACCGAACGGCTTGTAGTCCCTGCATACGAGTAGGGGCTGTCGGCTGTCAGGTTAAAGGAGATGGAAATGTTGCCACCCTGATCACAGAATCCCGATTCCCCACTGGATGGATTTTTGGAAAGAATGCCCGTATCACCGGTCAATGTACTCATCAGGCCCTTCAGATCGCCGGTCACGGAGCGGGTGATCCCGGACTGATACCTGCTGGCACCACCATTGTAGTACACCCAGTTCCACCAGCGGCCTTCGTCATCCGGAGTGCGGTCGCTTCCGGAATAGGAGATGTTTGAGGAGACCGCTTTTACTGTTCCGATACCTTCCATGTTGAATTCAAAGGTCCAGCCTGTGGAGTCGGTCTTGGCTGCATCCACGGTAGAATAGGAGGGATGCTGGATCAGGTTCGTTCCGCCGGTTACTTTCGGCTCGAAAAAAGCATCGTCGGAAGCGTTAAAGTTGGTGCCGTTTGCGGAATTCTTGTGGGAAGCGTATTCAGCGGGATAGTTGATGCCGGCGGAGGCCGAAAAACGGCTTCCGGGAGCACCCTCCCAGCTGCTGCTGAGACTGGCAGAGACAGAGACCGAGATCGACCGGCCGTTGATGGAATCTTTGATGTCGGCCGGGGTAGCCGAAGACGCGGGCGAAAAGGCAATCTGATGGGTAAAGAGCGGCTGCCCGGAAGAACTGTACAGATCCGCATTTGTCCCGGTTGGACCACCGAAGTAGTCGCTCATTTCAAACCGATAATTCTTTGCTTTCAGATCATCCCAGCTCGCCCAGACAGTTTCCCGGGAGGCTCCGTTATAGTCTCTCCAGGAAAGCTTGACACCGTTTGTCTCATCTGCGATGACACTGATATTTCCGGCGGGGATTTTGTCGTAGCTCTCATTGGTGATGTCGATCCAGCTGCCGCCGACACTCACATCCTTGACGGCGCGGGTAGGATAGGTTCCGATCAGCTTCTCCGCATTTGCTTTCCAAATCAGCCGTTCATTAAAGCTCGTCGTCGTAAAAATCCGGTCACACTCCGTACGGAGCGCCCGGATCTCACTGTCAATATATTCCCGGTCCTCCGGAGTGCAGGTATCGTTCGCTGCCTGAACGGAGAGTTCCCCCATGCGGTGGAGCATATCATGCACCTCATTCAGTGCTCCGTCTGCTACCTGACAAAGTCCGACACCTTCCTGGATATTTCTGGCGCCACGCTCCAGTCCGCGGATCTGTCTGCGCATTTTTTCGGAGATGGCAAGGCCGGCGGCATCATCTGCCGCACGGTTGACGCGATAGCCGGAGGAAAGCTTTTCGGTCGCCTTTGTGAGTTTTGCGTTGGTGAGTCCCAGCATTCTGCCGGCATTCATCGCAACGAGGTTGTGCTCAATCACCATATTCGGAAGGACCGATTCTCATCATATTTTCTGGTTTGGAATATTGCTGTCATACATATCGGAAAGAAAGGGTAAAGTCTTTAGAGAATGTCTTGATCGACTTTCCGAAAAAAACGTCGTACATGCTCACGCGGATTTCTAAAGTATTCTTATTTCAGCACACATGTGATATAGTATCAATAGGCATGGTAGAGGCACCCATTCAATCGAGGGTATCTTTATGCCCTCTGATAGAAATATTAGAGGAGAATCAGCAACTATGCCAAATGAGAAGAAAGAACTCTCCTTTGAGGAGAAAATTGCCAGGGTCAAGGACTACAGACCGATCGACGATACGTTTTTCGAGGTCCTGGCGGCGGAACCGGGTGTTTGTCAGGAAATCCTGCAGATCATTTTGGAAGATCCAAAGCTTATTGTAGATCCGGAAAGCATCATCGTTCAGAGCAGCAAAAGAAATCTGTATGGCAGATCCGTCAGGCTGGATGCCCTTTGTACACTTGGGGACGGAACAAAATGTAATATTGAAGTGCAAAGATCAGATGATGATGATCATCTGCGAAGAGCCAGATTCAATGCATCCAGTATCACTGTCAGAGAATCCAGCCCCGGAGACAGATTTGAGGAAGTCGTCAATCTGTACATCGTGTTTATCTCGGAATTCGATTTTCTGGGTGAAGGGCGTACAATCTATCATGTGGAAAGTGTGATCCTCGAGAGCGGTGCAGTCATTGATGATGGCCTGCACGAAGTTTTTGTAAATACAGCGATCAATGACGATACAAAGATTGCAGACCTGATGAGCTGTTTTACGAAAAAAGAAGTGAACGATTCCCGTTTTCCCAGAATGTCGGAAGCTGTAAAACGTTTGAAGACTACGGAAGGAGGTGTATCCGCTGTGTGTTCGTTAACGCAACAATATATGGACGCTGCCCGTCAGGAGGGGCTCGAAGAAGGACTCTCCCAAGGCATATCCCAAGGCATATCCCAAGGCCAGTCCGTTCTTGCGGACGCCATTCATGACCTTCACGCGGGAGCCTCCAGAGAGGAACTCTTAAAGAAATACGATGAAAGAACGGTAGAACTTGCTTTTTCCTGCCGGTGAATCTTGAATGCAGGGGATGCCGGAGGGTATCCCCTGTTGTTTTTGAGTCGGTGAGTCTGTTCCGGGGAAATCAATGAATGAAATGAACCATGAAAAACTGAATGCCCTTCTGAATCTGCAGCTCCCGGACCGGTTCTTTCGGGACGAAGTGAGGGATGGTTTCTATGTGCCGGAGATGATGAAGCGGTACTGGGCGGCGCAGCTTAGGGTCCTGTCGGAAGTGGCCAGGGTCTGTGCCCGGCATGACATCCCCTGGTTTCTGGACTGCGGGACCCTGCTGGGGGCCGTAAGACACGGTGGATTCATCCCCTGGGATGATGACCTGGATATCAGCATGCTGCGGGAGGATGCTGACCGGTTTCTGGAGGTGGCGGCTGCGGAACTTCCGGAAGGATATCAGGTGATCACGGCCCGAACGCACCCCACCTGGACGCATGCCATGCCCCGGGTGGTGAACCGGGATCACATCTCGCTGGATCCGGAGAAGTGCCGGGAAAGCTTCGGGTGTCCCTATGTGGCGGGGATCGACATCTTCCCGCAGGACGGTCTGCCGGAGAGCGTGGAAGAGCGGGATGCACAGAAACAGACCCTGCATCATATCTCCTGGCTCATCAACTGGATCGGGGAGGGAAACCTGCACACACCGCAGTGTCAGGAACTGCTCCGGACCGTGGAACGCGAAACCCATACCGTGTTACGGCCGGAAGCCTGGCAGACCGGAGGATCGCTAACCGAAGGATCGCGAACCGAAGGATCGCAAACCGGAGCGGATCAGGAGCGTCTCTCACAGGCCGCTGCCCTGCAGCGCAGACTGCGCCTCCTGGCAGAGGAAGTTCACAGACAGGTCCCCCCTGCCGATGCCTGTGAGGTGACCCTGATGCCGGTTTGGACGGTCAATAACAACCGCAGATACCCGCGTGACTGCTTTGCCCCCGGGGCCTTTCTGGAATTTGAAGGGATCCCCATGCCGGTCCCTCTGGATCCCGGCACGGTGCTCACCGCAGAGTACGGAGAGTGGCAGATCCCGCGAAGACGAAAGGGGGTCCACGACTACCCCGTTTACGAAAGATTTGAGCAGACCCTGAAAGAGCATTTCGGGGAGAATCCCTTCCATTACCGGATGGAAGGAAAAACACCGCAACCTGCCAGAGAGACGGATGCCCTCCGGCAGCTTCGGGAGGGACTTCGCCTGATGGCGCGGACCCAGCCGGAAGCGCTGGCGGCCTCTCTTCCGGGGCTCCTGGGCACCCTGCTGAAGGGGAAAGAGATCGTCTTTCTCATCAGCTGCGCGGAACATCTGCAAGCGGTCATTCCCCTGTACCGTGCCGTCAGGGATCTGGGAGCAGACGCGGTCCTCCTGAACCTGCCCTACTATGACGGGGGCGCGGACGTCTCGTTCAAAGACCTGACGGATGAACGCGCATCCTATCCCGCGGATCTGCCCATCCAGCCGGTGCAGTCCTACCCCTTCGGCTCGCATCTCCCGGACTACCTGGTGATGACGATCCCCTATGACAACTGGGGGAGCCTCCGGGTACCCAACTACTTTTTCTCAGAAAACCTCCGGGAACAGTGCCGGCACCTGGTGTACCTCCCGGGGCTGGTCCCTGGTGCGCCGGAGGATGAAAAGGATGTCCAGTGGAAGAGTCTGCGAGAATACTTTGAACAGCCAGCTCTCCTGAATGCGGACTACGTGCTGCTTCAGGATGCGGAGATGAGGGAAGTCACCCTGCGGATCCTGACGGAGGCAGGGGGACCGGAGACGTGTGATGTCTGGGAAAACAAGCTTTTGAACGGTCAAATCTTCTTTTCCGAAAAATAAATTTATGATATAAAGAAAGTGGACTAAAGGTTTCGGAAACTCTGCCGATAAAATGGATAGAGAATACTGTCATCATGCCTTTTACGGCAGAGGAAACCAAAAGATGCGAAATCAAAAGGGGTGTGGATTCAACAGGGAAGAATCCGAAAATCACATGGAGGTGAAAAGAAATGGCTATTGAACCGATCAGCACACTTACCAGTTTTCAGGCTCAGACCGTGACGCCTGTGAAACCTGCTCCGCCTGTTCAGAAGACGGAAGAGTTTACTTCCGCCGAAACTGCGGATCCTGCAGCGAAGCTGGACGGACAGAGTCTGGTGGTCGAGAGCGCGCAGGAAAAGGGCGATTCCAACGGACAGTCTGAGGAGCGCCAGCCCTCCAGCGCGGAGCAGATCCGCAAGGCTGTGGAGAAACTGAATCAGACCAAGACGGATTCGGAAGCGATCTTCGGTATCCACGAGGGCACCAATCGCGTCACCATCAAGATCGTGGACAAGAAGACCAAAGAGATCATCAAGGAGCTCCCTCCCGAGAAGACACTGGATATGATCGCCAGAGTCTGGGAGATGGCGGGCATCCTGGTTGATGAAAAACGCTGACGGAAGGAGGGGATTTTATGGCATCCAGCAAAATGAGACTCAGCGGCCTCATCTCCGGCATGGACACCGACTCCGTCATTGAACAGTTGGTGGCCTCCCGCAGGACGAAGGTCGACAATGCAAAAAAGGATCAGACCAAGCTTTCCTGGAAACAGGACATCTGGAAGGACTTAAACAGCAAATTAAAATCTCTGCAGAGCAAATTCGTCTCTACCATGAGATTTACTACCGCCTATGCCATCAAGAAGACGGCAGTGTCCGACAGCTCCGTGGCTAGCGTGATCACCGGCGGCAATGCGGCGGAGAGTGTGCAGTCCCTTCGTGTGGACAGACTGGCCAAGACCGGATATATGACCGGCGGGACAGTGACCACTACCGGGGAGGACGGTGCTACCGCACTTTCCAAGATGAGCGAGCTGGGCTTCTCCGGCTCCGGCAATATCGAGATCAAAGTGGGATCGAAGGATGCAGTATCCATGAACATTACCAAGGATACGACGGTCTCCGATGTCCTGAATGAACTGAAGAAGCAGGGACTCAGTGCTTCCTTTGACGAAAAGAACCAGCGGTTCTTTATCGGAGCCAAGACCTCCGGCGAGAGTGCGGACTTTACCATCACCGGCTCCGATGCAGAAGGAAATGATGCCCTGGCGAAGATGGGCCTGCAGACCAAGGAATACTACACCGGGCTCGGCGAGGAAGAGGATGAGTCCGGCACCAAGTACGCGACGAAGGTGAAGGGCCAGGATGCGGTGATCTATCTGAACGATGCGAAGTTCACCAATTCCACCAATGTATTCGCCATTAATGGCCTGACCATTACGGCCAACCGTGCCACGAAGGAGGGGGAGGAAGTCACCCTCACCACCAGCAATGACACGGACGGGATCTACGACAAGATCAAAGGATTCTTAAAGGAATACAATTCCATCATCAATCAGATGGACAAGCTTTACAACGCCGAGAGTGCCAAGGGCTACAATCCCCTGACGGATGAGGAAAAGGAAGCAATGTCCGACTCGGAGGTGGAAAAGTACGAGACCAAGATCAAGGATGCGCTGCTGAAAAGCGATTCCAGCCTCCTGAGCCTTCGAAATATGCTTACCGGAGCCATGTCCGCCGGAATCCAAGTGGGAGATGATACCCTTCATCTGTCGGATTTCGGCATCAACACCCTGTCCTATTTCTCTTCTGCGGATAATGAGAAGCACGCCTATCACATCGACGGAGATCCGGACGACGAGAACACCTCCGGAAACAGCGACAAACTGAAAAAACTGATCTCCGAGGACCCGTCCAAGGTGATCTCGTTCTTCACACAGTTGTCTCAGAATCTATATGACAAGATGAGCGATGCTTCCAAGACCGTTCAGGGGTACCGCACCTTCGGAAAC
>JAFYFY010000226.1 GCA_017543485.1 Lachnospiraceae bacterium | reverse complement strand
TGCCAGAGAGGGCAGAAACCCTCAGACCGGCAAGGCTATGAAGATCAAGGCTTCCAAGGCTCCTAAGTTCAAGGCCGGCAAGGCTCTGAAGGACGCTCTGAACTAATCCTTTCCAAGTTGAGGATACGGGCGCATCTGCTTTTGCGGGTGCGCCTTTTTTTTCCCGGAGGGGGGGCCCCTTTGAGAGGGGCTGTCCCTTTGAGAGGGGCTGCAGGGCGGACGGGGGCTCGCTGTCCTGAGCATCGCAGGCCCCGGGCTCGCGGTCCGGAGGCCCGCAGCGCATCGGGAATCAGGAGAACAGGATGAGACTCGATAAGTTTTTAAAGGTATCCCGCCTGATCAAGCGGCGTACCGTCGCCAACGAAGCCTGTGACAACGGCCGGGTGATGATCAATGACAAGCCCGCAAAGGCCGGGACCAACGTGAAGGCCGGGGACATCATCACCATCGGCTTCGGCAACAAGGAGGTTCGGGTGGAGGTGCTGGATGTGCGGGAAACCGTGAAAAAGGAAGAAGCCGAGTCCATGTATCGGGAGTTGACATAACTGTCAAACGTGGTACAATAAACTCGTATTTTTGTGAGGATTCCCATGGCAAGAACCGCATTGTCAAAAAAGAAGAAACGTTCCAGCGCCGTCGGCTATGTGCTGATGACGCTTGTTGTGCTTGCCATCACGGGGATCGTGCTGATCCAGCGGGCGGACGTGGCCAGGCGCCTTTCGTCCTACGAAGCTCAGGCCGCCGAGCTGCAGGAGCAGATCGACAGCGAGAATGACCGTGCCGCGGAGCTGGATGAATTTGAGAAATACGTGCAGACCAAGGCCTATGCCGAGGAGCAGGCGCACGAAAAGCTGGGACTGGTCAACGAGGGAGAGATCGTTTTCCGTCTGGACGGCCATTAAGGGATCCGAAAGATGCAGCGAAAAGTCTTTTCCTTTCTGGAAGAGCAGCATATGATCGGTGACGGCGAACCCGTGGTCATCGGGGTATCGGGAGGGGCAGACTCTGTTTGCCTCTTATTTTTGTTGCATGAATACCTGCGGGGGAGGGACAATCCGCTTCTGGCGGTGCATGTCCACCACGGGATCCGGCCGGAGGCTGGGCGGGATGCCGCCTTTGTGCAGGAGCTGTGCAGGCAGTGGGACGTGTCCTTCCGGCTCTTTCGGGAGAAGGTGCCGGAGCTGGCAGACGAATGGGGCCTGGGACTGGAGGAGGCGGGCAGGCGGGTCCGCTATGAAGCCTTCGAGCAGGCCGCAAAGGAAGCCTTCGGGGAGCGGGGAAGGGTCCTGCTGGCCACCGCCCATCACGCGGACGATCAGGCGGAGACCATGCTCTTTCGCATGGCGCGGGGGACGGGACTTCGCGGCCTGGCAGGGATCAGGCCCCTGCGGGAGTGGGCATGCGGACAGGTGATCCGGCCTCTGCTTTGCGTCACCAGGGAGGAGATCGAAGCCTTCCTGAAAGAGCGGCAGATCCCCTGGGTAGTGGATGCCACCAATGAAAGTGACGAATATGTCAGAAACCGGATCCGCCACCGGATCCTGCCGGAGCTTCGGGAGATCTCCGGGGAGGCAGTGAGCCATCTGGCGGAGCTGGCGGAGCTGGCCGCGGCGGATGAAGCCTTTCTGGCCGGGCAGGCTCGGGAGGCATATGAGCGGTGCTTTTCCCTGAAAACGGATGATGCCGGTGCCCCGGCCAGCGCCAAAGCTTCGGCAGAGGAGCTGGGAAAGCTTCCGGAGGCGCTGTCCGGGCGGGTGTTTTTGCTGGCGCTGTCGGCGCTTTCGGGAAGCGCAAGGGATCTGGGACTGGCACAGGTCTGTCAGCTGCGGGACCTTTCTTTGCGGGAGGGAAACCGGGAGGTGTCCCTGCCCGGGGGACTGACGGCGGTCCGGGAGTATGATACGGTCCGGATCGAAAGAGCGCCCGGGGAACGGGGGCATGCGGACAGTGCGTCTTCGGGGGCGGGGGCCGGGTATGTCACTTATCGGGTCCTTCGTCCGGAGGAGCTTTTCCGCGAAACCGGAGCGCCGGATGCCTATACGAAAGAGGCGGATTATGATAAAATAAAGTCTGTCTTTTCCCGGCAGGGGATGGAACTGCCGCCGGAAGGGACACGGATCCCCTGCAGATCCAGAGAAACCGGCGACCGGATCGCCATTTCCCGTGAGGGAGGCGGGATCTGTCACCGGGGCGTAAAGGAGATCCTCATCGACCGGAAGGTCCCCCGGGATCAGCGGGACCAGGTCCCGGTCCTTGCGGCAGGTTCCGAGGTTTTGTGGCTCGTGGGGCTGCGGGTCTCGGAGGAGATCAGGCGAAGTGAGGCGTCTGAGCGGATCGTCCGGATCACCTATCATCAATCATAAGGAGGAGCGGCCATGGGTGAGAGAGTAGAGGTCATGCTGACAGAGGAGCAGGTAGATCGCAGGATCCAGGAGATGGGAGAGCAGATCTCCAGGGATTATGAGGGCAGACAGGTCCATCTGCTCTGCGTCTTAAAGGGCGGAAGCTTTTTTATGTGCGAGCTGGCCAAGCGCATCACCGTGCCGGTCTCCATCGATTTTATGTCGGTGTCCAGCTACGGGAGCGATACCAAGTCCAGCGGCGTGGTGAAGATCGTAAAGGATCTGGACGAGTCCATCAAGGACAAGGATGTTCTGGTGGTGGAGGACATCGTGGACAGCGGGCGGACCCTGAGCTATCTGCTGGAGATGCTGCAGGACAGACATCCCGCCAGTCTCCATCTCTGCACCCTGTTAGACAAGCCGGACCGCCGGGTGGTGGACGTGAAGGTGGACTATACGGGATTCCGGATCCCGGATGAATTCGTGGTGGGTTATGGCCTCGACTACGATCAGAGATATCGGAACCTTCCCTTTATCGGGGTGGTAAAGTTCGATTAAGTACAGAACGGAGGAATCATTTTGAACCAGAATCAAGTCGGCAGACCGTTTCGGTCCTACCTGTTTTTCCTGGTGATCCTGTTTACGGTGCTGCTGATCATCTCAAAGCTCGGGAACAGGGAGCAGGAGTATACGCAGGCTCAGCTCATCCTGGATATGGAGGCGGATAATATCCAGGCCATGGAGATCACGCCTCAGAAGGAAGGCCCCACCGGGGTCCTGACGGTGTACCTGAAGAACAACAACCAGCGCAGGCTCAACGTCACCAGCGTCTCGGAGATCGAGAGTCTGGTGCGGGAGTACGGATACGATCCCGTGATCCGGAACCGGAGCTGGATGAACTGGCTGATGGAGACGCTGCTGCCCATGGCAGCCATGATGTTCCTGGTGCTGATCCTGTTTTCCATGATGATGGGGCAGGCCGGCGGGGGCGGCGGCAACAACAAGATGCTGAACTTCGGCAAGAGCCGGGCGCAGCTCATCAACGGGGACGGCAAGATCAAATTTGAGGATGTGGCCGGCCTTCTGGAGGAAAAGGAGGAGCTGGAGGAGATCGTGGATTTCCTCAAGGATCCTTCCAAGTACACGAAGCTGGGGGCCCGGATCCCCAAGGGCGTCCTGCTGGAGGGCTCTCCCGGTACCGGTAAGACCCTTCTGGCCAAAGCGGTGGCCGGGGAGGCAGGGGTGCCATTCCTGAGCATCTCCGGATCGGATTTTGTGGAAATGTT
>JAFYFY010000030.1 GCA_017543485.1 Lachnospiraceae bacterium | reverse complement strand
GTCAGCTGGGCCTGCTGCAGGACCAGCTGGGTCTGATAGGCGCTGAGCTGGTCCAGGGCCAGGGTGGCCTGCGCCAGCTGTTTGTAGGTATCCGACTGCTGATTTTCCAGCTCCGCCTTCTTTTCATCCAGCTCCCGTCTGGCATTGTCCAGCTCGCTCTGTCCGTTCCGGATCTCCCGCTCGGAGTCCAGGATCTTTTTCTGTCCGTCCTCCAGATCCTGACGGTTTTCGTCGATGGTCTTCTGTCCTTCCTCCAGCTGTTCTTTTGCTTCCTCCAGCTGCTCTCTGGCCTCTTCCAGCGCATCCTCCGCAATGGCCAGGATCCGCGCATTCAGCGCATCCACCTTTTCCTCATCCAGCTCCACCTGGACGGAGGAATGGATGAGTCCGCTGACGGACACATTGGCCACACCGTTCTGGCGCTCGATGGCGGGTCTGACATTGTTTTCCACGAACCGGGAAAGCTCCTCGATATCCATCCCTTCGTAGCTCACCGCCAGGTACTGGTTTGCCAGCATGTCGGTGGAAAGCTCCAGCACACTGGGGGTGCCGACCTCCTCCGGGAAGGTGGGGCGCACGGTATCCAGTGCGGTATAGACCTTGACCAGCACGCTGTCCAGGTCCGTCCCGTCAGCAAACTCCAGTTGCACCATGCTATAGTTTTCGTAACTGAAGCTGACGACATTCTCCACACCGGTAACGGTGCCCAGGGTGTTTTCCAGGGGGATGGACACGGTGCTCTCCACCCGCTCGGGACTGGCTCCCGGATAGGTGGTGATGACGATGATATAGGGCAGACTGATATCCGGCAGCAGATCCATCTGCATCCGGGTGACACTGACGACCCCCAGGATCAGCATGACCACTACCATCACCAGAATGGTAAAGGGTTTTTTTACACTAAACTTTGGCATAGGACCTCGGTCAAAAAACTTGGTGCGATTAACGGAAACAACGTATCAGTATACCCTATCTAGCCCCCACTTTTTTGCTTTATCTTATTAAATGTTTGTAAATTTTACACCCGGCTCCAGGCTTCCCAGGTTTTTCGCATCCCCTCCTCATGGGGGGTGTACCGAAGCCCCAGGGCTTCGATGGCGCTTCCGTCATAGGTTTCCGATTCCGCCGCCGTCAGGGAAAAGGGGAGCGGCAGGCTCCGGGACAGCACCTCCGAAACCGGAAGGGGCACCACCGTAAAGTCCGCGGATCCCGGGGGCAGACTCCTTCGGAGAAGCTCCGTAAACCCGTCATAGGTCAAACGCTCCGGCGCGCACACATGGTAAACCCTGCCCGCACTCTCTTCCCGTTCCAGGCACAGACAGATGGCCTGCGCCACATCCTCCACATACACCAGCTGAAAGCTTCCGTCCGCATCCGAGGGGCACAGGATCTGCCCGGCCTCCCGGATCCAGTGGAAATACATGGCTTCTCTGGGGGCATAATTCCCGGGTCCGTAGATCATGCCGGGCCGGATGACGGTACCGGAAAAGCCCCGCTCCACGGCCTCCCGGAAAAGCTCCCGCTCCAGGGCCGCCTTCCCCAGGATATAGGCTCCGGCCTCGCCGCCAAAATCCCGCTCCTCAAAGGGATCCTCCTCCCGCAGCATGCGCCCCGTTCCTCTCCGGAGCACATCCACGGTGCTGATGAGCAGATATCGACGGAAGCGGATCTTCAGATGGTCCAGCAAAAAGGTCAGGTCCCCGGCCCGGTAGGCGCAAAAATCCACGACTGCATCATAGGTTTCCTCCGGGATCCGCTCCAGCGCCGCCCCGTCGCTCCTGTCCGCCACAAACTCCCGGATCCCGGCGATCCCAAGCGGCCTGCTGCCCCGGTTACAGAGGCTGATCTCCCATCCCCTGCGGTATGCCTCCCGGGTAAAGCAAAGCCCCAGAAAATAACTGCCGCCCATGATCAGAATCTTCATCTCATCTCCCCCGGGATCCCTTCCCGTCAGCGCCCCATCGGCGTCAGCACTGCAGCAGCTGGCCGAAGGCGTCCGCTGCGTAATTGTCCGTCATCCCGGCGATAAAGTCCACCACCGCGCGCAGGTACTGTTCCCGGGTCTCCAGCCGCCCGTAGGTTTTGATGCAGTCCATGTTCCGGCTCTCCCGGTATGCCCAGTCCGGAGCGGTCTCCTCCAGCGCGCAGTATCCCGCCAGGAACTCCGCAAACTCCCGGATGAATCTGCGTCCGTGGAAGTTCTTTTCCGCCAGGCGTCTCAGAGAATCCATCCCGTCGTAATAGGGCGTCAGCGCATCGAAGAGGGAGGTCAGCACCAGCTCCGCGTACTTTTCATAGTACGAGAGTCTCGGATTCCGGTAGATGTTCTCGTAATTGAACTTCTTGATATCGTTCAGGATCCCGTTCATTTCCTCACTCAGACACAGACCGTTCTCGATGCTGCTGCATTTGCAGATATCGATGATCATGCTGTGGGTGATGACCGTGGTGTTCACCGCATCCTCCTTGCATCGTCTCGCCAGGGCCCGAAGCTGCAGCAGCTGGGTGGTGTCAAAGTATCCCAGCCGGTCGGCATCCTCGATGTCCCGCCCCAGATAGGCGATCTTGTCGGAGAGCTTCACCACGCACCCCTCCCAGGTGGAGGCCTGGTATTTTCCCACGCTGTCAAACTCCTTCAGGTCAAACATCTCCTCCCGGGGATGGATCCCGTTCTGATCGACTTCGCCGCAGTGGGAGATGATGCCGTCCCGCACCGCATAGGTCAGGTTCAGGTTGCGCATGCGCTTCTGAGGGTCCTCCAGCAGTTCGATCCGGTCCACCAGATAGACGCCGTGCTGCTCATGCCAGAAGGGCGTTCCCAGATATGTCTCGGAGAGGCCGGACAGGACCTTCTCCCCTTTATGGCCGAAGGGGGCGTGTCCGAGATCGTGGGCGATGGAGATGGCCCGGGTCAGCTCCTCGTTCAGTCCCAGGGTGGCGGCAATGGAATGGCTCACGGAGTCCACGTGAGCCACATGTTCAATGCGGGTACAGATGTGGTCATTGCCCGCGCCGTCGTAAAAGACCTGGGTCTTGTGCTTCATCCGGCGATAGGCCAGACTGTGGAGCACTCTGGTGTAATCCCGCATGAAGGGGCTCCGGATATCATCCGCCCTGTCATACAGCATGTTTTCCCTGGCCACGGCCTGCTCCCAGTGCGGATTTTCCGGTGTCATGGACACGGATGCAAACTTTTTCTCCTCGTTCATAGCCTCCTCCGAGTCACTGTCCCAGCGCCTTCCGGTATCTGTCATACTGCTTCTGCCGGATGGCGGTGACTTCTCCCAGGTTCAGACTCTCCAGCCCCGACAGATAGGCATCGAAATCCGTGTTCAGGTCCTTTGTCCCGTTGATGAAGGCCGTGGCATTCTCCGCCACATTGGTCTGCAGATCCGTGAGATACAGATTGACCGTGTCACTCTCCTGGGTGGTGGCATAGATGGCCGGCCAGGGGTCCCGTACGTACTGCCGAAGCTCCCCGTTGATCCTGGCATGCCAGGGAGCCACCAGGATGTCCGTGGCCTCCACGGACTGCTGCGCCGGAAAGACAAAGGCCGGATTGATGCCGAAGGCCTGGAGCCAGTCATTGTTCAGCGCCTGCTCCGTGTAGCTCCTGCTTCCGTCCGCGTTCACGGTGTAGGTCTCCCCCTCAAAGCCCCACTGATAATAATCCTGACAGTGGTCGCTCATGGCAAAGTCCAGGAATTTCACTGCCAGCTCGATCTTTTCGGAGGCGGCGTTCACACCGAACATATCGCTTAAAAGGTTCCGCCCCACATAGAAACCCCGGGAGGGGCCGGACAGCGGGGGGGCTCCCACAAAGGCGGTGTGCTCACTGCCGTCATAGTAGGGCAGCACATTGGAGTACATCATGGACATGGCCCAGCTGAAATCAAAGGCCACGCCGGTGAGGTCGCCTGCGATGCGGCTGATGACCTGATCCCGGTCCAGAGAGGTAAACTCCACCTCCAGCAGTCCTTCCGCATACAGACCGTGAAGAAATTCCAGATAAGCCCGGTAGTTTTCCGCGTCCGCAAAGGCGTATGAGACATGGCCCTGCGCATATGCCTGGAAACCGCTGACCAGGCCCAGCCCGAAGGCCGGACCGAACATGTAGGGCAGGAAATCATTCATGATGCTCATGGGGATCTCGTCATTCGGATCTCCGTTGCCGTTCATGTCGTGGGTCTGATAATACCGAAGGAGCGCCACAAAGTCCTCCAGGTTATCCGGGGCACTCACCCCGGCCTGGTCCAGCCAGACCTGATTGTACATCAGACAGGGCTGATAATCATGGGCCACATAGGTCCCCGGGACATAATAGATATGTCCGTCCTCGGCGGTGAGCTCCGCCTTCTGGGCCGGATGCGCCTCCAGCCAGGCGGAGAAATTGGGCATGATACCGAAATAGGTATCCAGAGGCACGAACATGCCGGATTTCAAATACACCTGGTTGGGGTCCGAATCCGGAAGCTTGACGATATCCGCATCCACCTGCCCGGATGCCAGCATCGGCGTGATGGCATCCGCATAGCTGTTAAAGTCCAGAAGCTGCCACTCCGGGGTCACCCCTGCCTCTTCAAAGACCCGTTTTACAATGGGAGCGTTTGAGATGTCCACATTGGAATAGTTGGAGGTGGATGCCAGGATCTTCAGGGACCCGCCGCTCTTTGTGACGGGGGCCTCTCCGGTATAGACATATCCGGATGCATCCGCCGTGGGCTCCGCAGCCCCGCCGCTTCCGGAGCCCGAACTGCCGCAGCCGGCCAGCACGGCCCCAAGCAGGCAGATCACCGACAGGACTGATAACAAGCGCCTCTTTTTCATGTTCTTCTCCTCTCTGAAGACAGCTGTTCCCCGGCGCATCGCCGGAACCTCTTTTCGGGACCGCTCCCGCATCCTGTATTCGTCACCCCTTCACCGCACCGATCATGGCCCCCTGGATGAGATACCTGTGAACGATGGGGATGATCACCAGGATCGGGACCACGGACAGCACGATGCAGACATAACGGATCTGGATGGTATACTGACTCATGGCCGCCATGTCCAGTCCCGTGGTCTGGGTGATCTCCATGGAGGCCTGTAAAAGAACCCTCCGCAGGAACAGCTGAAGCGGTTCCTTTTTCGGATCGCTGATGTAGAGCATGGCGCTGTAAAAGTCATTGTATCTGGCCACGCCGTAGTAAAGCGTCAGCACCGCCAGGGTGGGTTTGATCAGGGGCACCGCGATCCGCCCGAAGATATACAGATCGTTGGCGCCTTCGATGGCAGCTTCCTCGAAAAGATCCTCCGGGAGCCCCTCAAAGGCGGAACGGCAGATCATCACATTGAAGGCACTGATCAGGACCGGCAGGATCATGGCCCATCTGGAATTGTAGAGCCCCAGCTTCGTCACCACAATGTAGATGGGGATCAGTCCCCCGGAAAAATACATGGTCAGGGTGATGAGAAAGTTCACCTGCCTGCGCAGGAAAAACCGGTGTCTGGACAGGGGATAGGCTGCCAGGCAGGTCATCAGGAGATTGAGGGCCGTGCCCGCCACGGTGTACAGCACGGTATTTCCAAAGGAGACCCACAGCTGCCGGAAGGTCAGAACCGTCACCAGGCTGTCCAGGCTGAGTCCCACCGGGAGAAGCCACACCTGCCCTTTATTCACCGCCTCCCCCGAACTTAAGGATACGGACAGCACATACAGGAAGGGATACGCGCAGATCACCACGCCAAAGCACAGAAAGACCCATACCAGAAGGTCGAAGACCTTTTCTCCCGGGGTCTTCCGGCGAAAGCGGGCAAGTTCCCGCTCCAGGCGCCTGTCCCATCTGGAAAGATAGCGGTTTAAGGTTTTCTGTGTTTTACCAGAGTGCGACATCCGATACCTTTCTGCTGATGCGGTTAGCCACAAATACGATGGCGAAATTGATCACGGAATTAAACAGTCCCACCGCCGCTGCGTAACTGAAATTGCTGCTCTGGATGCCCTGACGGTAGACATAGGTCTGGATCACATCCGCCGTCTCGTAGACGGCGGTGTTGTACAGAAGATACACCTTTTCGAATCCGACGCTCATCATGGTCCCCAGGGTCATGATCAGGATCAGGATCACCGTGGGCCGGATGGAGGGCAGGATCAGATTCCGGATGATCTGCATCCTGCTGGCCCCGTCCACCTTCATGGCTTCAAACAGATCCCGGGGGATGGTCATAATGGAGGCGACAAAAACGATGGAATTGAACCCGAAGCCCTGCCAGATCCCGGACACCACATAGATGGTCCGAAACCACTCCGGGAGATTCAGAAAATTGATGCTCTCATACCCCAGCCGGTTCAGGAGGTGGTTCACGATGCCGCCGGAGGGAGAGAGGAAATTGGTGATCATCCCGCAGACCACCACGGTGGAGATAAAATAGGGAAGGTATGTGACGATCTGGATCCGCCTTCGGACCTTTCGTCTGGGAACCTGTGTCACGGCGATGGCAAAGAGGATGGGAACGGGAAAGCCAAAGATCAGGGAGTAGAGCTGAAGCAAAAAGGTATTTCGCACCAGGCGGCGCAGGTAGATGGAGCCGAAAAACTGACGAAACCAGCGCAGCCCCACGAATTTCGCAGTGAAGATCCCCCGAAGTCCGGATCCGATCTGGTACTGATTGAAGGCCATCACCAGGCCGCTCATGGGCAGATAGCAGAAAATGACATAATAAAGCAAAACCGGAACCAGCATCAACAGCAGATACCGGTCCCGATAGATTTCTTTTTTCAGATTTCTTTTCGGACGAACCCTGCGCTGCGTACCTTTCATAAGTACATATATTATACCGTATCAGCGTAGAATCGTCAAAAAATCCTAGGCACTTTTCTGTGCTTTCACCAGCTTTACGACGCGGCTGGTACCCAGCCGGTCCGCCCCCAGCTCCAGGAATCGCTCCGCATCCTCCAGGGAGGAGATCCCTCCCGCAGCCTTGATCCGGACCCCGGGGCCCACATGCTTACGGAACAGCCGGATGTCGTCAAAGGTGGCGCCTCCCGTGGAAAACCCGGTGGAGGTCTTGATAAAATCGGCACCGGACCGGGTGACGATGTCACACATCCGGATCTTTTCCTCCTCCGTCAGAAGGCAGGTCTCGATGATCACCTTCAGGATCTTCGATCCGCAGGCGGCTTTCACCGCCCGGATCTCCTCCAGCACGGCTTCGTCCTCCCCTGCTTTCAACAGGCCGATGTTGATCACCATGTCGATCTCGTCCGCCCCGTTTCGAAGCGCATCCTCGGTTTCGAACACCTTGGACGCAGTGGTCATATTGCCATTGGGAAAGCCGATGACCGTGCACACACACAGTTCCTTCCCGCCGTATTCCTTTGCCATTTTCACATAGCAGGGCGGGATGCAGACAGAGGCCGTCCGGTATTTCAGCGCATCATCGCAGAGTGCGCGGATCTCCTCCGGTGTTGCTCCCTGCAAAAGCAGGGTATGGTCACAGGCTCCCAGGATCTTCTGTATATCCATCTTTCCTCTCTCCGGCATGTATGCCCGAATCCGTCAATTAAAAGGGACCTTGGTCACATTGAAGGTAAAGGTCATGCCCATGGTGCCGTCCCGGTCCGGATCCACATAGGTAAACTCCGTGGTCAGGTTGGCATCATGCACTCCGTCCGAGGTCATGGCAAAGGGCTTCACTCCTTCGGCATCCAGATACATATCCGCCACATAGGCATCGTCCGTCCCCTTCACCACGGGAGTCACGGCATCGTCCGAAACCTCCACGTACATGGAGACCAGAGGGATGCCCTCCTCGCTGTACCAGCCGAAATCCGCGCCGGTCCAGATGTCGAAGCCGTCGGAATAGATCTCGAAATAGGAATCCCCGCCATCCTGCAGCACCAGGATCGCAGATGCGTCAAACTCCTCATCGATTCCCTCATAATCGGCTCCGAAGCCGACAGCACGCATAGTGCCCTCATAAAAGCCTTCCCACTCGGAAGCCTGGGTCACCACCGTGATGCCCAGTGCGGGAATATCATAGGACTCTTCCTCCTGGCTCAGCTCTGCGCTGGCATCGGGCTTTGCGGTGAAGTAGACGAAGAACAAATCTCCCAGCTCCTCATTGCTGTAGTACTCCTGGAAGGAGACGGAGAAATCCCGGTTCCCGGCAGGTGCTTCAAAGACAAACAGGCCGTTTACGGTCTCGTTCACCCCCACAGTGGTGGTTCCGCCGAACATGCCGGGCAGCAGCTCATCCTCCACGCCGATGGCGTAGCTGTAGGCATCGTCCGCATCGTCGCCCCATTGCAGCTGAAAATCGGAATTATAGATATCCACGGAGACCCGGTCCGTATTGGTGATGGTCATATCCACCACCACGAAGACATTGCCGGCGCTCTGGGTGTACCCCTCCAGGCTCCCGATCTGATATGCGTCATTGATCGTAAAGGTGAACCAGTCCGTCTCAAAGGTGTCCCCGATCCGGCCCTCGATAAAGTAGGTACCGTCCTCGTTGTCATAGACCTCCACATTGGGATCGCTCTGCATACCGGCGGTGGACCCGGAAGAACTGTTCCCGGCGGTTTCGGTATCCGTCTCCGCGCTGCCGGCAGAGGTCTGGGTCTCCTCTTTCTGTGTCTGGGCAGGTTCCGGATCCGAGGTCTGGCCCAGCACCGAATCCAGCAGCTCTGCCGAGGACTGCCCCGGCTTGCTGTCGCCGCCGGTACCGGCTCCCGCACAGGCGCTTAAGGTTAGGGCCAGCATCCCGGCCAGAATCACGGCTGTCAGTTTCTTTTTCATCTGTCTCCTCCTCATAAGCGGCCATTTCTGTCTTCCAAAAAACGGGCCGTTGCTATTATACCCTATTTGGCGAACCGGGGAAAGGGGCCCCCAGGAACCCGACAAAAAACTCCCCGGGGAGATTCCCCGGGGAGTTTTGCGGTTTTAGATCAGGTGATCCGAATCTCGGATTACTCGATGATGGTAGCCACACGGCCGGATCCGACAGTTCTTCCGCCCTCGCGGATAGCGAAGGTAAGTCCCTGCTCCATAGCGATGGGATGGATCAGCTCGATGGTCATCTCAATGTTATCACCGGGCATGCACATCTCGGTTCCTGCAGGAAGGTTGCAGACACCGGTGACATCGGTGGTTCTGAAGTAGAACTGAGGACGATAGTTGTTGAAGAAAGGAGTGTGACGTCCACCCTCGTCCTTGGTCAGAACGTAAACCTGAGCGGTAAACTTCTTGTGGCAGGTAACGGTGCCGGGCTTTGCAATGACCTGGCCTCTCTGGATATCGGTTCTGTTGATACCACGAAGCAGAGCGCCGATGTTGTCGCCGGCCTGAGCCTCATCCAGCATCTTGCGGAACATCTCGATTCCGGTGATGACGGACTTCTGGGTTTCTTCCTTGATACCGATGATCTCGACTTCGTCGGACAGGTGCAGGGTACCGCGCTCGACTCTACCGGTAGCAACGGTACCACGACCGGAAATGGTGAATACATCCTCGACAGGCATCAGGAAAGGCTTGTCGGTATCACGCTGAGGATCGGGGATGTAGCTGTCAATAGTGTTCATCAGCGCCAT
>JAFYFY010000225.1 GCA_017543485.1 Lachnospiraceae bacterium | reverse complement strand
GCGTCAAGAGCACCGGTACGGCCGATCTGAGCGTCGGAGCCCATGGCACCCTGGATGTGGATGACATTGTAGACATCCAGCTTCTGATCCAGCAGCCAGTTGACTGCGGTCTCGCCTTCCTTCGCCATATCGGAGACGACTGCTGCTTCGTACAGATTCTCGTCCACGTCGATCATACGGTCGAAGAGATAAACCTTGATGCCGGCTTCCTGTGCCTTCTTGAGGACCTCGTCCCAGCCGGTGGTCTCTGCAGCGGAGATCAGGAGATAATCAACACCCTCGGTGATGAAGCCCTGAGCTGCCTGGAGCTGCTCGTCGTTCTTCAGGCTGTAAAAGGTCTTCAGGTCATAGCCGTTTGCTGCGGAGAAAACATTCTCCATGTCCTTTACGTTGGCCTCACGGTAGCCGGACTCGGAAGGCGGGTTGTTCACCACACCGACCTTGATGGTGCCGGATGCAGCGGGAGCTGCTGCGGTGCTGGTGCTGGAACTGCTGCTGCCGGAGCTACTGGAGCTGCTGGAGCTGCTTCCTGCGGAGCTTCCCTGATCCGCGCCGCATGCCGAGAGTACCATGGAAAAGACCAGTACGCTGGCTACGAGTAATGATTTCAACTTTTTCATTTCGTTTTCCTCCTCCAATTTCAGCCTTGATTGGCTGTCTGGAGAAAAGGATACCGCACTTTTCGGAAAGGGTAAATCCAGCCAGATTTTGAGTTGGTTGAAAATGATTTTGTCCTTGGCGGGTTATTCCGGAAAACGGTTCGTTTTGATTTTACTCCGGTTGATTTTGATACTGCGTCCGGTATTCGGAGGGGGTCATCCCCGTGTTTTTCTTGAAGATGTAGCTGAAATAGTGGGCATCGTTGTATCCCACCTCCCGGGCGATCTGGGAGTTTTTCTCCCCCGTGGTGCGCAGGAGCTCCTTGGCCTTTCCCAGCCGCAGATGGATGAGATACTCCGTGAAGGTCTGGCCCCCCGCCTGGGAAAAGACGGTGGAAAACCGGGAGTTGCTCATGCCCACGGCCTTCGCCACATCCTGGAGCATCAGGTTCGGATTCGTGAAATTCCGGGACATGTAGAGCTTGGCCTCGCTGATGACGGAGGGGGTGGCGGGATCCTCCGGGACATCCCCCATCTCCCGGGTGCCCAGGATGATGGCCTGGGACTCCGTCCGGGGGGTCAGAAGATGCCGGATATGTCTGGCGGTGCGAAAGCTCTGATAGATCTGCTCCGGCTCCCGGACGATATCGCCGATGCCGATGCGGATCTGCCCGCAGCCCACACGCTCCAACTCCTGGGAGAGGGAATTGGCGAAATCGTAGGCCTTTTCCTCCGTATCCTCCGCCGTCTCCCCCAGAATGAGAAACCGGGTCCCCACCCGGCCCGGGGAGGGAAGGGCGATGCCCCCGCTGCTCTCCGCCAGGACGGATGCCGCCTCCCTGCCCTTGTCCGCAGGGTCGAAGGCCGCATCGATGACTTCATAAAAAGGCGCCGGGACCTGACACCCCATGGCAGCCAGCTGGGCCAGGACGTTTACCGCATCCTCCTCCGCCGCCTCATCGGAAAAGAGGGCTCCCACCATCTTTTCCTTCACGAACTTCCCGTCGCTCTCCATCCGGGCCCGAAGGCTGGCGGCGTGCTCGTAGGAGCGGCGCTCCTCCCGGATCTGTGCGCTGACCTTATCCAGTGCGGCTTTCAGATCCTCCGCGTTGATGGGCTTTAGGAGATACTCCCGCACCCCCAGGGCGATGCACTGTCTGGCATATTCGAATTCGTCATATCCGCTTAAGACGATGATGCCGATCCAGGGCATCCGGGCCCGGAGGGTCCGGCACAGCTCGATGCCGTCCATGAAGGGCATCTTGATGTCCGTGATGACGATGTCCGGGTTCGTATCCCGGATCATGGGCAGAGCCATCTCTCCGTCGGGTGCCTCCCCCACCAGCACATACGGGGTCTCGTCCCAGGGGAAGGATTCCCGGATCCCCTCCCGGACGACGATCTCATCATCCGCCAGAAATACTTTCATTTTCCGAAATCTCCTCTCTCGTTCTGCAGGGCACCCGGAAGGATACCGTGGTTCCCTCATCCCCGCTTTCGATCTGCAGCCCTTCCGTCCGGTTGTAGTACAGGCGGATCCGGAGGTTTACGTTCACCAGTCCGAAGCCTCCGCCCCCGGCGCTGACGGTGGGCTGCCCCTGCTTCATCCGCTCGTTTAAAGCCCTAAGCTGCTCCGGGGTCATGCCGCCTCCCGTATCCCGGACGGTAAAGACCAGATCCCCCTCCTCCTGTCTGGCACTGACATAGATCCGGCCCCCGCCGCGCTTGATCTTGATGCCGTGGTAGAGGGCATTTTCCACCAGGGGCTGCAGCAGAAGCTTCAGGATATAGAATTCACCGATCTCGTCGGGGATGTCGATCTCGTAGGACATGATGTCCCGGTAGCGGGTCTGCTGGATCCGCAGATATCCCTCAATGTGCTTTTTCTCCTGGCTGATGGGGATCCAGTCCGCGCCGGAGGAGAGACTGATGCGGAAAAAGTCGCTGAGGGCACTGGTGAGATGAATGACCTCATCCTTGTCCCCCGCCTCCGCCTTCCAGACGATGGCATCCAGGGTATTGTAAAGAAAATGGGGATTGATCTGGGCCTGCAGGGTGCGAAGCTCCGCCTTCCGCAGGTTCCCCGCATCCCGGGTGCTCTGCTCCATCATCTCCTTCAGCCGGTCCGCCATGATGTTCACCTGCTTGGTGAGGTTTCGAAGCTCCGTGACATCCGTATCCTCCAGCCTGGCGTCCAGATTCCCCTCCGCGATCCGGGCCGAGGCTTCCTCCAGCTGTTCGATGGGTCCCCTGATGGAGCGGGCCGTGGCTTTGACGGAGCGGTTCCGGAGCCACATGGCCAGCGCCACGATGAAAAGCTCCGCCCCTGCCGTCACCAGGATCACCAGCCGCAGGGTCAGGCTCATCTTAGCCGCGGAGCCAATCTCCTTTGCGATATATTCGTTCAGCATGCTGTCCACCAGGGAGGCCACATCCCGGACCTCCGTCAGCACCGCCTCGTTTTCCACCACCGGGACCTGGGCCGCCTGGTTGTCCCGGATGCGGTCCACATAGTTTTCCAATGTCTGCATGGTCCGGCCCGCCACGATGAGGGACAGTCGGTTCTCCCGCCCGGTCTGTTCGGTGATCTCGTCGATGGTGGCCTCCACCTCATGGAGGGTGCCATAGATCTTTGTCCCGCCGAAGGTCTCCCGGCCGCTGATGATGTTCCAGGCATCCCCCGGGATCTTCTCCGTCACCTCCGTCTTCAGGTCTGCGATGGTCTCCATCCGGGTGATGGCGCTGTGGTAGGCCTGAGCGTAAAAGAGCATCAAAAGCAGGCTGATGACGATGGGGATCACCAGCATCAGCACCAGCCTGTGACTTAAGTCGCTGATGCGGCCCAGGATGCTTTTTTCCTTCCGGACCTTTTTCATGGATCAGTATCCTCTGGGGGCGATGAGGGAGGTGTTCTGTTCGTCGCTGAAGATCTGCTCCGTGGGATGGATCAGGGGCTCCACCTGCTCCCCGTTTTCCAGCTTCAGCACGGTCTCCATCAGGGACCTGCCCAGCTTCGGGGTGCACTCCACCACACAGTTGATCTTGCCCTGCTTGAGCACATCGATGGCCTCCTGTCCGCCGTCGATGGAGATGATGATGAGGTCGCTCCCGGGGTTCACCCCCGCCTTTTCGATCTCCGGCAGGGCCCCCAGGGTCATCTCGTCGTTGTGGGAATACACCACGTCGATGGAATCCCCGTAGGTATCCAGAAGATACCGCATGCACTCCGCCCCCCGGCTCTTTAAAAAGTCCCCGTCAATGCTCTCAAGCACCGTCATGCGCTCATCCCCGGCGATGGCATCGAAAAAGCCGGCCTGACGCTGCAGCATGGGGGTGGAATTGGCGGTACCGGTGATCTCCACGATGTTCAGGTGCTCCAAGCCCAGGCGGTCCGCCTTTCGGACCAGGTACTCCCCCGCCATCTTCCCCTCGTTGTAAAAGTCCGCGCCGATGAGGCAGGTGATGAGGCCTTCCTTGTCCGTGCTGATGTCCCGGTCCACTAAGATCACGGGGATCCCGGCTTCCCTGGCCTCCTCCAGCACATTGTCCCACCCCTCTTCCACGATGGGAGAAAAGGCGATGACGTCCACCTTGTAGGCGATGAAGCGCCGGATGGCTGCGATCTGATTTTCCTGCTTCTGGTTTGCATTTTCCAGCATCAGGCTGATGCCGTAGTTTTCGGCCTGTTCCTCGATATCCCGGGTATTGCCGATGCGCCAGGCGCTCTCGGACCCGATCTGGCTGAAGCCCAGAAGAAGCCCCGGATCCTCCGTCTCCTCCTCGGTGCGGCCGCAGGCGCACAGAAAAAGGGAAAGGAGCAGGGCCTGTGCCATCAAAAGCACCAGCTCTTTTTTCCGAAGATGTCTCATTTGGCTGTTCCTTTTTCCTGATCGATCTTTTTGCTGACTGCGTAGAGCACAAAGCTGAGCGCCACGGAGAGAAAGGCGATGACGACGCAGGTGTAGAACACCGGCCGAAGCGCCGTAGCGTACTCGTGGGGATCAAAGATCCCGTCCGCGTGCAGCTTTGCGGAAAACCAGATCCAATAGACGGTGGAGACCAGAGCGGTCACCCACAGACAGACGCGGGTGACAAACAGGACCATCACCGCGGTGCTTTTCTTTTTTTTCATGTGCCAGTACCCCCGTTCTCTCCTCAGCGGATCCGGGGCCGGCGCCCCTGCCGCTTCAGGTACCATAATGCGGAATTTGAAGACAGATGTCAAATGGTAAGTGCACGGACGCCGGGCTTTTCCCATGCAAAAGCCGGGGCCCCGAATCCCGGAGCCCCGGCCACCCTCACATCAGTTCAGGGAGCTGTTTTGCTTACGGAAGCATGTCGGAAGAGTAGGTAGCATCCCAAGCGGCTGCTCTCTCATCCATGATGGCCTGTCCGCCTGCTGCCAGGTACTCAGCCATGCCTGCATCCCAGACGCTGTCGAAATCAGCCTCGGAAGCGATGACTGCCTTGTCGTAGGTCTGGTCTCTCTTGCCTGCCAGGTCGGTGCCTTCGGTCTCTGCTGCGATGTCGCCCACGGAGGGAGTCGGAGGAACCTGTGCATCCAGGGTAGCGACCTCGATGGCGTGCTGCACGTCAGCGGGATCCACATCGGAGTAAGAGAATGCCAGGGACAGAGTGGTGAGTTCCGGAGTGGACAGTCTCAGACCGTTGCAGTTGATGGTCATGTCGATGTTCTTGCCGGAGTTCTGGTACCAGTCATGATGTGCCTCATCGGGAGCCTGAAGGACCACTGCGCCGGTAGCGGGATCGATGGTGTGCAGGACACCCTCGTCACCGATCTGGAGATATTCCACGGTGGAAGCCTGGGACATGAACTCCAGGTAGCACAGGGAAGCAATGGGCTCGTCGTTGGTAGCGGGGAAGAAGACCTTGCGGTCGCCGCTGTTGGAATAGCTGTACTTGTTGTAACCGCCGTTCTTGTCTTCGAAGCAGTTGACTGCCACGAACTTCGCATTGTCGCCGTACTGAGCTGCCAGGGTGGCGTTGATGGAATCCTTGCCGTTTCTGAACGGGTAGTCATAGTTGTGAGTGAAAGCACCGACGAATCCGGCCTTGATCATGTCGTCCTCGGAGGTGTCGTCACCGGTGTGCACTGCGAAATCCTTCCAGATGAGACCCATGTTGTACCACTTGTTCAAGAGTCTCACGGCTTCCTTGGTGCCGTTCTCGGTGAACTTTCTGTCATCGTAGCCGTTCACGTAGTATTCTTTGTCGGAGATGTCAGGATCCATGAAGGACTCGATCAGGGTTGCTGCTCTCCAGCCTACATCGTAGGAGATGGAGTAGGGCACCATCTTGGAAGCGTCTGCGCCCAGAAGGGTGTCCGCATTGTCACGGAACGCGATCAGCATCTCTTCGAACTCAGCCTTGTTGGTGGGCTCCTTCAGTCCAAGGGTGTCCAGCCAGTCCTTCCGGACGAAGGTGTTGATGCGGCAGATCTCGTTTCTCTTTCCTTCGATGGCCCACAGGGTGCCTGCGCTGGGATCGAGATCCTGATAGATCAGCTCGTCTCCCAGCCAGTCGAACATGCTGGGGACCAGATCCTTGTTCTCCGCAAGAAGGGGAGCCAGGTCGATGACACCGCCCATGTTTGCATAGGTCTGGATGGCGCCGTAGTTGTAGGTGTAGCAGATGTCAGGTGCGGTCTGGGATGCCAGCAGGTTGTTGATATCGTCGGACTCTGCCCAACGGGAGACCGTGACGAATTCCACTTCCACGTTGTAACGGTCAAGCATCTGCTGCTGGATCCACTGGGTCCATGCATTGTTGCCTGCCTCGGTACCGCCGTCCACGTTCCGGTCGTAGAGCTCGACGCTGATGTGTCTGGTCTCAGCGAACTTGCCGTCGATCATGCCCCGGGCATCCGGTCCTGCGGGCTCTGCCGCTGCGGGCTCTGCCGCGGTGTCCGTGGAGCTGCTTGCTGCGGGTGTAGCGGTCTCGGTCTGAGCCGGTGCCTGAGTCTCAGGAGCCGGAGCAGGCGTAGAGTTTCCGCATGCTGCGAGGGAAAAGATCATCGCAGATGCAAGCACTACCGATAAAATCTTCTTTTTCATCTCATTCCTCCTTTGAAATTGTTTGTATGAATATCGCCGGCTTCCTCCGGCGTCTATTCCGTTTTCGGGTTTTTGCCTTACTCCTTCACCGCGCCGATGGTCACGCCGGCGATGAAGTACCTCTGCAGCCAGGGGTAGATCAGCAGGATGGGCACCGTGGCGAACATGACGGTGGCGGATTTCAGGGAATCCTTCAGACCGGGCTGCATGAAGCCTTCCTGGGCTGCCACTTCCACGGCGTTGGTGTTGTTTAAGATGTTGTACAGAAGGAGCTGCAGCGGGAAGTACTGTTTGTTGGTCTTGATGTACATCAGCGCGTCACCGTAACCGTTCCATCTGCCCACCGCATAAAAGAGTGCCAGGGTGGCCAGCACGGGCTTTGACAGCGGGAGGTAGATCTTTGTCAGGATCTGGACGAAGCTGGCTCCGTCGATCTCCGCGGACTCCCGCAGGGAATCCGGGATCCCGTAGAAGAAGCTTCGCATGATGATCATGTTGTACACGCTCAGACAGCTGGGAATGATCAGGACCAGGGGATTTTCCAAAAGTCCCAGATCGCTCATCAGCAGGTAGTTCGGGATGGTTCCTGCGTTAAAGAACATGGTGATGGTGATGAAGATATTGATGGCACCACGTCCCTTTAACTGCGGGAAGATCAGGGGGTATGCACACAGCGTCGTCATGGTCAGGGACAGCAGCGTGCACACCAGGGTGAGGAATGCGGTCCAGACAAAGGCTCTCTGGTACTTCGGGTCGCTGAGCACCGTCTGGTACGCCTCCAGGTTAAAGCCCTTGGGCCAGATGTACACCTCGTGACGGATCAGGAAATCCGTGGCGGACAGGGACTTGGCCAGCAGGTTTAACATGGGCAGGACACAGATCACGGCGATGATCACGCAGAAGAATACGAACACCCAGTCGCCGATGCGGGATTTTACGGATTTAATCTTCATCACCAGATCCCCCTTTCACCGAGCTTGCGCGAGATGGTATTCGCCGTCAGCAGGAAGAAGAGGCCTACCACCGACTGGAACAGACCCACGGCCGTGGTCAGGGAGATCTTGAGCTGCTGGATACCGACTTTGTAGACGAAGGTGGAGATGACTTCCGCCACGTTCATCACCAGGTTGTTCTTCATGGCGAAGGGTCTCTCGAAACCGCCGCCCATGATATATCCCAGGTTCATGATGAGGAGCACCACGATGGTGGGCTTGATGCCGGGCAGGGTGATGTGCCACATCTTCTTAAAGCGCCCCGCACCGTCCACAGAAGCCGCTTCGTAGAGCTCGGTGTTGATGCCGGCGATGGCTGCCAGATAGATGATGGAGCCCCAGCCGAAGTTCTGCCACACTCCCGCTCCCACATAGGTGCCCACCCAGTGAGCCGGATCGTCCAGGAAGGGGATGGTCTCCGCTCCCATCTTGGTGAGCAGGGAGTTGATCCTGCCGTCGGTGGGTGCAAAGAGCTGGGTGCACAGGTTCGCGATGATGACCCAGGACAGGAAGTGGGGCATGTAGGCGATGGTCTGAACGGTCTTCTTGAACTTCTTGAAGGGAAGCTCGTTCAGGATCAGGGCGAAGATGATAGGAGCCGGGAAGCCGGCCACCAGGTCCAGGAGATTCAGCTTCACGGTATTCCAGAGGGCCCGTCTGAAATCGGCATTGCCGAAGGCGGTCTTGAAATACTTGAAGACATCCGTCTGCCCCTTCACATTGGCCCAGGGCATCTTCGAAAGCGGCGTGTTGAGCTTGTACTCCTTAAACGCCAGGATGATGTAGCGCATGGGCAGATACTTGAAGATCAAAAGATACGCGATGGGCAGAAGGAGCAATGCATAGAGCTGCCAGTATCTCTTGATGTAGTTTTTATCCAGCTTTCTCCTGGGAACCGGTGGGTTCTTTTGTTTTTCGGCTGCCTGCTTTGCCATACCCTTCTCCTTGCGCTTTATTTTTTGAAATACTCCGGGAACCGCTCCCGGATCTGTTCCGCGTCAAAGCTGTATCTGGACAGGTGCTTTTCCACCAAAGCAACGGCCTTTTCCTCATCGTGCGCCTTGATGGCCTCCAGCATCCCGCTGTGGTCGGCCACGATCTTCATGTCCTTCACGGCCTCCACCGACAGGGTCCGCACCCGGTCAAAGTGGATCATGAGGGTGGAGCGCATCTCAAAGATGATCTCCTTCCGGGCCGCTACATAGATCAGTCTGTGGAAGGCGTTGTCCAGCTCGTAGATTTTTTCCGCATTGGCCTTTGCCAGATAGAACTCCTGGAGATCGATGTTGTCCTCCAGCTTTTTCATGGTCTCCGGATCCGTCTCCCGGCAGGCCAGCCGGATCACCGCTTCGTCCAGCACCCGCCGCAGGAATCTGGCTTCCTCCACCATCTGGGGATCGATCAGGGAGATGTAGGATCCTCTCTGGGGAAAGGTCTCGATGATGGATACCCTGGACAGATCGCTGATGGCCTCCCGCAGAGGAGTTCTGGAAAGCCCCAGCTTTGCGGCCGTCTCGTTCTCGGAAAGCAGTGTCCCGGGCTTTAACTCCAGGGAGACGATATTGTCTTTTAGAATTCGGAAAGCGAAATCTCTGGCATTTTCGCCCGGGAGCCTCTCATCAATGATCATTCCGGTACGGTTCCTGCAACCCTCATTTCCTGTTTACGGTTCTCACAAATTGCTTGTATACTTGTTTACAAGTCTACAAGCACATTAAATCACATCTCTTTCTTCTGCAAAATGGCAAATCATCATAGTT
>JAFYFY010000224.1 GCA_017543485.1 Lachnospiraceae bacterium | reverse complement strand
CAGAAGCTCTCCCGCTCCGTCCAGAAGGTCACCGGCACCGCCCAGAAGGGCATCCGAGCCGTCCTGGAGCTTGTTCATGTCCTCCTCCAGAGAATCGAGGCCTTCGGTATCCGAGACATCGCCCATTCCCAGGACATCCGTCACGTCGCTGCTGATGACGGTGAGGGCCATGGTCAGTTCAAAATCGGTGGTATCCGCAGAGATCTCCAGGGTATCGGGGATCTGATAGAGATCGCCGAGTCCTAAATCTGCCAGTTTGTTCTCATCCAGGGCCAGACTCTCCCGCAGTCCCGGGAAGGCCATGCCCATGACCACATACTTGCTGCCGTCGTTTATGACATTTCCGCTGGTGACCTCCACATTGGAGAAGTTCTCCCCGTCCAGGATCAGTCCGGTGAGTGCACCGAAGGGCGTGTAGATCACAGCGTCCTCATCGCCGATCCTGACGGTCTGTTTCTCGGTATTTTCATACGCGTAGCGGATGGTCACATGACCGGACTTGCCTGCCAGATCCGCGGGAGCGATCTCGTTTCCGTCCAGGTAATACTTGACGGTGATCTTAATGGGAAGCTCCTTTTCGGTGGTTCCGCGATAATAGATATCGTTTCCGCCTGCATTCCAGACCATGGAATTGCCGCTGCCGGTATAGGTTTCATCCCCCTTTACATTCTCAATGCTTTGCAGATCGGAGGCATCCTGCAGCTTGTCCGCGCCTTCCGGGTTTTTCAGCCAGTTGCTGACGATGATCTTTTGCGCTGCGCCATCCGCACCCGCTACCACATATACGGTCTCTTCTTTTTGCTTTCCCGTAGAGGTCTGTCCCACCAGGGCTTCCTCCAGGTTTTCCTCCAGGTCTTCCTCTTCGATCACATTCGGATTCGTGTACTCTTCCGCGCTGACATGTCCGATGGATTCCAGGCCGCATCCGGTCACGGAAACGGTCATCATGATACTGAGTCCCAATGCCATCCATTTCTTTACGTTTCTCATAATCCAGCTCCTTTTTTGCAATCTATCTCCCGGATCGGGGCGTTTTTATGCTCCCGTCCTCAGTGTCCGAATCTCTCCCGCAGCCCGGTATGCGCCCGGCGGGTAAATGCTGCATGCGGCATCCCTAAGGTGGTCCTGCAGATGAGGCCGTCCAGGCACATGTACATGCTGGGCAGCACCAGAATGACTACGATCATACTGACAATGGCGCCTCTGGCCATGAGGTTGCAGAGGGCTCCGATCATGTCAATGCTGGAGATGAGCCCTACGCCGAAGGTGGCGGCGAAAAAGCTCAGAGCGCTGACAATGACGGATTTCATGCCGGTCTTCAGAGCGATGCGTGTCGCTTCCGCCTTATCGCAGCCCCCTTTGCGCTCCTTGCAGTATCTGGTGGTCATCAGAATGGCGTAATCCACGGTGGACCCCAGCTGGATGGTGCCGATGACCACGGAGGCGATGAAGGGAATGGTGGTTCCGGTGTAAGTGGTAAGTCCCATATTGATGAAGATGGCGAACTCAATGACGCTCACCAGGATCACGGGCAGGGACAGGCTCCGCAGCACGAAAAAGATGATGAAAAATACCGCGCCGATGGAGATCCAGCTCACCACCTTAAAGTCCTTGTCGGTGATGGTGATGAGGTCTTTGGTACAAGGCGCTTCGCCCACCACCATGCCGCCTTGATCGTAGGACTTGACGATGGTATTTACCCGGGCGATCTGTGCGTTGACCTCATCCGTGGCTACCTTGTATTCCGAGCTCACCAGCATCATCTTGTGCCGGTCACTCTCCAGGTCCGCCAAAAGATCCTCCGGGATCATCTCCTTCGGGAAAAGCGGACCGACGATACTGTCGGTTCCCAGGACAGAGGTGATGCCGTCCACCTCCTTCAGTTCCCGGATCATCTTCCGGGTGTCTGTTTCCGAAAGGTCCTTGTCCAAAAGCAGCACGTAGGTGGAGTTTATATCGGACACCGCATCCTGCTTTGCGATGGCCTGTACGCTGGGCAGGTACTCCGGAAGGGTATCGCCCAGATTATAATAGACGGATGTGTTGCGGTAGCCGTAGATGGCAGGCACCAGCAGCACCAGGAACAAGGCGCCCAGCAGCAGGTGGTGGTTTACGATCCAATCGGGGATCTTGTCAAACTCCCGCATCAGAGGCTTGTGATTGGTCTTTTCCAATACCTTGTCGAAGATCAGGATCATCGAAGGCAGGATGGTGATGCAGGCGATGACGCCGATGACCACACCCTTTGCCATGACGATTCCGATGTCCAGGCCGATGCCGAAGCTCATAAAGCACAGGGCAACGAAACCTGCCACCGTGGTAATGGAGCTTCCGAGGACGGAAACAAAGGTGGCGTCAATGGCGGCTGCCATGGCTGCTTTTTTATCCTCCGTGCCCTTCTCCAGCTCCTCCCGGTAGGAATGCCAGAGGAAAATGGAGTAGTCCAGGGTGACGCCCAGCTGCAGCACCGCGCTGAGGGCCTGGGTCAGGAAGGAGATCTCTCCCCGGAACACGTTGGTGCCCAGGTTGTAGAGAATGGCCATCCCGATGCTGGAGAGGAAAAAGAGCGGGATCAGGTAGTTATCCATGGTGAGGGACAGGACGATGACCGCCAGGAGCACTGCGATGCCCACATAAATAGGAGTCTCCTTGATTGTCAAGTTCTTGGTGTCCACCACCGTAGCGGACATGCCGCTTAAGAAGGCCTGCTCGCCCGTGATCCGCCGGATCTCTTCCACCGCATCCATGGTGCCGTCGGCGGAGGTGGTTTCGTCAAAGATGACGAACATCTCCGTGGCGCCGTCTCCGTTGAAGGCCTCGTAGAGGTCATCGGGAAGCATCTCCATGGGGACGCTGAGGTCTGCGATGGAATCATACCAGATCACGTTCTTCACATGATCCACTTCACTGACTTTGCTCTTGAGCTTCGCCACATCCTTGTCATCCATGCCTTCCACAATGAGCATTGCAAAGGCGCCGGTGCCGAACTCCTCCTCCAGGATGTCCTGGCCCTGCATGGTCTCGATCTCACCGGGGAGGTAGGTCAGTATGTCGTAGTTGATACGCGTGTTCACATACCCGATGAGCGCCGGGATCAAAAGCAGCAGGCTGAGGATGAAGATGGGGATCCGCAGCTTTACGATCTTCTCGGATATCTTTCCCATAATGATTGCTCCTTTCCTAGATAAGCTGATCCGCGTTCCGAAACCGGAAGCGATCTTTTGAAAAAAATATTTTATGACTGCTGGTCATTTTTTACATTGACTGTTATAATACAAAAGTGACCGTTGGTCAATAATATTTTTCGGATTTTACAAAATCTTTCTTTTTTCGTATATTGAAAGACAAAGGAAAGTTTCGGGAAAAGGGACTTTCAAGGGAGAAACCCATGGGGAAAGCGGAAGAAAACAAGAAAACAAAAAGAGATTCCCTGCTGAACACGGCCTTTGAACTCTTTACGAGTCAGGGCCTGAGCAACACCTCCATCTCGGACATCGCTCTGCGGGCCGGGGTGGCAAAGGGAACCTTCTATCTCTATTTTAAGGATAAATACGACATCCGGAATCACATCATCGCCCGGAAGTCCGAGCAGTTTTTCAACAATGCCTACGCGGATCTAAAGCGCAGCGGCATCACGGACTACACGGAAAGCATCCTCTTCCTCACGGATCACATTCTGGATGCCCTCTGCGAAAATAAGCCCCTCCTGGCCTTCATCCACAAGGATTTAAGCTGGGGCGTGTTCCGGAGCGCTCTGGAAAGCGGGGTGACAGAGGAGCAGGTGCCCTTCCAGCAGCTTTTTTTGCAGCATTGTAAGGACTGCGGCGTGGAGGTGGAGGAACCGGAGGTGATGCTCTTCTTCCTGGTGGAGCTCATCGGCTCCACGGCCTACAGCTCCATCATCCACAGAGATCCCATCCCGCCGGAGGAGCTGAAAAAACATCTCCACAAGCTGATCCCCGTGATCATCCGGACCTACACCCAGATTGCACCTGAGAACAAATAAGGTAGAGAATATAAAGCAGAGAACCGAAAAAGGGACCGGCATACTGATCTGGGGTCTGTCAAGTAGACAGACAAAACAAACAAAATTACATCAAACGAAAAGGTGGTCACGTAGAGTGATCACCTTTTTGCTGTGTCGATGATTGAATACATCATATTTATCCTTGTTCTGCTTGTTGACTACT
>JAFYFY010000029.1 GCA_017543485.1 Lachnospiraceae bacterium | reverse complement strand
TGACATATCAAGCAGGAACTCCTTTGCGAAAGAACCGTCCTGAATATCGGAAAGGATCTTCTTCATTGTCTTCTTTGTCTCCTCGGTGATGAGCTTAGGGCCTGTTACATAGTCGCCGTACTCAGCTGTGTTGGAGATAGAATATCTCATGCCTGCAAAGCCTGACTGATAGATAAGGTCAACGATCAGCTTCATCTCGTGGATACACTCAAAGTAAGCGTTTCTCGGATCGTAGCCTGCCTCGCAAAGTGTCTCAAAGCCTGCCTGCATAAGTGCACAAACACCGCCGCAAAGGACAGCCTGCTCGCCGAAGAGGTCGGTCTCGGTCTCGGTGCGGAAGGTGGTTTCCAGAAGACCCGCTCTGGCACCGCCGATGCCAAGGCCGTATGCCTTTGCGATCTCCCATGCCTTGCCGGTGGCATCCTGCTGAACGGCGATGAGGCAGGGAGTACCCTTGCCGGCCTGATACTCGCTGCGGACGGTGTGTCCGGGAGCCTTCGGAGCGATCATGGCCACATCCACATTCGCGGGAGGAACGATGCATCCGAAGTGGATGTTGAAGCCGTGTGCGAACATCAGCATATCACCATCCTTCAGATTCGGAGCGATGTCCTTCTTGTACATATCCGCCTGCAGCTCATCGTTGATGAGGATCATGATGATATCGGCCTGCTTTGCGGCCTCTGCAGCGGTAAAGACCTGGAATCCCTGCTCCTCGGCTCTCTTCCAGGACTTGGAGCCCTCATAGAGTCCGATGATGACTTTGCATCCGGATTCCTTCAGGTTCAGCGCATGCGCATGTCCCTGGGAACCGTAACCGATAATGGCGATGGTCTTGCCGTCCAGGAGACTCAGGTCACAGTCGTTCTGATAAAAAATCTTAGCCATGTTCTTTTCCTCCGAAAAAGATGTTTTATTTTGCAGCCGGTTTATTTGAGGCAGCCGGCATACGTTCGTCAGGGATCCGCAAAAGCTTATGCCAGATGGGTCACGCCTTCGCTTCCTCTGGAGAGTCCTGCGATGCCGGTGCGGGCCAGCTCCAGGATCTCATGTCCTTCCAGAAGCTTTAACAGCGCATCCACCTTGGACTGGTTGCCGGTGACCTCGATGATGACACAGTCCGGGGCCACATCGATGATGTTGCCGCGGAAGATGGAGGCCAGGGAGACGATCTCCTGTCTCTGGGCAGCCGTGGTGCGGACCTTTACCAGTGCCAGCTCCCGGTAGACGCTCTCATCGGGCTTCAGTTCACATACCGTGCGGACGTCCTCGAGCTTGGCCACCTGCTTTTCGATCTGCTCCAGTACGTCACGGTCTCCGCTGGTCACGATGGTGATCCGGGAAAACCGGGGGTCTGCCGTGACACCTGCGGTGATGCTCTCGATATTGTATCCCCGTCTGGAAAAAAGACCCGAGATACGGCTCAGAACTCCGGAATTGTTGTCAGCAAGAAGCTGCAATACTCTTTTCTGCATGATGATTCAGCCTTCTGTTTTCTAAGAATGTTCTTCTATGAATATGTTTTCTTGATATGCGTTAAATGATACTTTAGCAAGGTAAAATGTGCTTGTCAACAACCGGAGTTATCTTTTTTCGTCGTTCTCGTTGCATCTGGCCAGAGCCAGGGTGCCGGTGCGGGCCACTTCCACGATGCTGATGGATTTGAACATATTCAGCATCAGTTCGATCTTTTCCGGGGTATCGCAGATCTGGATCATCATATAATGAATGCTCATGTCCACGATATCCGCCTGGAGGACTTCGCACATCTCCATGATCTCCCGGCGGTTGTTCTTATTGTATTTCACCTTCATCAGCATGAGCTCCCGAGAGACGCATTGGATCTCGGAGAAGGTCTTGACCTTGATGACGTCCAGCTTTTTGTTCAGCTGCTTTTCAATCTGCTCCAGGGTCCTGTCATCTCCAGAGGAGACGATGGTCATGTTGGAGACGGTGGGGTCGTCGGTCTCTCCCACGGCCAGGGAGTCGATATTGAAGTTCCTGCGGGAAAAGAGGCCACTGACCTTGCACAGCACACCGGCTCTGTTTTCCACGGTGACGGAATAGATTCTCTTTGCTTTCTTCGTCATGGCGATTCTCCCTTATACCAGATCCATGGGATCCACGATGCACTCTAAGAGCACATTGTTTTCATCCTTCAGGAATTTCTCGATGACCCGCTTTGCGTTTCGCATGTTCTCCAGACGCAGGTAGTCAAACCCGTAGGCCGATACCAGCTTTTCCAGATCCGGGCTTCCGTCCAGGCTCACCACGCTGTAGTGATCCTTGTAGGCATAGTGCTGGTACTGTCTCACCATCCCCAGATATCCGTTGGAGATGACGACGATCTTGGCCTGGATGTGATGCTGGACAAAGGTGGCCAGCTCCATCATGGACATCTGGAAGGAACCGTCGCCGCACACCGCCACCACCTGTCTGTCGGGCTCCGCCAGCTTGGCACCCAGGGCACAGGGAATGGAATACCCCATGGTGCCCATGCCGCCCGAAGTCAGGAACCGCCCTTTTCGGATCACGGCGTTGGCGCAGGACCAGATCTGATTCTGGCCCACATCTGCAACATAGACTGCATTTTCCTCCATGGCGCCGGAAAGCATTGCAATAAATCTTGCAGGATCCACATAGGCAGCGCTGGGATTACGCCTGTTTTTGTGGTTCTTCCGATATTCCTCCAGGGTGCCGATCCAGTCGTCATAGTCCCCGGAAAACTTCATTTCCACCAACTCCTGGAAGATGGTTTTGGCATCGCCCACCAGGGGGATGGTGGAGATGGCGTTCTTTCCGATCTCCGCAGGGTCCACATCGATGTGGATCAGGGTCTTTCCCTTGGTGATGAGATCCGGCTGGTTCACCGCGCGGTCCGCCACCCGGGCCCCCACCATCATGATGACATCCGCTTCGTTCATGGCGCGATTTGCATAGTCGATGCCATTATTTCCCACCATGCCGTAATACAGGGGATGGTCCGTGGGCATGACGCCCTTGCCCATCATGGTGGTCACCACCGGGATGCCGTGCTGCTCCGCAAAGCTGCGGACCAGGAGCTTGGCTCCGGAGGTAAGGACGCCGCCTCCCGCACAGATGATGGGTCTGTGGGCGTTCCCCAGCTCATAGACCACCTTCTTCATCTGGACCGCATTGCCCTTTACCGTGGGCTTGTAGGTCCGCAGGGACACTTCCGAGGGATAGCTGAATTTGCTCACATAGGCGTTCTGGATGTCGATGGGGACATCGATGAGCACCGGTCCCTTCCGGCCGGAGTTTGCGATATAAAAGGCTTCCTTGAAGATCTGGGGGATGTCCTGGACATTCCGCACCAGATAGCTGTATTTCACAAAGGATTCCGTAGCGCCGGTGATATCCGCCTCCTGGAACACATCGCTTCCCAGAAGTTCGGAATTCACCTGGCCGGTGATCACCACCAGGGGAATGCTGTCCGCAAAGGCGGTGGCGATGCCGGTGATGATATTGGTGGCTCCCGGGCCGCTGGTGACGGCGCAGACGCCGGGGCGTCCCGTCATCCGGGCCACACCGCTGGCCGCGTGTGCGGCATTTTGTTCGGTACGCACCAGGATGGTCCGGACCTTGGAATCCAGGATGCTGTTGTAGAAGGGACAGATGGCGACTCCGGGATATCCGAAGACCTGTTCCACCTTCTCCGCTTCCAGGCATTTCACGATTGCATCTGCACCGATCATTGTTTCATCTCCTCGTTTTTGATGTGACATTCTATAAATAGGGCTATTGGGGGGGATGGGTACGCATCCCCACAGGCCGATCTCACATTTCCGAAGGTCGATTTCACATCTTCAAATAAAAATCCGGATTTCTATGAGAGGCCGCAGAGTTTCCTGGCCAGGCGGACCGCATCCGCGGCGTCGGCGGAATATCCGTCCGCACCGATCTCCTGCGCGTATTCCGGGGTGATGACGGCGCCGCCGATCATCACCTTGGCTTGGAGCTTTTCTTCCTTCACCAGGTTCACCACTTCCCGCATGCGCTGCATGGTGGTGGTCATCAGGGCCGACAGGGCAATGACCTTCGCGTGGTGCTCTTTGGCCGCTGCGCAGATCACGTCGGCGGGGACGTCCTTCCCCAGGTCGATCACCTCGAAGCCGTAGTTTTTCAGCATCATGGACACCAGATTCTTTCCGATATCGTGAATGTCCCCTTCTACCGTGGCGATGACCACCACGGGCTTTTCCGTCCCCTGATCCTCTGTCTGCAGCAGGGGCTCCAGGACGCCGATGGCATTTTTCATGGACTCCGCGCTGGCGATGAGCTGGGGCAGGAAATATTTTCCTTTGTCGAACAGATCTCCCACGGCGTTGATGGCAGGGATCAGGTCATCATTCAGGAGCACCTGCGGATCCGCGCCGGCTTCCAGAGCTTCCCGGGTCATGCGCTCCATGGCGTTTCGGTTTCCCTTGATGACACCCTGATACAGCGCCTCCCGGACAGGGGGTCTGTCTATGGTTTCACGATCCGTGGAACCCGTATGTTCAGAGGGTTTCACACCGCTTTGCCCCACCGTGGCAAAGCTCTTTTCAGAGCTGCTCTTTTCCGAGGCGGTTCCGGAAGGTTTCACGGCTGCAGCCATGGATGCGGCTTCGGCTGCCTTCTTTTCCTGCTCTTCCTTGATCCGGGCCACGGTCTCGATGTAACCAAGGTCCGATCCGCTCTTTCCAAGGAGCAGGTCCGTGGCCTTGGCGGTGCCCACCAGGAGATCCTGGGAAGGGTTGGCGATGGCCATGGTGAGACCGTTTTGAATGGCCAGGCTTAAGAAGGAGGCATTCACATAGCTTCGCTCCGGCAGGCCGAAGGAGATGTTGGAGAGTCCCACCACGGAGGCAAAACCGTTCTCCTTTGCAAACCGGATGGTTTCCAGGGTCTCCAGTCCCGCCGTGGGATTGGCCCCCACCGTCTGCACCAGACCGTCCACCACGATGTCCGTCCTGGACATGCCAAGCTCCAGAGCTCTGGCAGCGATGGTACCGATAATGCGCTTCTTTTCCTCCAGATCCTTGGGCAGGCCCTCATCTGACAGGGGCAGAAGGATCATCATGGCGCCGTACTTGGCCACCACGGGGAGGAGCTTTTCAAACTTTTCCTTTTCCAGGGAAACTGAGTTTACCAGGGCCCGTCCCGGGTATCTGCGAAGGGCTTCCTCCAGGATGTCCGGGTAGCTGGAATCCAGGGACAGAGGGAGGCTGCTGGCCTCCGATACCTCTTCGATGACCCGCAGCATCATGGCTTTTTCGTCGATGCCGCTCATGCCCACGTTGATGTCCAGCACCGAGGCACCCTTTGCTTCCTGCTCCGCGGCAAAGGTGAGGACCCGGTCCGTATTTCCCTCCCGCAGCTCCGCCTGCAGCGCCTTTTTGCCCGTGGGATTGATGCGCTCTCCGATGATGTGAAACCGGTCATTTAAGCCAAAGGCCAGGGTGCTCCGCTCGCTGGTGAGATACCGGATCCCTTCGGGGCGTCTGCTTACGGCTTCCGGCTGCTTTCCCTTATAGCGCTCCGCCACCTGCCGGATAAAGGCCGCGGTGGTGCCGCAGCATCCGCCCAGGATCTGCGCTCCGGCCCGCACCAGAAGCTCCATCTCGGAGGTAAATTCCTCCGGCGTCATATCATAGACCGTCTCTCCCGATTCGTTTAGCTTCGGAAGGCCGGCATTGGGCTTTGCGATGATGGGGATGGTGGTCACTTCCGCCATGGCCCGTACCACCTCTGCCATCTGGGCAGGTCCGGTGCTGCAGTTGACGCCCACGGCGGCTGCTCCCAGACTCTCGCACACGATGCCGGCAGTCCGGGCATCGGTTCCGAAGAGGGTCCGGCCGTTCGGCTCAAAGGTCAGGGTCACCATCACCGCCAGATCCGTGGTCTCTTTCGCTGCGATGAGGGCCGCCCGGGTCTCCGCCAGGCTCATCATGGTCTCCACGATGAGAAGGTCCGTACCCGCGCTTTCCAGGATCCGGATCTGCTCCTTGTAGACCTCCACCAGCTCTTCGAATTCCATGGTACCGGTGGGTCTGAGCTGTCTGCCGGTCATGGTAAGATCTCCGGCGATAAGGGCAGGGATTCCGGTTTCCTCGGAGGCCTTTTGGGAGATCCCCACCAGCTGCCGGATCATGGGCTCCATCTCCCCTTCCAGGCCGTATTCCGCCAGTTTGATGCGGTTAGCGGTGAAGGTGGGGGCATAGAGGATCTCCGTTCCGGCTTTCAGAAACTCTTTCTGGATCCAGAGCATCTTCTCGGGATGATCACAGATCCATTTTTCCGGGCAGACTCCTCCGGGCATGCCAAGAAGCGCCAGGTTCGTTCCGGTGGCGCCGTCCAGCATGCGGATCCGGTCTTTGGTATAAGCAAGAAATTCTGTCTTGTTCAAAGGTAGTACCTCTTATAAGTCTTAATTTTTGAAGGAATGGATGGGGGCGGGGATCCTTCCACCGCGGCTCACAAAAGCTTCGCAGGAAAACGGGTTCACCGGCATGATGGGAGCATGTCCCAGGAGCCCGCCGAATTCCACGTTTTCTCCCACGCCCTTTCCGATGACGGGGATCAGACGGACAGCGGTGGTCTTGGCATTGACCATGCCGATGGCCATCTCATCCGCAATGATGCCGGAGATGGTGCTGGCTTTTGTATCTCCGGGGATGGCGATCATGTCCAGTCCCACGGAGCAGACGCAGGTCATGGCTTCCAGCTTTTCCAGTGTCAGAGCCCCGGCATTTACCGCATCGATCATGCCCTGATCCTCACTCACGGGGATGAAGGCTCCGGAGAGACCGCCCACATAGGAGGAGGCCATAACGCCGCCCTTTTTCACCTGATCATTCAGAAGGGCCAGCGCAGCCGTGGTTCCGGGGGCACCTGCATGCTCCAGTCCGATCTCGCAGAGGATATCCGCCACGGAATCCCCGATGGCCGGAGTGGGTGCAAGGGACAGGTCCACAATGCCGAAGGGAACCCCCAGGAGCTTGGAGGCCTCTCTGGCCACCAGCTGTCCCACCCGGGTCACCTGAAACGCTGTCTTTTTGATGGTTTCACACAGGACCTCGAAGTTCTCTCCCCGGACCTTTTCCAGGGCGGTCTTCACCACGCCGGGGCCGCTGACTCCCACATTGATGATGCGGTCAGCCTCGGTGACACCGTGAAACGCGCCTGCCATAAAGGGATTGTCATCCGGCGCGTTGCAAAAGACCACCAGCTTCGCACAGCCCAGAGAGTCCGCATCCTTTGTCCGCTCCGCCGTCTCCAGGATCACCTCCCCCATGAGTTTCACGGCATCCATGTTGATGCCGGTGCGGGTGGATCCCAGGTTCACGCTGCTGCACACCCGCTCCGTGGAGGAGAGAGCCTGGGGGATGGAACGGATCAGAAGCTCATCCGCCGCGGTCATGCCCTTGCTCACCAGTGCGGAATATCCCCCCAGGAAATTGACACCCACTTCCTTGGCCACACTGTCCAGGGTCTTTGCGATGCGGACGAAATCCTCCGCACTGTGACAGCAGGCACCGCCCACCAGGGCGATGGGGGTGACGGAGATGCGCTTATTGACAATGGGAACGCCGAATTCCCTGGCAATGTACTCTCCCGTGCTCACCAGGTCCTTTGCGGAGGAATAGATCTTGTCGTGGATCTTTTGGCAGCACGCATCCAGATCCGCACAGGTACAGTCCAGCAGACTGATCCCCATGGTGATGGTGCGGACATCCAGATTTTCTTCCTCGATCATCTTGTTGGTCTCGATGACCTCAAATTGATTGATCATGATTTTCTCCAGTTTTGTTTTTTCACAGGTATTCGGACAAAGCGTCAGATCCTGTGCATCATCTCAAAGATCTCTTCCTTCTGGCATTTGACGGAGACGCCGATCTTTTCTCCCAGCGCGTCCATAGCCTCGCACAGCTCTCCGAATCCGATCTTCGCACTGCTCATATCCGCGATCATCATCATGTTGAAAAAGCCCGAGACGATGGTCTGGGAGATGTCCAGAATGTTGATATTGTTTTCGGACAGATAGGTACAGACCTTTGCGATGATCCCCACCGTATCCTTGCCCACGACCGTAATGATGATCTTGTCCATTTGTTTGCCCCTTTCCGGCTAGATTGTGATGACCTCGGAGGGCACGTCCCTCTTTGCCACCGTGATATCGAAATCCGTTGCGTGAAACGGATTGTCTCCCATGTTGATCTCCACCCGCACCGCTTCGAAAGCCAGCTCCGGCAGATTGTTTTCCTTGGAGAGATGCCCCAGGATGATGTGCTTTAAGCGCTCGCTGCAGATGCTCCCCAGGAGCTGTCCGGAGGATTCGTTGCACAGATGGCCCCGGTCTCCCAGGATCCGCTGCTTCAGGTAATAGGGATAGGGCCCCGTCTGCAGCATCCGGATGTCGTGATTGGCCTCGATGAGGATGGCATCCAGCCCCTGCAGGCTCCCCACGGTATATTCGTTATAGGTCCCCGGGTCCGTGCACACCGCCACCTTTTTTTCGCTCCCGTAGGAGACCCGGTAGGCCACCGGATCCGCCGCGTCATGGGAGATGTGCATGGGGTTCACCTTCAGATCCCCGAGGCAGAAGGGTTTGTCCGGCCGGACTTCGGTAAACAGGTCCGTGTCGATCTCTCCCACCGAAGCGTCCCGCAGGATGGCATCGATGGTCCCTTTGGTGGCGTAAATGGGGACATTCCATTTCCGGGAAAAAACGCCGATCCCCTTGATGTGGTCGGAGTGCTCGTGGGTGATGAGGATCCCGCCGATGTCTCCGCCGGAGAGATTTAAGCCCGCCAGGCCGCTCTCCATTTTCTTTCCGCTGATCCCCACATCCACCAGAAGATATGTGGTCTCGGAACCGATATAGATACAGTTGCCGCTGCTTCCGCTGGCAATTGCACAAAATCTCATAAAAGCATGCTCCAGTTTCGTCTTACGCCCAGCGGATCTCGATCACGTCTCCGGCGTTTAATTTCGCCATGTAGCTGGCGCTTTCGCCGTTCAGGGTGGTGATGATGGCCTTCCCGCCCCCGGCGTTTAAGTCAAAATTGATAAAGTCAAAGACATCCACAAAGACATATTCCGGCTTACCGGTGAGGGTCAGGGGGGCACCGTTTACCGTCACCACCAGGCTCACGGAGGGTTCCTCTCCGGAAGCGGCGCTCTTTTGCGGGCTCTTTTCCGCAGGCTCTTCGGCGGACTCTCCTTCCTCTTCGCCTTCTTCCTGCGCCTGCAGGCGCTCCAGCTTTTCCTTCTGCTCTGCGGCGGTTCCGTCATCCTCCGGCAGGTCCTTGTAGGAAGGTCCGGAAGCACCGGTGAGGTCCAGCTTCAGGGAGAAGTCCTCATACACCTTTGTGGAGGGAACGGCTGCGGTATCATTTACCAGGATCTCTCCTCCCAGAGGCAGATCCAACGCTTCCGCGATCTGTTTCACGGTGTAGAAATTGTGGATTTTGATGTCATCTCCGTCCTGGATCTCGTAGAAGCTGTTTTGGAGCGTTCCGTTCACATCCGCGGTGCGTGGAAGTTCAAAGGCTTTTCCGTTTACTTTGATATGGAGTCCCTCAGAGAGCTCCGGCAGGTCTCCCAGGGTCAGATGCGCATCCTCTCCCATGGTGGAGGGCTCCACTTTGATGACGTCTCCGCTCTGGATCTGGGTGTAGAGGTCTGCGGGATCTCCATTTATGGTGATGACCGCCGCTTCTCCCGCGACTCCCCGCTGCATCCGGCTCTTTCCGCCCACAGCGAAGGTCAGGGCCTTGCCCCGCTTGGGGAACAGGTCCTCGTTCGCGAATTCCACCTGGATGGCGGCATCGGACACGGTGAGGCGCCCGTTGTCATAGAGCTTCAGCCGCTTTCCGTTAAACTCCACGAAGATAAAGTTATTGCTCTGAGCATAATAGCTGAGGCAGATTCCGATGGGGGTCACCATCAGAGAATCCCGGATGGCATCCGCATCTTCGAAGATGATATTCTGCATCACATCCTCGCCCCGGATGGCGACACGCTCCTTTAAGATCCCCAGCTTCTGGGACAGGAGCTGCGTATAACCCGGGACCATGCCGCCGCCTCCCACCACGAAGACGGCGCTGACGCTCTTGTCTCCGTTTAACCTCTTGATCTCGTCCGCCACCTTTGTGGTCATCTCGTCGATGGTGGGGGCCAGGACATCCCGGACGGAGTCTGCGGAGATGGTCTGGGGCAGGCCCATGATATCCGTAAAGGCGATGTCTCCGCCGCCTGACAGGTTTCGTTTGATATGCTCCGCCATCTCAAAATCCACCAGGCACTGCTGGACGATGACATCCGTCAGGGCATCTCCCGCCATGGGGATCATGCCGTAGGCCACGATGGCTCCCTCTTTGGTGATGGAGATATCGCTGGTGCCGGCCCCCACATCCACCAGGGCCAGATTCAGCAGACGGAATTTCTCCGGGATCGCCACCTGGATGGCGGCGATGGGCTCCAGAGTCAGATTGGACACGTGAAGTCCCGCATGTTCCACGGATTTGTACAGGCCGTCCACCACATCATCCGGCAGAAAAGTGGCGATGAGATCGGCACCGATGACCTTTGCCTTGTGGCCTTCCAGATTCCCGATCTGGTATCCGTTCATGAAATAGCGCATGGGAGTATAGCCGACACAGTAAAATTTCAGGTCATCCTCCCGGTCAACCTGAAACTCTTCGTATGCCTTCTCGATCCCGGCCATGGAGAGATGATAGATGTCCTCATCCGTCACCTCGGTCTCCGCCTCAAAGGTGGTCTCCACATGGGTGGTCACGGTGCGGAGCACGCGGCCTGCGGCTGCAATACAGACTTCCCCAAGCTCCCGGGACAGTTCCTCCTCCAGTGCCTTTTTCACGGTGAGGATGGTCTCCCCCACCTTTCCGATATCGTGGATCTGTCCGTCCAGCATGGCCCGGGTTTCATGCTCCTTGATCTTCTGGGCCAGCACATGGAATTTTCCGGAAGACTGGTATCCCACAGTTCCCACGATGCTCCTGGTTCCGATATCCAGTCCGAACACCAGCTGTCCCTGGTTTTCTCTCACTCCGGCCATACTGTTTCTCCTTTTGGATCTCCTAAGATTTCCCGGATCTGCCGGTAGGTCTCCTCCGGCTCTCCGCTGTTGTCGATGATAATGTCACAGGTGCTTCGGAATTCCTCATCCGAAAGCTGCCTTTCCATGATCCCCGCCGCCTTGTCCCGGGAATAGCCGCGGTTTTTCATCAGTCTCTCCATGCGGGTCTCCGGATCCGCATAGATATACCACATCTCGTCCACAAACTCCCGGTATCCGGCTTCAATGAGCAGGGCCGCCTCCACGAAAAACAGCTCCGTCTTTCCGGATGATCGCTCCTCCTCTAGCCGCTGTGTCAGGTAGATCCGCACTGCCGGGTGGACGATGGCATTGACGGCTTTTAACAACGATTCGTCCGCAAAGATCTTTTTGGCCATCTTGTGGGTGTCGATGGGGCGAAGCTTCAGGCCTTCCTGCTGATCCGCAGGGTCGACACCGAACTCCTTGGAGAGGATCTCTTCTCCCAGGAGCTCCACCAGCTCCCGGTATACGGGCATGCCGGGAGCTTCCAGCTCTTTGGCCACATCATCCGCCAGATAGATCACGCAGGAGTAGTTTGCGCGGATATAATCAAGGACTGTCGATTTTCCGGCGCCGATGCCGCCGGTGATCCCGATGAATTTCAAATTCATATCCTCTTTTTCTTCCAATTGCCTGTACGAGTTGTCAGCAACGGAAGCCCTAAGTATGTTGTATGCGCCCGGATCAATGTGCGTCGTACCAGTTCTCTCCGCTTCCCAGTCCCACTTCCAGTGTGACGGCCAGGTCCGCTGCCGTGCGCATGTTGCGCTCCAGCAGTTCCTCCACGATCTCCTTTTCCTCGAGTTTCGTCTCGATCACCAGCTCGTCATGGACCTGCAGGATGAGTCTGGACTGCAGCCCCCGTTCCCGGATCTCCCGCCATACCTTCAGCATGGCGATCTTCATGATATCCGCCGCGGTTCCCTGGATGGGGGCGTTCATGGCCACACGCTCGCCAAAGCTTCTGGTCATGAAATTGGAGTTTTTCAGCTCCGGGATGGGACGTCTCCTGCCGTAATAGGTCTCCGAATAGCCCTTTTCCTTTGCATCCGACACCAGCTTGTCCAGATAGGCCTTGATCCCGGGATAGGTTTCGAAATACTGTTTGATGTACTGCTCCGCTTCCTTTCGACTGATGGACAGATCCTGGCTCAGCCCGAAGGAGCTGATGCCATAGACGATGCCGAAGTTTACGGCCTTGGCGTTTCGGCGCTGCAGATCCGTCACTTCCTCGAAGGGGATATGGAACACCTTGGATGCCGTGATCCGGTGGATATCCTGGGACGAACGATATGCATCAATGAGGCTTTCGTCACCGGACAAAGAGGCCAGCACTCGAAGCTCGATCTGGGAATAGTCCGCATCCACAAAGAGGTACCCTTCCGCCGGGACGAAGACCTTGCGCAGCTGCCGCCCCAGTTCAGTGCGGATGGGGATGTTCTGCAGGTTCGGATCCGCGGAGCTGATGCGCCCTGTGGCCGTAATGGTCTGATGGAAGGTGGTGTGGATCCGTCCGTCCGCAGCGATAAAGGCTGCCAGCCCTTCCGCATAGGTACTCTTTAACTTGGTCAGGCCCCGGTATTCCAGGACCTTTTTTACAAAGGGCACCTCCGGCGCCAGCTTTTCCAGCACATCCGCAGCGGTGGAATACCCGGTCTTGGTCTTTTTTCCGCCGGGAAGTCCCATTTTCTCAAACAGGATCTCTCCCAGCTGCTTCGGAGAAAGGATGTTGAAGGTCTCTCCCGCCTCTTCACAGATCTGTTTTTCCAGCTCTTCGATGCGTCCCGTCAGGGAAGCTCCGTAGGAGGTGAGCTCGTCCCTTCGAACGGATACCCCCAGCCGCTCCATATCATACAGCACATAGGACAGGGGCATTTCGATCTCTTCCATGATGCGCAGCATCCCGTTTTCGGTCAGGTCCTTTCGAAGGCGCTGCGCGCACAAAAAGGCGATACGGGATCCCAGCACTGCCCGCTTTTGCAGGGCATCCGGGGAGGCCATGCGAGCTGCCCTGTAGGTCAGTTTTCCGAAGAGATCCTTTTCCGCCGGGACATTTTCTTTCCGGTATTTCAGCCAGATGCTGTCGTAATCAAAGTCGCTTTTTAAGGGATCGATGAGATAAGCGGCGATGAGAACATCAAAAAATCTGCCCGGATCCGGTATTTCTTTCCCGTCTTCGGACAGGATGGGGTATTGCTTTTTGATGCCGCAGACGCTGTAGCGACGCCCCGCGGCAGCTCCCTCCAGTAACAGGGCGCGGATCCGGTCCTCCTCTCCGGTCTGCCCGGCATAGTACAGATTCCGGGACTGCGTGCTGATGCTGATCCCGCAGAAGATCCCGTCTTCGCAAAGGATCTGCAGGCCGTAGTATCCGCTCTCCGGCTCGGGAAGGGCCAGAAAGGCATCGGAAAAGGCCTTCAGGTCGAAACAGAGAGAAGTCTCCGTGCTGTCATTCGTCTCAACCGGGACTTCCTCCCGGGCTGCTTCAAACCTGCCCAGCAGGTTCTTAAACTCCAGCTCTCTGGCCAGCTCGTAGGCCTGGGGCGTAAAGAATCCTTCCGCCTTTGCGGCTTCCGGATCCAGCTCCAGATCGCAGTCCGTTTTGATGGTGGCCAGCTTCAGGCTCAGATCCGCCAGCTCCCGGTTCTGCTCCAGGGATTCCCGGATGCTCTTTTTGCCGATCTCCTCCAGGTGGGCATAGATATTGTCGATGGAGCCGTAGGTCACCATAAGCTCCGTGGCGGTCTTTTCCCCCACCTTTGGGACACCCGGGATATTGTCCGCCGTATCCCCCATCAGAGCCTTCAGTTCGATGAACTGCGCCGGCGTCACCTGATAGGCTGCCTGTACATCCGCAGGATAGAAATCATCGATGGTGGTGCGACCCATCTTCGTCCGGGGGATCCGGATCTTAATATGTTCATCCGAGATCTGCAGAAGATCCCGGTCTCCGGACACCAGACTGACTTCCATGCCGGCTTTCTGCGCTTTTTTCGCCAGCGTCCCCAGGATATCATCCGCTTCCCATCCCGCATGGGAGATGCAGCAAACTTTCATGGCTTCCAGCATCTGCCGAAGAAGGGGCACCTGGGTCCGCAGCTCTTCGGGCATGGGCTTGCGCGTCCCCTTGTAGGCGTCAAACATTTCATGCCGGAACGTGGGAGCATGCTCATCAAAAGCCACCACCAGATAGTCCGGCTTCTCTTCCTCCAGGAGCCGGAACAGAATATTCAAAAATCCATAGACCGCACCTGTATGCACGCCTTCCGCGTTGGTCAGATCCGGAAGCCCGTAAAACGCACGATTGATGATGCTGTGTCCGTCGATGAGTACCAGTTTTTCCATATCACGATTTATCCAAATTGAAAGATCAGAGCCATACCGACCAGGATCAGAGCCGTGGTGATCATATAACGGCGGGAACTGAGCCGAAACTGATGAAACCGCAGGTTTTTGTTGTTCTGTTCCAGAAGACGCCCCAGCTCCGCATCCAGGTCGAAATCCCCGTCATCCTCCAGATGCTTGATCCCCTCCGTCACCAGGAACTGGATCGTCAGCTCTTCCCTGCAGCTGTCACAATTCTCCATATGTTCCCGAAATGCTTCCATATACCGGTAGTCCAGGGTCTGGTTCAGGAATTCGGGGATCCTGTGTTCGAATTCTTTACAATTCATCCTCGCACCGCTTCGGCAGGCCACACAAAGCGCCTACTCATACGCAGTTTATTTTATTACAAAACAGGGGGCTGTGCAAGAATCGAAAAGGCCGAAAAAGAAGGGAAGGCCTGTAGGCCTTCCCTTCGATCACTGCCGGCAGCGGGACTTGAACCCGCACGGGATCACTCCCAACAGATTTTGAGTCTGCATCGTCTACCATTCCGACACGCCGGCTCTCAAAACACAATATGCATTGTACCTTATGATCCCACTCTTTGCAAGTGATTCCTGTGAGGATTGGGGACGGTTCCTGGGGATCAGGAACCGTCCCCGAGTGTCACACCAGGTGCATCTGGATCTCCAGTTCATTTCCAAAGGCCCTGACATGTGCCAGGCTCCCCACGATCAGCGGCATCATGGGGGAGACATGTCCGATATCCGTGTCCATGATCACCGGGACATGATATTTTTTCGCATAGGGAAGCACCGCCTCATAGGCATCCAGATTCATCATGGGAGCGCCGTTTAAGTGCCTGCCGAAAAGAAATCCTTTGCATCCGTGAAACCAGCCGGCGCTGTCCATCTCCCACATGGCCCGGCGGATGGAAAAGACGTTCAGGTCGCAGGCCTCCAGAAACCAGATGACGCCGTCCTTGGCATAGCGGCTTCGGAACATGGCCACATCCTCAAACCCGGTGCCCATCAGGTTCACCAGACAGTCCATGCAGCCTCCCAGAAGTCTTCCGGAAAAGGAGATCTCCCCGGTCCAATCTCTGGCATCCATCAGAAGATCATCCGAATCCGGAAGATACAGCTTGTGGATCCGGGGCTCGGTGGCATTCATGGGCGCCAGAGGATCCTCCTCCGAAGGGGCGTGATCTCCCGTGAGGTTATTGGGTTCATAGGTTTCGTAACTGTGAACCGAAAAAACAGACGTGCCGTCCTCGGCGATTTCTGCATGTTTCCCCAGAAACAGATCCAGGGCATCCGTCTGGGACTCGTGGAGACTGCGCAGTCCGAACTCCGAGGCACAGGGACCGTAGATCCCGGCGGTATCGCAGATGGTGGCCAGGGGAAAGAGAAAGTTCGTATTATCGGAATAGCCCATGTACCATTTGGCGTCTGCCCGGGTGATCCGGTCAAAGTCCATGTGATTCAGGATCTCACACATCAGTTCCCCGCCGCCAACGGACAACAGAGCATCGGTCTCTTTGCTTTCCCACATCTCCTGGAGCTCTGCGGCACACTTCTCCGGAGTGTTGCTGATGCCCACGCCCTCACCGGCAAAGGTATTGGGACCGGGCTTTACGGCATATCCCATCTCCCGAAGCCTTTGGATCGCTGCATTTACTCTGGTCACATATGGCTCCGTGGATGCTCCGAAGGACGGCGCCGGCAGTCCGATGGCGTCCCCGGGTTTGATCATTTTTCCGTATCGCATGTTATTTCTCCAGATCCAGCCCCAGAATATCCAGGGTGGAGAAGTAGTCCGCAGGGGTCTCGGCCCGGCGGATCATCCGGGGGGTGCCGTCACTTTGCAAAAGGATCTCCGCACTGCGTAGTTTTCCATTGTAATTGTATCCCATGGAAAATCCGTGGGCACCGGTATCATGGATAAAGAGCAGGTCCCCCATCTCGATCCGGGGAAGCTCCCGGTCGATGGCGAATTTGTCATTGTTTTCGCAAAGAGACCCGGTGACATCATAGACATGATCCAGGGGTGCATCCTCTTTTCCCAGCACCGTGATGTGGTGATAGGCACCGTACATGGCAGGGCGCATCAGATTCACCGCACAGGCATCCACCCCGATGTATTCCTTGTAGATGTGCTTTTCATGGATGACTCTGGTGATGAGGGCTCCGTAGGGTCCCATCATATATCGTCCCATCTCCGTATAGATGGCCACATCCCCCATCCCTGCCGCGGTGAGGATCGCATCGTACGCCTGGTGCACACCTTCCCCGATGGCGGCGATGTCATTGGGCTCCTGATCCGGCCGGTAGGGGATCCCCACACCTCCGGAGAGGTTGATGAAGCGGATCTTCGCTCCGGTCTCCTTCTGCAGACGCACCGCCAGCTCAAAAAGCTGACCTGCCAGCTGGGGATAATATTCATTTGTCACGGTATTGCTGGCCAAGAATGCATGGATGCCGAAGTTTTTGACTCCTTTTTCCTTCAGGATCCGGAATGCGTCAAAAAGCTGCGCCTCTGTCATGCCGTACTTTGCATCCCCGGGGTTGTCCATGATCCCGTTGCTCATCTGGAAGACGCCGCCGGGATTAAACCGGCAGCTCATGGTTTCCGGAAGCCTGCCGCCGCAGGCCTTCTCGCAAAAATCGATGTGGGTGATGTCATCGAGATTGATGATGGCCCCCAGCTCATTTGCGTAGGTATACTCTTCCGCAGGGGTGTCGTTGGAGGAAAACATGATCCGGTCCCCCAGGATCCCCGCCGCTTTTGATAACATCAGTTCTGTTAAAGAGGAACAATCCGTTCCGAAATCATACTGCCCCAGGATGTCCAGAATCACTGGATTGGGCGTAGCCTTTACCGCGAAGTACTCCCGGAACCCGGGATTCCAGGAAAATGCCTTTTTCACCGCCTCCGCATTGGCCCGGATGCCCTGCTCATCGTAGAGATGAAAGGGCGTCGGAAACTGCGAAGCGATGCGTTCCGCCTGTTCTTTGGTGACAAATGCTTTTTTCATAATCTCCTCATTTCCCGGCCGGATCCGGCCTGCTCTGTGCTATTTCGTCTGTCCAAAGATGTCCGTATTTACTCCAGCGTCCAGTCGATGGGCTCTACGCCGTTTGCTTCCAGAAACGCATTGGCTTTACTGAAGGGCCTGCTTCCGAAGAAACCCCGGTATGCGGATAAGGGGCTTGGATGCGGGGATTCCAGGATCAGATGATGGGGGTTGTTCAGCATGCTCTTTTTTGCTCTGGCAGGGGATCCCCAAAGGATGAATACGATGGGACGGTCCTGGGTATTAAGCCCCCGGATGGCAGCATCTGTAAATTCCTCCCACCCGCGTCCCTTATGGGAAAAGGCCTGATGGGCCCGTACGGTGAGAAGCGTGTTCAGAAGCAGCACTCCCTGATCCGCCCATTTTTTCAAATATCCGGATTTTGGGATCGGACACCCGATATCATCATGCAGCTCCTGATAGATGTTGACCAGGGAGGGAGGCAGCGCCACTCCGGGTTTTACGGAAAAACTAAGCCCGTGGGCCTGGCCTTCTTCATGATAGGGGTCCTGTCCCAGGATCAGGACCTTCACCTGGTGAAGGGGGGTCAGATGAAAGGCATTGAAGATGTCATCCGCAGGCGGATAGACGGTTCCTCTGGCGTATTCCTCTTTGATGAAGGTATAGAGAGACTGATAATAGGGCTTATGAAATTCCGGTGACAGGACTTCCAACCAGTCGTTATTGATCATTGCCATAGCGAACACTGACCCCTTTGCTGCGAAGATATTCTTTGACTTCCCGGATCTCCAGCTCCTTAAAGTGGAATAAAGAGGCAGCTAAAAGTGCATCCGCTCCCGCTTCCACAGCCTGGTAGAAATGCTCCGGGGTACCGGCTCCGCCGGATGCGATGACCGGGATCCGGACGCTTTGTGCGATGGCACGGGTCAGCTCCAGATCATATCCGGCCTTCGTTCCGTCACAGTCCATACTGGTCAGCAGGATCTCTCCCGCTCCCAGTCTTTCCGCCTTCACGGCCCATTCCACGGCATCGATGTTCATGTCGATCCGTCCGCCGTTTTTGTACACAGTCCAGCCTTCCGCGCCTTCCCTTCTTTTGGCATCCATGGCCACCACGACGCACTGGCTCCCGAATTTGTCGGCCGCATCGCTGATCAGTGTCGGATTCATCAAGGCCGCGGAATTCACGGCGATCTTGTCGGCACCCTCCCGCAGGATCTCCCGGAAATCCTCCACGGTACGGATCCCGCCTCCCACCGTAAAAGGAATGAACAGACGGGATGCCACCTCTCTCACCCAGGCCAGCTGTGTCGCTCTGGCTTCATGGGATGCAACGATATCCAAAAAGACCACCTCATCTGCGCCTTCTTTGTCATAAGCCGCGGCCACATCGGCGGGATCTCCGGCATCGCGCAGATTCAGAAACTGAACTCCCTTGACGACTCTGCCGTCCTTGATATCCAGACAGGGGATGACACGGATCGTATGCATGGCGTCTCCTTATCCTTTCGTAAGCGCGGTAAAATTTCTGAGCATCTTCAGTCCCGGATCGGAGCTTTTCTCCGGGTGGAACTGTGTGGCAAAGACATTGCCGGATTCCACGGAAGCATGGATCGTCACACCGTACTGGGTCGTGGCGGTGACGATGTAAGGGTCCTCCGCCTGCAGATAATAGGAATGGACAAAATAGACAAAGGTCCCTTCCGGCACATCCCGAAACAGCCTTCCGGGATTGGGATACTGCAGGTCATTCCAGCCGATCTGGGGGACTTTAAGACCATCCACGGCCGGGATTCGAAGAACTTTTCCTTTCAAGATTCCAAGTCCCGGAACGCCCGGACTTTCTTCGCTTTCATCAAATAACAGTTGTAACCCAAGACAGATGCCTAAAAAAGGAGTCCCACTCTGGGCCACCTGACGAAGGGTGTCCGTCAGATGATATTCGCTCAGCCTGTTCATGGCATCTCCGAAAGCACCCACCCCCGGCAGGATCACTCCCTCTGCGGAAAGGATCCGGTCTTCCTGCCTGGTGAGGACATATTCTTCTCCCAGGTATTCCAGTGCTTTTTCGACGCTTTTTACATTCCCTGCATCATAATCGATGATGGCGATCATAGGTTTTCTCCCATTCCGGGTTTTCCTTTTGGATCAGGGCTCCACAAAAGTGGTTTCCTGTCCGTTTGTCAGATCCTCTTCTTCTCCGGTGAGCACATCTTCCCGCCCCGGTTCCGGGGGCTGCGGCGCAGTTTCGGGAGCCTGTTCGCTGCCCGGAGTCTGGTAACCTTCTCCGTT
>JAFYFY010000223.1 GCA_017543485.1 Lachnospiraceae bacterium | reverse complement strand
TCAGACTTAAAGTCTGGCTTTCCCGAAACTTACTGTTTCTTAGGTTTGTGTTCTTTCTGAAAAATCTGTCCGATCGCTTCGCGATCGGTTGGAATCTTTCAGGGACGCATTACTGTTCAATTATCAAGGAACAAAGCTTCTTGTTGCTGCCGTTTTTCGCGACAGCTTTGATAGAATATCACACCCCAAAATCAATGTCAACTCATTTTTTATAAATTTTTTGACTGACTTTTTTGACCACAATCTATTGATTTTTACTGGCTTTTCGTCACTAGATGTGGGCCTTCGGGATGCAAAAACGGAAACCCGATTTTGGATTTCCGTTTTGTAAGCGAAGCGTTTTGCGCTTACGTCTATCGCGGAGAAAGAGGGATTTGAACCCTCGCGCCGGTTACCCGACCTACACCCTTAGCAGGGGCGCCTCTTCAGCCTCTTGAGTATTTCTCCAAAGCCTGATCGCTTCTACCAATGTGCTTTGCTGCGGGTGGTTGCCCACCCGCAACGCCTATTTATTGTATCGAGTGCACTTCCTTTTGTCAATTCTTTTTTTCGTTCCCCAGAAAGGGGCCGGATCAATAATTTCCATAGAAGATTCCCGCCACGGGGGAATCCTCGCTCAGGATCACGGTTTTTTCCTTAGAGCCCTTCATGCTCTCCTTCAGGGCATCCAGGGCCCGGACGAAGCTGTAGAAGTCCGCCTTTTCAGGATCGGAATAGGCATCGGACAGGATCCGCATGTACTCCGCTTCTCCCTCTGCCACGGTGGCTTCCGCCTTGGCCTGGGCGTTGGAGAGCATGATGGAGACCTCCTTGTCCGTGGTATTGACGATGATCTGCGCCTGGGACTGACCCTCGGCGGTATACTGGGCCGCGATATTCTCCCGCTCCGAGATCATACGGGTGTAGACGGCGTTTTTATTGTCATCCGGAAGATCCAGCTTCTTGACGTCCACCGTGACGATCTCGATGCCGTACTGCTGCTCCACGTGGGCGATCTGCGCCATGATCTCCTCCGTCAGGGAGGTGATCTCCACCACCTGCTGGGTCTCGGTCTCCACCTCCAGGTCATTGTTCTGAAGGTCCGGATCCGGTTCCGTCACCGTGATGGTCATCTTGCCGTCACGGCTTAAGATCACGGCGTCCTGGGTCATGTTGGAGATGGTGTTTTTCGTGGCATTGTAGACGATGTTGTCGATGCGGTTTTCCGCACTGGATACGGAGCCGCTGAGGGTCTGTGCGAACTTCAGGGGATCCGTCACCTTCCAGAGCACGTAGCTGTCCACGATCATGGTCTTCTTATCGGAAGTAATGACATCCGATGCGGGCAGGTCATACAGCAGGAGCTGTCTGGGCACCACATCCACGGTTTCGATCAGGGGGACCTTCACCGAGAGGCCGGGGGCCGAGATCACGCGCTGTACGCGGCCGAACTGCCGGATCAGCTTATATTCGTTCTGATGTGTCACCACAAAGGTATTGCCCAGGATGATGAGTACGACGACCGCCAGCACCGCCCAGAGCACGCCCCGGGCAGACCCGGGCATCCCGGCGCCGGGCTCGCGTTTTGCTCTTTTTCCCGTGGGACGTCCGTCCGAAGTGAAGTGTTCAAATTCCGCCATGGTTTCCTCCATACCGAGCTGTCCCTCGGTGTATCTGTCAGATTTTGTCGTTTCTCCTGCCGGCAGATGCGCCGGCAGCGGATCCTCAGTTGTCGCCTTCTTCGGGTTCCGCCGGGGAAGCGTCCTGCGTCTCATCCCACACAAAGCTCTCTAACGGGAGCATGGTGGTGGTCTCGTTTTCCCCGTTCTGGATCACCACCCGCAGTCCGGGCAGGACTTCTTCCATTGCTTCATAGAACATTCTCTTCTTGGTCACTTCCGGGTAGTGGACATATTCCTCATAGATGGCATTGAACCGGGCCACCTGACCGTTGGCTTCGTTGATGCGCTCCTGACGGGAGGCCTCCGCCTCCTGGAGGATCCGGTCCACCTGAGCCTGGGCCGAAGGGATCTGCTCATTCCGGTACTTGTTTGCATTGTTCACGGAGGTTTCCTTACCCTGCTTGGCGGTCTCCACCTCCTTGAAGGCGATACTGACGGCCTCTGTCGGCGGTTCCGCATCCTGGATGGTGATGTTCACCAGCTGGATCCCGATGTCGTAGATGCTGAGCTTGTCCGTGATCATCTGCTTGATGTTGGCCTGGATCTCGTTCTTGCCCGTTGTGAGCACGGAATCCACGGAGTAGGATCCGATGGTGGTACGGATGCAGTTCTGGGCAATGTTCTTCAGGATCTCCTCCGGATTCTGGGAGGCATACAGCGCCTTCACCGGATCCGTCACCCGGTATTCCGCGTAGAAGTCCACATGCAGGAAATTATAATCCGAAGTGATCATCATGGCTTCGTCGCCGTTTCCCGTGGAACTGAACCCGATGCTGAATCCCTGGATCGTGGTGTTGACCTTCCTGGCGGTCTGGACGATGGGGATCTTGAAATGCAGTCCCGATGTAGTCACCGCCTTCGGAGATCCGAAGGTGCAGACCACAGCCTGCTCTTCTTCCCGGATGGTATAGAAGGATTCACTGATCAGGAAAAGAAGGATCAGTGCAAAGATCACACCTCCCACGATCTTCCCGGGTCTTTTGCCGCTTCCTCGTTTCATAGTCTTATTTCTCCTCGTTGTACTTTGCGGGTGCGCTCAGATACAGATCATTTCCCTCGCAGTCTGCCACCACAATGACGGGAAAATCCTCAATCTCCAGCCTGCGGATGGCTTCCGTTCCCAGATCCTCATAAGCCACCACCTCGGAGCTTCGGATGCAGTGGCTCAGGAGCGCTCCGGCTCCCCCCACCGCTGCAAAATAAACGGCTCCGTTTCGCACGATGGCATCCTTCACGGCCTGGGAACGTTTTCCCTTGCCGATCATCCCCCGAAGCCCCAGGTCCAGGAGCTGCGGTGCATACCGATCCATCCTGCTGGCCGTGGTGGGTCCTGCCGACCCGATGGCGCGTCCCTCTCTGGCGGGAGAGGGCCCCATATAATAGATGACATTCCCGTCGGGATCCACGGGAAGCTCCTCCCCGCGGGAAAGCGCCTCCGCCATCCGCTTATGTGCGGCATCCCGCGCGGTATAGACCGTACCGGTCAGATATACATAGTCCCCCGCCCGCAGGGATCTGGCATCCTCTGCCGAGAGCGGTACCCGGATCTTTCGTTCCATCTCCTTACTGCTCCTTTGAAGCGTGTCTGTGTACGTGACAGCAGATATTCACCGCGACGGGCAGACCGGCGATATGGGTGGGATAGGTCAGGATATGCACCGTCATGGCCGTCACTCTTCCCCCCAGGCCTCCTGGGCCGATGCCGCTCTGATTGATCCGGCGAAGAAGCTCTTCCTCCATGGCCCGGTATCTGGGATCCTCCGCATGGGAATCCGCAGGTCGCAAAAGAGCCTGCTTTGCCAGAAGTGCGCATTTCTCAAAGGTCCCGCCGATGCCGACCCCCACCACCATGGGAGGGCAGGCATTGGGGCCCGCATCCCGCACGGCCTGCAGAACGGCTTCTTTGACACCCTCTTCCCCGTCCGCGGGTTTGAGCATAAAAATCCGGCTCATGTTCTCGCTTCCGAATCCCTTCGGCGCCACCGTGAGCCGCACATGATCCCCCGGCACGATCCGTGTATGGAGCACGCAGGGCGTATTGTCACCGGTATTTGTCCGCTCCAGGGGATCCCCCACAACGGATTTTCGTAAGAATCCTTCCGTATATCCTTTGCGGACGCCTTCGTTCACCGCCGTCTCCAGAAGCTCCCCCTCCAGATGTACGTCCTGGCCGATCTCGGCGAAGACCACCGCCATCCCCGTATCCTGACAGATGGGGATCATCTCTTCTCCCGCGATCCGGAGATTTTCCTGAAGCTGGCCCAGTACGCGCTTCCCCAGAGGGCTGACCTCCGACTCTTCGGCTGCCTGCAGCGCCTCCCGCATATCCTCCGAGAGAAAATGGTTTGCTTCGATACAGAGCTCCGCCACCGCATCCCGGATCAGGTCCGTGCTGACAGTCCTCATTGCACCGCACCCCGCAGCTCCTGCGCCAGTGCCGCCAGCTCCTCCCCGGAGGGCTTCCCGGGGTTCCATCCGATGGTCTGCCCGTCTCCCTCAAACCGGGGGATCAGATGCAGGTGGAAATGGGGAACCGTCTGGCCTGCTGCCTCGCCGTTGTTCTGCACCACATTCATCCCCTCCGCCTGCAGAGCCTCCACCATTTTCGACCCCAGCTTCTTCGCCAGACAGAAGGCCGCGGCAGCGGTCTCATCCGGCAGGTCGAAGAGGTTTGCGGCATGGTCCTTGGGCAGGATCAGCGCATGTCCTCTGGTGGCGGGACCCATGTCCAGGATCACCTTGAACCGGTCATCCTCGTAGATGGCATTGGTAGGGATCTCCCCGTTTGCCAGTTTACAGAAAATGCAATCATCTTTTTTCATCTCTTCCTCCAGGATATCTGATCCGCGTTACTTTTCCTCGAACACGAAGACCTGATCCAGACCGCTCATGATCCGGAAGTCTCCCCGCATCTTTTTCATCTCCCCGGACATAAAGGCCCTCTGGAAGGTCATGCGGCCGCTGATGATCTTGTCCATCACCGACCGGTCCAGCTCCATCTCGATGTCCGGCTTTTCCAGCTTTCCGTATCCCACGGAGAGGGTGGTCCCCGCGATCCTGATCACCAGGTCCTGCTTTTTTCCTTCGATCTTCAGTGCAAAGGAGCCCGCCACATGGGCCTGGGGGTGGAATGCCTTCCGAAGGGGCGCCAGATACTCTTCTTCACTGGCGGCATCCTCGCTGCGGAGCTTTCCCTTGAACATGCTGGCCAGCTCCTGCAGATCCTCCTTCTGCTTCTGGACGTACTCCTCGTCGGAGACAAATTCCGAAAGCTGCTCGCTCTCCTGGGGGGAGAGGGGGATGGAGGAGGGATTCACCAGCTTCGTCTTCACCAGCTGGTTGCTGGAGGGGAAGGTGACCTCCTTCTGATTCACGCCGCGGTAGAAATTCTCCGCGATCTTTTCGATGGCTGCGATGTACTTGGTGTTCATCTCCAGCTCGATGGTGTTTTCCACGTAGGCACAAAGACCGGCATGCAATTTACCGCCAAGGCATTCCCAGGCGGTGTTGAGCTCGGCCATCACCTCCCGCTCTCCGTTGGTGCGGGACATGACAATGGGCATCATATAGATCCCGGCGATCTTTTCCTTGTCCCCGAACTGCCAGCAGGCATCCAGAAACTGCAAAAGGTATCCCCCCATCCCGTACCACTCCACCGTGGATGCCAGAATGACGCCGTCCGCCTCCTTCAGGGTCTGAGGGAGGGTCGGGATCGTATTTTTGTATTCATAGAGATTGAACTTCTTGAAATCTACACGCAGTTCCTCAAACACTGCCTGCATCTTCTCCAGAACCGTGAGGGTCGGATCGTCCACCAGCCCCCTGCCGCCGTAGTAGACATGTATCACCATGGTTTTCATCTCCCTGCCCTGCATCATACCAAAGAAGCGGGATTTTTTCAATGTGCGGAGTCAGGCGGAAAGGGCTGTGGGAATCCGGCCATCGTCACGGGCCCCAGGATCAGCGAAACACCAGCGGGACGCCCCCGAGGCGCAGCTCATCCTCCGGCGTCAGCTGCCTTTTTTCATAGGGCTGAAGCCGCAGTCCGTTCTTAAAGGTGCCGTTGGTGGAGTTGAGGTCCTCCACATAAAAGTGCTCCCCTTCCGGGAAAACCCTGGCGTGCATGCGGCTCACGGAGATATCCTCTAAAATGACATCTGCGTCATTCATGCTCTTGCCGATGACGACAGCTTCCTCCCCCAGGGCGCACAGGACCATGCCGTTCTCCCGGTACAGACGGTAAGTCCGTTCGTTTTTTTCCGAGACATCCTCCAGATAGACCGTCCGGGACTCCCCTTCCGGCGTCTCCCCCGGGTCCTCCTCGGGCGATGTGACCGGCTCCAGCTCCGGACCCGGATCTTCCTCCTCCCGCAGCGGTTCCGGCCCCGGGTTGTAGGCCACATCCTGTGCCACCGCAAACCCCTCCATGGCCAGGCGGTTTAACTCCCGGTACGCCGCCCGGGCATCGGTCTTTTTCTTCCGTGCCCCTTCCAAAAACGAAAACAGCCCCTTCCGGGCAGGGCGGGCCTGCGGCTTTTCGGCTCCCTTACGCACCGCATTTTCCATCCCGCTTCGCCGCTCCGGTGCTTCCTCCGCCGCGCCTGCTGCCCGGTCTACGTCCGCTTCCTCTCCGGCCGATTCCCCCGCATGGCCCTTTACGCCCCCTTCCGTGAGACGCTCCCGGGCCTCCTGCAGGGGTTCCTCCAGGACCCGGGCATCTTCATAGATCTGATGCTGCAGGTAGATCTCTCCGTTTTGCCGGTACTGCTCATACATCCCGTAAACACACTCCACCAGCTTTTCGTCGCGGTAATCGATATGCTCGGAGAGATATTCCAGCACTTCGGAAAAACCGTTGTCCTTCCCGTAATAGGGGATATACAGGAAGGAAAAGACCCGCTCCCCAAGGTCCTGGTAGATATGCTCCGGGTGCCAGATCACATTCCCCTCATCCAGCAAAAAACGCTCCATCTCCTTTCGGATCCTGCGGACATTCCAGATAAAGTCCCTCACCCATTCCCTGTCCAGGGTCTTTTTTTGATAAAGGGACGCCACGGACTGCATGGAAGTGATATCGAAATACAGAAAGGAATCCGAGTTGATGTAGCGGATGGTGCAGGGGAGGAGTCCCGTGATCCCTCCGCGCTTCAGGATACAGTATTGATAGCGTTTTTCGTCCGGCACCCCCTCCAGCTGCAGCCTGACATAGCTGCTTTGCAGACTTTTCTTGTATTCCAGCTTCAGCTCTTCCACGTTTCATCCCTCCTGTTTTCGATCTTCTGATCTTGCTTTCCGTTTCTTATGGATCCTGACTGTTCAGCCCGGCCGCAGCCGCCCCCGTCACTCTCCGCCCCATGCGAAGGATCAGGACCTCCGACCGCACCGATCTGGTCCGGGAGACCGACGCGTGCAGCGTCCCGTTCCCACCCGGCAGCCCAAACCCCGGGATTGGGAATCCAAAGCTCCCCTCCCCCGTGACCGTGAGCTTCCCGTTTTCCATGACGGCCCTCACCCGGTTCCCGCTCCAGGCCAGATACCGCCCCTGTCCTTCCCCCTCCGCCATGGCCCCGGCCAGAAGTACTCTGTCTTCCTTTGACAGTCCCCTCTCTCCGGCGCTTCGGATGCAGGCCCGGGCAACATCCGTTTCCAGAAGCAGTCTGTCCGTCTGAAAAAACCAAAGACAGATCACCAGGATGATCACGGACAGAACGATAGGCAGCACCAGGGCAGCCTCCACCGTCAGGTACCCCTCCGGGTCTCTTCCGCATCCGATCCGCTTCATCCCCCGCCTCCTGCCATCCGGATCGCGGCCAAATATCCCAGCGTGAGAAAGGGATAGAACGGGATCCGGGTATCCCGGCGCACCCTCCGGGCTGCCAGAAGCAGGCCGGCAAAAAGTGCCATGACAAAGAGCGAGACGGCAAAGGCGGTCAGGGCAAACGGAAAACCCTCGCAGGCCCCGGTGATGCCAAGGGCCAGGCCGTCCGCAGTCCCTGCCTTTTTCGTCCCCAGGGCCAGCAGCAGCAGGATCCCCCCGGGCAAAGCCCCGGCAAGGAGCGACAGCGCCTCCGAAACCGGGCTCCCGGATGCGGCATTTCCCGCCGCCGCACATTTTTGCAGGACCGCGGCAAATGCCGCAGCCCCCGCAGCTCCCAAACCTGCTGCCGGGACTCTTTTTGTCCGAATATCAAAAAACGACATGATCGTCAGGAGCCCCCCCAGGACCCACCTGTACCAGTTCTCCATTTCCGCTTCTCCTTACAGTATTTTCTGATAATGCCTATTTTCCGCACCTGCTGCAGGGTCTGTGGGAATCCTCCACCTCGGACAGCGGCACCGGGGTATAGCTTCTCGTGAGTCCCTTACAGGTTCCGCTGTAATGAAACCGCCTCCCCTCCCTGGCCACATAGACATCCTCCGGCATTTCCCCGCCGGTACAAAATTCGCAGGGGTAGTACCTGGCCCCTTCCGCATTGCGGGCACTCTCCAATTCCCCGGCCCCAATGACCCGGACCGTGAGCTTCAGATGCGTACAGGCGGTGGTCACGTGGTAGACTTCGCTGTCTGCCGTGATATAGACGATCCTTTCCTGCTGAAGATCCGTCTGCTCCCCCTTCACCTCATACCCGTTCCAGAGATGTGCATAGTAGCGGCTGCTCATCCGGAAGGAAAAGAAGGGACCCGGGAAGGGGGCTTTTGTCTGCCAGGTGACCACCAGATCCACCAGATCCCCGGATCCCACGACTTCGCTCTCCAAAAAGGACAGGCCCCCCGCACCGCCCAGGATGGGGGCCGTATCCAGATAGTCCGCTCCCAGCTCCGAGATCAGGCTCTGTCTCACATACAGTCCGGTCACTGCCAGGTCCCCGATCTCTCCAAGCAAAGGTGCCTCCCCGGCGCTCTCCTCCTCTTCCTCCGGTGTGATCCCCCCGGGGGATGCGTGTCCGGTCCTTCCCATCTCCAGAAAGGGATCCGTCGCCATGGCTCCGTAGAGCGCCACATTCCGTCCGGCAGACTGAAGCGCGGTCTCCAGGTTCGCATGAAGGCGCAAAAGCTCGATCACGCTTCCCAGATTCAGAAAGAAAAACAAAAAGAGCGGCAGGACCAGCGCGGCTTCCACCGTCATGCTCCCGCGGAAAAAGTGCAGGGATGTCTCCTCTACTTCAGCCCCGGGGGTACCTCCAGGTAGAGTCTCCCCGTCTTGTTCAGATTCCCGGAGAGGAACCGGGTCTTTGGCATTTGGATGTTCCGGAGAAGGACTTGATTGTTCAGATTGTTTTCTGTGAGCGATCAGCTTCCATAAAGGAGACATCCCTGCACTTTTTCCTTCGGTCATATCCTGTTTTCCCTGTCTTTGCTGCTTTCTCCTTACCCGTAGGACACAGCCCTTCGGATGATGGTCTCGTATCCGAAGGAGCTTTCCAGCACCGCTTCCCCGTAGAAACAGTCGATGCAGGCATCCAGACGAAAGAGCGAATTGCCCTTTGTCATGCGGATGTTGGCTTCCATGAGATTCATGGCCCGCATGGTGAGCGCATCGGTCCCGGTAAGGAGCAGGAGCACCCGCAGATAATCCCGGTAGCAAAGCCCCTCCTGCGGCGTCTCCCCGGGCTCCCAAAGATTTCCGGAGAGCGCCCCCGTGAGACTGCAGTGCCACTGCTCCGGCGTTTTGAAAAGCGGGATCCGGCCGCCGGACAGAAGGTTCTTTACGTCATAGCGGCCCTCCATCAGCGCCCAGCCCAGGAGGATCATCTGGGAAAAGGCCTCCTCCAGCTCCGGACACAGAACCGCCAGTGCCAGCGCCATTCCCAGGGCTTTCGCCTCGACTTTTTTCTCCTCGTCCTGCAAAAGGGCCAGATAGTCAGCCGCGGAGCGAAGCGTCAGAAGCCGCATCGCCACACTGCTCAGATTCCCGGTATCCACCGTTTTCCCCGCGATGAGGTATTCAACCTGGTACCAGAGGGCATCCCGGTCCGAGGTACTCCCGTAATATCCGAAATACCGGATCAGATACTCCCGAAACAGTGCGTTTTCCATCAGATCCCCCCATTCCCCGGACAGATCCGGGGTCAGGTTCCCATGACTGAGCTGCCCGTCCAGAGTCCTGCCCTCGATGAGGACATTCGGATGCAGCTCCCGTTTGGAAAGGTTTTCCGGATCTTCCAGCAAGACCCCGAGGATCCCGGTCCCCGCAGTCTCCCGGATGGTGGCCACAGGACTGGTGTATTCCTCTTCCAGATAGAGGATCTCCTCCGGCGGCGGATCGTCCGTAGCGTTCTCCGGCTCTTCCTCTGCGGCGGAACGGTCTTCCTGTGCCCGGTCCCTAAGGCTGTCGCTTTCCCTCTGCCACTCCTCCCGGCGCTTGGCATTCTCCGCATCGGTCGCCCGCCTTCTGGCTTCGTCCGCCAGGGATTTTCGGTTCTTCAGCTGCTGCTCCGCACGATCCATCAGTTCCGCCACGTCCAGCCCTTCCAGCTCGCTGCTCTGAACCGTGTCCGCCCACTCCAGGGCCTGCCTTGCCGCGGCCAGGCCCAGATCGTCAAAGACGGCCTGGGCAGCCCGGTGCCGGAATACCGCGCCTCCCGCATCCGTCAGAAGGCATACCTCCGGGATCCGGACCTCACGGACGCTCATGCCGGTGAGATCCCGGTAAAGGACCTGTGCCATCCATACATTCCCCGTCTCCAGATTCCGATCCAGATAACCTTTCAGATGCAGGGCTGTGCGGGCACTCCCGGAGGCGGCGCTCCCATAGGAGCTGTCCACCGCAAACAGATTGTATTGGCGAAACAGCTCCCGGTGATACTCCGCAAGCACGCTTTCCGTGGCGGTCCCCATCACGATCTCGGTCTTTAGCCGGATCACCGCATACCTGGCATGCTCGATGAGTGCCAGACAAAGGGACAGGAGCACCGCCGTGGTCAGTGTCAGATAAACGGTCAGATATGCCTGTGATGCGCGCCTCATGCTCTTATACCTTTTTGGTCTGTGAGCTGATCCTGTCGAACAGATCGTTGACGATACCCGTGATCTGGGTCTTAAAGATGATCACCAACCCCACCAGAACCACGATGATGAGGATGATCTCCACCGTCCCCATTCCGTCCTCCTGCCGCAGCAGGTCCTTCCATGTCTTCAGTTCCATAAGCTTTCTCCTTTCTGTATCCCGTTTTATCCGTTCATCCCATGACTCCCGAAAAAGCCGGGATCATGATCATCCCCATGACCACCAGCAGCATCAGGACCATCGGAACGAGCAGCTTTGTGACGGCTTCCTCCGCGGATCTTCTGGCGCGAAGGAGCTTTTCATGCCCCGCGGAAGCCGTCTCTTCCCGGAGTCTTGGCAGCAGATCCGAGCTGCCCTTTCGCAGGTTTTGTGACAAAAGTGTCGAAAATCGGATCAGTTCCTGGGATCCGCAGCGCTTTCCGAATCGCTCATAGGCTTCCCCTTCCGCCATCCCGGTGCGCATCCCGCGGCAGGCCAGCTGCATCTCCTCGTAGATGGCGCGGCCTTCCTCTCCCTCGGATGCGATCTTTTCAAAGGCGCTTCGAAGCGTCATCCCCGCCCCCACATAGAGGGAGAGCTTCCGGACCACGGAAGGATAATCCTCCTTCATCTGCATCCGCCTCTCCTCCAGTTTCTTCTCCAGATCCCGGTCGGCAAAGGTGTGGATCAGGACCGCCGCCAGGAGCGTGATACAAAAGAGCAGGCCGCTGTGGTCTTCGCTTCGCCGCATCCAGCGGATCTCTCCCTCTCCCGCTCTGGGAGGAAGCTCCAGATAGTCCTCCTCCCTGGTCTCTTCCTCCGCCGCCTGCGTCAGCCGGAGGATCTCCCTGCGGAGCTCCTCCTCCGCTGTCAGCTCCGGAGGGAGGATCGTCAGCGGATAAGCCGCCTCCCATTCCTCCTCCTGATAGCGGATCTTTGCGGTGAGTACCGTGGCGGTCCGCATGTCCGGCTCTTCCACGCTTCCGTCGTAGATATTCACAAGGCCCGAAGGGTCCGGCATCCATTCCACTGAGAAGGGATACCCCTCCACTTCCTCCGCCGGGTCTAACGGTCCCCTCACCGCATCGGCACCGGGGTTTTCCTTCAGCAGCACTTCCCCCAGCGCCTTCTTAAAGCCGGGCAGCGCTTCCTGTGCCTCCTGCCGGCTCCAGATGCGCTCCCCCACTAAGAGAGTGAGGTCCTCCCGTCCGCCTCCGGGCAAAAGGGCACTGAGCATCGTCTCCTGCGACCGCTCACCGGGATCCGGCCGCTGGATCATCGCCGGGTCCAGGGAGACCTCCCTGGCCGAGACGGCCACAAGAAGCGCCAGCATGGACCCCGCTCCCAGGATCAGCAGCGTTCTGGACAGCTTTTCCCGCCGGTACCGGTCCGCCTCCAGATCCGGATCCTTCCCGGGATAGAGCTTTTCCAGGATCCCTTCGATCCGCTTCTCTCCGGGTCCGCCGGCCTGTGCCGGGCGGATCCGGGACAGGTGCCGCAGCAAAAAGGCCGCCCCCCGATCAAATGCCCCGGGGATCCCGGAGCGCACATTTTCCTCCCCCCCCCGGGAAAGAAGCAACAGGATGCCCAAAAGAGCGGGCAGGGTTCCAAACAAAAGCCCCTTCATGCGCATTCCTCCTCCAGCTTCCCTAAAATGCGCTCACCCAAAAAGAAAGCCGCCAGATATACCCCCAAAAGTCCTGTCATCAGAAGCACTCCCTTCGGATTCCCGTACAGACTGTCAAAATACCCCGGGCTGGTAAGGCCGATATAGAGCAGGATTCCGAAGGGCATCAGCTTCATGATGTTCTGCTCCATCCTGCGGCCGGACAGAAGGGTCCGCAGCTCTGCTTTTGCTTCCATCTGCTCCCCGATGAGCTCGCTGGCGTCCCGGATGACCTCCGGCAGATTCCCGCCACTTCTTTTTGCGATGACAAAGACCTCCGCAAACTGTCCGATGGCATCGCTGCCGCTTCGGATCGCAAACCCCGCCAGCAGCTCCTCCAGAGTCCGGTTCACCACCAGCCCTCTGCGGATCAGCTCCATCTCCCGGTAGATCATGGAATCCCGGCCGAACAAAAGCTCCAGATCCTTCTCGCTCTCCAGAAAGGCATTCTCCGCGGAATACCCTGCCTTCAGCGCCGCCTTCACGGATTCGATGCACTCCCGAAACTGCCGCTCCAGATCCTCCCGGTCCTTGCGGATCAGCTCCCGCGCCCCTTTTCGGAAATACAAAGCTCCCGCCGCCGATAGCGGAAGCAGCGCCCATATGCTCCGGTAGAAAAACCAGGCCAGAAGCACCGTCACCAGGACTGCCTGCAAAAAAAGGGTTCCAAAGCGCTCATGCGTCCAGAAGATCTTCCGGTAATCCCGCAAGGCGGAGTTTTTCTCTGGCCTGCAGGGACCCCTCCCTTTGAAGCACACCTTCCACCCGTCCGTCCCGGGTTCCGGTCTCCGCAAACCGGAAAAGCGTCTGGGTTCGGATCTCTCCGTCTTCATATCCCGTCACCTCCGTGATCTCCAGTACTCTTCTGGACCTGTCCCGCAGACGGCCCAGGTGCACGATCAGGTCCAGCCCGGAAGCGATCTGCTGCCGGATCGCCGCCAGCGGAAGCTCCCCGCTCCCCATCAGCACCATATTTTCCAGCCGCGAGAGCATATCCCCGGCGCTGTTGGCATGCCCTGTGGACATGCTGCCGTCATGTCCCGTGTTCAGACACTGCAGCATATCCAGTGCCTCCGCTCCCCGGACCTCTCCCACGATGATCCGGTCCGGGCGCATCCGCAGGGAGGAGCGGATCAGATCCCGCATGGTGATCTCGCCGCTTCCGTCGGTCCCGGCATTTCTCGTCTCCATCCGCACCAGGTTCCGGATCCCCTGGAGCTGCAGCTCGGCACTGTCTTCGATCGTTATGACACGCTCGTCGCTTTCAATGAAACCGGACATGGCGTTGAGGAAGGTGGTCTTGCCGCTGCCAGTGCCGCCGCTGATAAAGATGTTGTAACGGGCCTTTACCAGGAGGCGCAAAAGAGCCGCAACGGATTCCGGAAGGGACCCGAAGGCCACCAGCCGCTCCATGGTGATGGGTTTTTCCGGAAAGCGGCGGATGGTGACGATGGGGCCGTTGAGGGCCACCGGCGCCAGGACGATATTGACCCGGGAGCCGTCCGGGAGCCTGGCATCCACAATGGGGGAGGCCTCATTCACCACCCGGTTGCACCCCGCCACGATCTGCTGGATCACATCCCGGAGCTTTTCCTCACTGTCAAATCCCTTCTCCAGCTCCCGGAGCCTGCCATCCTTTTCCACAAAGATCCGGTCCTTTCCGTTGACCATGATCTCCGTCACTCCCCTGTCCTCCACAAAGCTCTGCAGGATATCCAGCCGCCGCAGGGAGTCAAAGATCTCCTTGCGAAGCTCCCGCCTTTCGCCGACCCCCAGCAGCCGAAGCTCCTCTTCCTGCAAAAGCACCTCGTCGATCCGCTCTGCCACCTCCGCATCCGTATAGTCCCGGGACAGATCCAGTCCGGACTGGATCTGTTCCCGGAGCCTGCGTCTTAAGTTTCCGAGTTCCGTCGCCGTCACTCCTGTTCCTCCTCCTTTTCCAGGTCCTGAACCTGCCTCCTGACAAAGCCGGCAAACTCCCCTCTGGTATACTGCTCCGCCTCCAGGGACAGCTTGGAGATCACCGGAGTTTTCAGCTTCTCCGTCTTTCCCAGCACATCCGCATAAGCGTAGAGTTCCAGGAGCTGTTCATATTGCAGGAGCTTGGCTTTGGAGATCCTGTCCTCCCGAAACAGCGTATAGACTCTGCTGCACCTTCGCAGGATGTCAAAGAGCCCCTGCATGCTCTCCGACAGATCCAGCAGGATATAGTCATACATCTCCAGCTCCGAAAGCTTCCCCAGAAACTCCAGCCACTCTTCCCTGCTGATCTGCAGCAGATTCTGGGAGGCCCGCATGGGCGGAATGTACTCCAGCGCCCCGATCCTGCGGACCATGGCGCCGAACCGCGCCCGGAAGTATGCCGCATCCGCCGTCAGGAAGTAGAGCATATCCGCCAGATCCTTGTCATGGATCCCCACGACCAGCTCCTGGATCCCCACATAGCTTTCAAAGTTCAGATACAGCGTCCGCGCCCGCTCCGCCAGAATCTGCCCCATGGTCAGGGCAAAGGTGGTCTTCAGGCACCTGTGCACCGGAGAATAGATCCCGATGATCCGGACCCGCTTCCTGGTTTTCAGAAAGGGACCGCTGCTCACCAGAACCGGTCCCTGATCGAAGACCTCCAGAAGATCCCGGACCACATCCTCCGCCGACCGGTATTTATCGATCTGCGCCGGCTCCGCTGCCGGCACGCTCCGGTCCGACAGCAGGGCGATCCGGGCGCAGACCGGCCGGGTCTCCAGCTCCCGGAAGGCGCCTTCCTCCATCAGAAGATACCCGTCCTCCAGCTCTGCCTCGCTGTCCATCAGATCCTCCGTGCTGACAAAGCTTTTGATGGTCCAGGGGATCTCCTCCCGGCGTCTTAAATACTCCGTGAGGGCTTCGAGATAGTCCTCCTCCGGATCGCATAGATACAGAACCTTTACATTTCCCGCTTCCCCAGCGCTCATCTGTACACACCTCCCATATAAAGCAGAATGCTCCCCAATACGGGACCGCTCAGGATGATCCGCGCCCCGGGGATCTCCGGATCCTCCAGGTGATAGGGCTGCACCTTCCCGGTGAGCATGCACCCCCGCACATACATCCGCAGCTTTCGGAATCGCTGCCGCACGGTTCCCTCCCGCAGCAACCGCAAAAAACCAATCCCCGCCGCAATGGCCATGGTCCAGAAGCAAAAGCCCGGCACGCTCCCTGCGGGCAGATACCCTGCGCAGACAGCCAGGAGTTTGACATCTCCCGCACCGATCCCGCCGATCCGGAAAAAAGGAAAAAAGAAAACTGCCGTGATCCCCGCCCTGAGCATGCTTCCCAGCACGCCAAATCCTCCGCCGCTTTCCGCGGCCTCCAGGAGCGCTGCCGCAAACAGAAGAAGCAAGAGCAGATTCGGGATCCGTTTTTGGGTGTAGTCGAACAGACAGACTGCCGCCAGTCCTATGCAAAAGATCATCTCGGTCCTCCATTTCGGGAAAAAAGGTATAGAAAAGAATCCCCTTTCAAAGGGTTCCTTGAATATCCGATCTCTGAGTTACGGGGCTGATCCGCCCTTGTCAGAAAGAACTTGAATGCCTGATAGCAAGCCGATTATATGCCGCCGAAAAAAACAGCGCAAGGCCTTTTTCGCAAAAAAACAAATTTCGGGATTCCGCACAAAACCATCCGGAAAAAGTTGCACAAAAAATGCCAAAACCCCAGGTTTTTCCTGGGGTTTCGACCATGGTAATATTGCACAAGAGGATGTTTTTTTTGTTGTTTTCAGACCCGGAATCCGCGGTTGGGTGCACCGATGAGATCTTCCTTCAGGTCCCTTTTTCCGTAGGTGAGACCCACATACACCGACTGGGTATTCTCCATCACTGGGGCCGCCGGCAGGTCCTGTGCCAGCTGCGCATAGGCATCCCGAAGGGGTTCCAGGATATTTCGGATCTCTCCGAAGTAGACCGCATCCCCTCTGGCTTCACTGGCTCCCAGCCTGCGGATGCAGTACCGGTAGAGCTGCAGCATGGCAGGGGCGGGATCGTACTCTAAGTGCAGGGAGTCCGTCAGCTCCCGCAGGCATCCTCTGGCCCGGCCGATGGCGGTGCCGAAGGCTTCCGGATGCGACTCTTTCAGCGCTTCCTCCGCGTCCTCCAGATAGCAGAGGGTCATGTCATAGAGGATGACGATCATCTGAGTGGGGTTTGCGCAGCAGATCCGTCTCGTAAATTCCTGTTTCTTTTCGCTGACCATGGGATTCTCCTGTTTGCTTAAGGGGTGTAGATCACATCTGTCGTTTACTGCAGCAGCTGCAGCACCTGGGAAGGTCTGTCGTTTGCCTGGGCCAGCACGCTGGTCCCGGCCTGGGTCATCACGGTGTAGGTGGAATACTTGGTCATCTCCTCCGCCATATCCACATCCATGATCCGGGAGTAAGCCGCGGTCATGTTCTCACTGGTGACATTTAATCTTCCGCTGGTATTTTCCAGCCGGTTCTGATATGCTCCCAGCTGACCTCTCACGGTGTTCAGGAAGCTCAGGCCTCCCTTGATCCGCTGGATGGCGTCGTTTGCATTTTCCTGGGTGGTGAGGTCCAGACCCTTTAACCCCAGATTCTCCAGAGAGATGGCCGGGATCTGCAGCTCCAGGATCTGTCCTTCATTGGAGCCCACCTGCAGCCGCATGGGGCCCACGCCGGTGCAATTGATCTCCATGGCGCTGCTCCCGGTCTGGGGGGTCTCCGGGACGTCAAACTTCATCTCGAACCCTTCCGGGCCGGAGACAGTGACGATGTTGTCCACGATCTCCAGCTTGTAATCGTTGGCATCGCTGCTGGGGAAATTGGCGGAGGTGGGGGTAAAGCTTCCACTGGGCAGCACCTTGGGGTCCGCGGTGGGATCCCCCAGATCCCAGGTCAGGGTTGCCTCGTAGACATCCGCCGGAATGGTCTTGGAATAGGTGCTCACCTTCACATTTTCATCGCTGGTATAGGCCTTCAGGTCGTAGAAGCCGTTTAAGAGCGGCTGAGAGTTAAACTCCGTGGAGGAGCCCACCTTTTTGATCTCATCCTTCAGCTGATCCACTTCCTTCTGGATCACCGCCCGGTCGTCATCGGTCATGGTGCCGTTGGCCGCCTGCACCGCCAGCTCTTCCATACGATGCAGGATGTCGGAGACCTCCTGCAGAGCACCGTCCGCGGTCTCGATGACGGAGATGCCGTCATTGGCATTCTGAGTCGCCACGCCGATGCCTTCGATCTGCGCGTTCATGCGCTTGGCCATGGCGAGGCCGGCGGGGTTGTCCTTTGCATTGTTGATCTTGAATCCGGAGGAGAGACGCTCCAAAGACGCGGAAAGCAGATCGTCGTTGTTTGCCAGGGAATTGTTGGCCAGCATGGCCGACACATTATAATTGATCCTCATGGGAACCTCCTGTTTGCATCCTTACTGCGCGAACGCTCTGTTCACCGCGTTCAGCAGGATCTTCGCTGTCCGAAACAGCTGTCTGTCATCAGTTCCCTCTGATGATTTCATCCCGGCATCCGTGCCGTCTTTTGCTTCTGATCTGGGCAGATCCGAAACCGTCCGGTTCTGCGCGTGGGACGCCGGCATCACCGAGATGCTGCCGGGCCGCAAGGCGCCTTCTTCCCGAAGGGCTTCAGTGAATATATCGGCAGCCTCCGTCAGTTTATGAACCGCCGTCTGCGAAGTTCCGGATAAAATTCCGCGGATCTCCCCCTCTTCCACGGTAAATGCGGCTTCCATCCGGTCTCCCTCCGGAAGCGATGCCGCGACGCGAAGGCTCTGACCGGCTCCGGCTCCCGTCTCCAGCGTCAGATGGATCAGGGTCTCCTCTCCCCCCAGCTCCACGGGGAGGAAATAATCTCTGCGGCCGTTCTCTCCGTGGGGCGCCGCCAGCCTGGATGCCAGACGGAGCTGTCTGTGGGACGCCCGAAGGAGCCGCAGGTCCTCACTTCCGGTGCATTCCGGGAGCGCTGCCCGGTACTGCGCATCCAGATCCGCATAGAAGCGATCCGCCTCGGCGGCCGGATCCTGCGCCTCACTGAAAGCATCCAGGATCCGGGTCAGGCCGCCCTGCTTCTTTGATCCCCGCTCCCCGGCGGGTGCCTGCCCCTGCTGCGCTTTCCGCTCCCGCATCTTTTCCAG
>JAFYFY010000028.1 GCA_017543485.1 Lachnospiraceae bacterium | reverse complement strand
TCGATCCCCGCCAGGATCGTCTCCGGCGCATCAAAACCGGGGATCTTTTTTCCGAAGGCATCCATGCCTGTCAAAAACCGTTCCCGAAGCTCTTCTGGAAGCACCTTTCCCAGATCACTCCAGCAAAAGGCCCCCTTGATCTGCGGCTGCAGCGGACTGTCCGCAAAGGGATCCTCCGCAGGCGCACGCCCCAGCCGGTAGTCTTCCAGCCTCTGCACCGGCACCTTTCCGTGTCCCGCCTCATAGGCGCGGCGCTCCAGCTCCCTCTGGAATGCGATCCCCGCCAGAGGATCATGGGAAGGGTAATCGGAGGGGTCCACACTGACGATGACGGCGCTGTTTGCATTTTTTCCGCTGCGGCCACTGTAGCTCATGCCGTTTACCACCGTCCCGCCTTCTTCCGTGGAGGCATTGACCACGTATCCTCCGGGACACATGCAGAAGGAAAAAACGCCCCGGCCCTCCACCGTCTGCGTCAGCTTATAGGATGCAGCTCCCAGCCGGGGGTCTGCGGCATGGGGATCCGGGAACCCGTACTGGCTTCTGTCGATGATCTCCTGCAGATGCTGAACCCGAAATCCCACCGCAAAGGGCTTGGCTTCCATCCGAAGCCCCTCCCGGTACAGCTCCTCCATGGTATCCCGGGCGGAGTGTCCGATGGCAGCCACCACCGCTTCGGCAGGAAAGACCTTTGCGTCCGCTGTGCGCACTCCTTTGATACGGTTCCCTTCCGTGAGAAACTCCGTCACCCGGGTCTCAAAATGCACTTCTCCTCCCAGGCGCAGGATCTCCTCCCGAATCCGGGGGATGATCTCCAGCAGACGGTCCGTCCCCAGATGGGGCTTTGCATCATAGAGGATCTCCTCCTTTGCTCCGAAGCGCACCAGGGTCCGAAACACCTCCGGTCCCCGGCCCGTGGGATCCTTCACGCTGCTCTGGAGCTTTCCGTCGGAAAAGGCACCGGCGCCTCCTTCCCCGAAGGAGACATTGGAATCCGGCAAAAGGACCCCCTCCTGCCAGAACCGTTCCACATCCTCCTTTCGAAGATCCGCCCGTTTCCCCCGCTCCAGCACCACGGGCCGATATCCCGCCCTGGCCAGTTCATAGGCGCAGAAGATCCCGGCGGGTCCGAAGCCGATGATGACAGGCGGGTGGGGCAGGCTCTTGCTGCCGGGCTTAGGCATGTGCCATTCCTGTTCCCGGTATGTGCTCACATGTGCAAGCTTCCCCCTGCCGAATCCGGCACGGAGCCTTTCTTCCCTTCCGGTCTGAAGCAGCACGCTGTATACAAAATAAAGCTCCGGCTTTTTCCGGGCATCGATACTCCTTCGAAGGATCCGAAAGTACTCCACTTCCCGGTCTTTGATCCCCAGAAGCCTGCAGGCCTTCTCCCGAAGAAGCGCATCCGGCTCCCCGGGCCTGATTTTCAGTTCATCGATCCGGATCATCCCAAAACCAGCCTTCCTGTCAGAAGTGCAAAATACAGATTGTATCCTCCGCAGATCCCGTCCACATCCAATAGCTCACCGGTAATGTAAAGCCCCGGCACTGTCAGGGATTCCAGGTTTTCCGACACCTCTGTCAGAGGTACTCCTCCCTGGGATACCTGGGCCCTGTCAAATCCGGCAGTCCCGGCGATGCGAAACCGAAGCGCCCCTGCCCGGGCTGCCAGGCTCTGCGCCGCGTCCGAAACCTGCAGGCGGCCCGGATAGATACGATTCTCTGCTCCCGTCTCCCGGATCAGGAAGGAAAGCAGCCTGTCCCAGAAGCACCCGACAAAGATCTCCTCCAGTGCCTCCCGGCCCTCCACCGGAAACCGCGCATCCGGCATCCGGGAGATCCGCCCTTTGATCCCCTCCCGGACTTCCTCCGGAGAATGATCGGCAAAAAGATTTAACACCGCGGTTACGGGCCTGTTTTCGGAAATCCTCCGTGCCGCCATATGACTCACATCAAATGCGGGGATCCCGGAGATCTCTCCCTCGGAAAACTGCAGCTCCCCTTTGGATGCGGCCAGGAGCTCCCCCTTCTCTCCCAGAAGCGTGATCTCTCCTCTGGCCCGGACACCGGAAAGGAGCTTCGGTACCTCCGGGGATTTCAGCGCGCACAGAGCGGGCAGCGGATCCCGGAAGGGGATGCCCAGCTTTCGAAGCATCTTTCCCGCATTTCCGTCGGATCCCGTCTTCGGGGCTGCGCTTCCGCCTCCGCTGACGATACATTTGTCAAAGGGGCCTTCCCGCCGGATCTCTCCCCCCTCCTCTTTGGACAGGGACAGATAGAACCCATCCGGTCCTTTTTCGATCTCCCGGACCATACTGCCGCATAACAGGCTGACTCCCGCTTTTTTGGCTCCGCGAAGGAGCGCGCTCAGCACATCTCCGGCCTGCATGGAACGGGGATAGATCCCGTCCCCTCTCTCCGTAAGCCACAGCCCCAGAGACTCCAGAAATCCGATCTGGGCTTCCACCGGAAACCGGTCCGTCAGCTCCAGGAGCCGTTCCGGATGATCCGCATAAAAACACCCGGGGACCGTATCATGGGAGATCTGCCGGTTCCCGATATTGCACTTTCCGTTCCCCGTGATCAGGATCTTCCTGCCGGGCTCTTTTTTTCGTTCAAACAGTGAAACGCAGGCGCCTTTTTCCGCGGCGGTCATAGCCGCCGCAAGTCCCGATGCGCCTGCGCCGATCACTGCGATCTTTTCCCTTTTCTCCATGAATCTCCCTGTCACAGGACCCGAAGGAGCTGTCCCAGCCCTTCCAGGAGCCTGCCGCCCGGATAATGCCGGATCTCCCATTCATTGAAGTTTCGAAGAAGCAGCAGCGAGATGGTATAAAGCACACCGAATATCAGCGTGCAAAGCACCATGGTAAACCCGTATCCCAGATGGGGTGCGATGGCTCTGGACAGAAACATCTCCACCAGCCCCAGCAGCACGCCGCATCCTAAGGGCACCAGAATGCTGGACACCGGATCATAGTTCATGTTCAGCTTCCAGGCCGCCAGCAGCCCGTAAAGGAGACACAGCATCCCCGCCACCACGGCCATGGAGACCGCGGCGCCTGTATGCGCTCCCTTCCCGGGAAGCAGGGCACGAAACACGAAGATCCCCACCACCGCAGCCAGAAGATTCGCGCCGCAGACAAAGAGCTTCAGATCCCGCATGATCAGCAGCCGGTAAAAGAACAGATCCACCACCGTAAACAGCACCGCAAACCCCAGCGCCATCAGCACGCCGGAGTCGGGTCCCTCTCCCCCTTTTCCCAGCCAGATCAGCCAGATCCTGCTGAGGGCAAAGACGGAGGAAAAACCGAAGGTTCCCAGGAGTACGGACAGATGGAATCCTGCCTGAAAGGAGACCCGGGCATTTCGCATGGCTTCCTTTGCAAAGGAGGCATTGCATCTGGCCGCAAAGGGCAGGGTCATGGCCCCGCCGGATACTGTCACCAGCAGAAACGGCAGAAGCGACAGGGTAAAGAACTCTCCGGAAAGGGGTGCCAGGGAAAGGTTCTCCGTTTTGCCGCACAGGAAGAACAGTCCGAATGCGTAACCCAAAAGAAGCACCGCGGAGAGCATCTGCAGGCCTCTTCCGCCCCATACCGAGAGGCATATTGCACCGGAACGGTCCCTGCGCACCCTGCCGGATTCGGAAGGGGATGCCTCAAACCGGATCCCCAGGATCCGCACCACCAGCAGATAGAAAAAGACCAGCGCTTCCGCGGCGGCAGCACCGATACAGATCCCGATGCATCCGTACATGGCGGAGAAATCCTCATCCAGGAGCAGCGCACTGACCTTTCTTCCGTAGTTCTCCATCTGGGAGAAGAAAAAGAAGGAAAGCACCGGGAAAAACACCGCCCTGCAAAGAAGGGAAATGCTCACCTGGGTATCCGAAAACCTTCCTTTGGCGTAGGATGCGTACACGGAGTTGACCATCCGAAGAAACAGCGCCGGAGCCCAAAATGCCCAGACCCAGGCAGCATGCGGTATGTGCAGGGATTTTACGGACAGGAAGTACCCTCCTGCCCCCAGGAGCACCCCCGCTAAGATGCCGCTGAAGATTTGCATCCCCAGCACGGCGGTCCAGACGATCCGCACATTGGTCCGATGTCCCCGGTTGATCCGGCTCCGGAGCATCCGGGCGGTCTCGTCCGCCACACCCCCGTCAAACAAAAGGAGCATGAACAGATACCCGAGATAGGAAATGGCGAAATACCCGAGCCCCGCTTCCCCGAGTCTGCTCCGCATCAGATAGAATGCGGCGGCAGGGAGCAGTGCGCTCATCAGATGGATCTGTACGCGTTTTACATGATGTTTACTCACCCCGTAAGTCCCCCGTCTCTCGTAATGCCCAGTTTCTGCAGGATGGCCTCCTGCTTCTCCTCCATCACCGCCGCCTCCTGCGGCGTCTCGTGATCATATCCGCAAAGATGAAGCGCACTGTGCGCCACCAGAAATGCCATCTCTCTCTTTTCGCTGTGCCCGTACTCCCGGGCCTGGGATCTGATCCGGTCCGCGCACAGAATGATGTCTCCCAGCCAGATCTCCCCGGTATCCGGATCCAGATAATCGGATTCCGACCCCTCCGGGATTTCGAAGACCCCCGGCGTCTCAAAGGTAAAATTCGGGAAGGACAGCACATCCGTCTCCCGGTCGATATCCCGGTACTGTCTGTTGTACTCCCGGATCCCTTCGCTGTCCGTGATGAGGACATTCACAAAGGCCTTCTCCACAGGGGCCTGTTCGGACCGGAACGCGCTTTCCGCCACCAGTTCGATGAGGTGCTGCGCATCAAAGGGAAAATCCGCATTGATCTCATTCTCAACGTAAGAAGTCATAGTATAGCTTTTCCTCCTTGAAGATCCGCTTCATCACCGTCAGATCCCGGACCGTGATATCACAGTCCGAAAAGGCCCCTCCGTTGTCAAACCGTGCAAAGGCCGCATCCACCAGACGGTCCACGTCGGGCTGCGCCTCCGGGTCTTTTTCAAACACCGCCAGAAGGACGGTGATGACGGTCTGGGAACACAGAAGAACGGCCGTCTCTCTTCGCTGCAGCTTCGCTCCTTTTTCCCTGGCCAGATACTCCTTGTATTCCCGGAGGACCTCCTGCACCGGCTCCGGGATCTTCAGCTGTCCGAAAAACGCCTCCCGCTCTTCCCGGTCCCCGGGACAGAGCCTGTGATAGTACCCGGCACATTTGCAGATCTCCGCATCCATCTCCAGGGTCGTGGCGATGCGCTCACAGAAATACCCGGTGTGGACACTCTGGAGATATTCCTTTTTGTTTGCTCTTCGAAGCTCCGCCAGCCTCGGATGCTCGGTATCGTTCAGATACTGATACAGATCCCGGTTGGGATACAGTACCCGGGTGGCATAATACCGGATCCCCACAAAGAGAAAGATCGCCGTCAGCACCATATTGAGCCCGGGCAGGATGAACTGCTCAAAGCGAAGCCGGGTCCCGGCTGTCAGGATGACGCCGCTCATCTCACAGATGAGAAGACACAGAAGCGAAAGGGTCATGGGCCTGGCGATGTGAAAATCCTTTCGAAGGGGCAAAAAAATCATCACGGAAAAGCATCCGCTGACATAATACAGGAAAAAGATTCCCACGCTCCCCCCCGCCAAAAGGGTGGTGGTCATCAAAAGGAGCGTTCCGCCGAAAAGCCCCAGCAGCGGTGTCCCGTAGAGCCCCAAAAGGACAAAGACCGGCACAAGGATCCAGGCCGTATTCGGCAAAAATACCGACAAAAGCGAAAGGAGCATGGACAGGACCCAGACCAGATAAAAGCGTTTCAGGCTCTTTAGCAGTTCGGCGGCAGGGGCCGTGAAATACCTTCTGATCCCCAGACCGAAGAGCGCCCCTCCCAGACAGATAAACACCAGCGCCTGCAGCAGGAAGATGTCCTCCGTCTTTCGAAAGGATCCCACCAGATAGCTTCCACCTGCCAGGAAAAACAGCCCCAAAACCGGCGGCAGATACCACCAGAGGCTCCGCTGCGGGTCATGTTCTATGGACTTTTGTTTTTCTGCTTTCCTGCTTTTCATATTCCTCGTAGCGCTTTACGATCTCCTGCACCAGCGGGTGTCTTACCACATCCAGGCTGGTGAGTTTGCAAAACGCGATGCCCTCCACGCTGGACAGGATCCGCTCCGCCACATCCAGGCCGGATCTGGTCCCGGAAGGGAGATCCTTCTGGGAAGCATCGCCGGTGACCACCACCTTTGACCCGAACCCGATACGGGTGAGGAACATCTTCATCTGGGCAGGGGTGGTGTTCTGCGCCTCATCCAGGATGATGAAGGCATTGTCCAGGGTCCGTCCTCTCATATAGGCCAGAGGTGCCACCTCGATGAGACCCTTTTCCATGTTTTTCTGAAAGTTCTCGGCTCCCATGATCTGATAGAGGGCATCATACAGGGGGCGCAGATAGGGATCCACCTTGCTCTGCAGATCCCCCGGCAGAAATCCCAGTTTTTCTCCCGCTTCGATGGCGGGTCTTGTCAGGATGATCCTGCCCACTTCCTCGCTCTTAAAAGCCGTGATGGCCATGGCCATGGCCAGATAGGTCTTGCCGGTACCTGCCGGACCGGAGCCGAAGGTGACCATGTTCTGCCGGATGGCATCCACGTACTTTTTCTGTCCCATGGTCTTGGCCTTGATGGGCTTTCCGGACACGGTATGACAGATCAGCTCTTTGTCGATCTCCTGCAGCACCGGGGTCTCGGACTTTCCCTCCATCTCGATGGCATAGCCGAGGTTCTGAGCGTCGATCTCATTGCCCCGCTTCGCAAATCCCTCCAGATCCGTCAGGACGCGAAGGGCACGGTTCACATTGGCCTCTTCCCCTGTGACGGCGATGGAATCTCCCCGGTTTACCACGGCGACATGCAGGTCCTTTTCCAGTTTTTTCAGGTGCACATCCTGCATGCCAAAGATCGCCTGCAGCTGATCCGCACTCATTTCCATCCTGGCGGTGGTTTCACTCATAGACTTATCTGCCCTCAATTCTGGCTTTGATCAGCTCTCCCGGATCTCTCCTTACCTCGGAAAAGCTGTATGCCCGTAAGAATCTGTCTGCGGCAGCGGAAAATCCCGCCTCGTCCGCAGCATGGATCTCGGCGATGGGCTCTCCCTTCTTCACCGGATCCCCGACTTTCTTTTTCAGGATCATCCCCACCGTCAGATCGATGACGGAGTCCTTGTTTTCCCGTCCGCCGCCCAGTGTCAGGCAGCTCATGCCCACCTCGTCGCAGCGGATCCGCTCCACATAACCATCTGCCGGAGACAGGACATTCCGGATGATCTTCGCCTTCGGGAAGCGCTCCGGATCCGCCACAAAGGAGGCGTCTCCCCCCTGGGCTTCGATGAACTCCTCCAGCTTGTGCAGCGCGCTGCCGTTTTGGATCTTCTCCCGGAGAAGATCCGCGGCTTCCTCTTCGCTCCCTGCCTTATCCCCGACCAACAGCATCTGTGCCCCCAGGGTCATCACCAGCTCCGTGAAATCCGCGGGGCCGCTTCCGTTCAGCGTATCGATGGCTTCCCGCACCTCCAGGATGTTGCCCACGGCCCGTCCCAGCGGCTGATCCATATCGGAGACCACCGCACGCATCTTCCTGCCGGCACCGGTCCCGATCTTTACCATCTCTCTGGCCAGAGCCAGGGAGTCTTCTTCCGTTTTCATGAAGGCGCCACTTCCGGTCTTCACATCCAGCACAATGGCGTCCGCGCCTGCCGCCAGCTTCTTGCTCATGATGGAGGAGGCGATGAGGCTCATATTGTCCACCGTGGCCGTCACGTCCCGCAGAGCATAGAGCTTTTTGTCCGCAGGGGCCAGCTGCGCGGTCTGACCCATGATGGAGATGCCGATGCGCCGGACCTGTTCCAGAAAGGTGTCCGTGCCGATGTCCACCCGAAAGCCCGGAAAGCTCTCCAGCTTGTCGATGGTGCCCCCGGTGTGTCCCAGTCCTCTGCCGCTCATCTTGGCCACCGGGATCCCGCAGGAAGCCACAAGGGGAGCCAGCGCCAGGGATGTCTTGTCTCCCACGCCTCCGGTGCTGTGCTTGTCCACCTTGATCCCGGGTATGGAGGACAGATCCAGCCTGTCCCCGGAATCCGCCATGGCCAGGGTCAGTTCCAGGGTCTCCTCCTCATCCATGCCGGAGAAAAAGATGGCCATGGTAAGGGCCGAGGCCTGATAATCCGGGATCTCTCCCTTTGTGTACCCTTCGATAAAATACCGGATCTCTTCCGCGGTGAGCTTCCCGCCATCCCGCTTTTTGCGGATCACATCATACATTCGCATGGCTATCCCCCTTTATACGCCGTTCTTTTGACAGAAGTCCTCCAGACAGCACCCGCTGCAGGCCGGTTTTGTCCTGGCACTGCACACCGCCCTTCCGTGATCCACCAGACGGTGACACAGACCGTTTCCTTCCTCCGGCGGCACGATCTTCCAAAGCGCCGCTTCCGCCTTCGCCGGATCCTTTTCCCCTTTTACCAGACCGATGCGGTTGCAGAGCCGGATACAGTGGGTATCCGTCACGATGGCGGGCTGTCCGAACACATCCCCCAGAATGAGGTTTGCGCTCTTTCTCCCCACCCCGGGCAGGGACAGAAGCTCCTCCATGGTATCCGGTACCCGTCCGTCAAAGCGCGTGATGAGCTGCGTCATACAGGCCTTGATATCCCGCGCCTTGCTCCTGCCCAGTCCGCAGGGATGCACGATCCTTTCGATCTCTTCCTCGGAAGCCGCAGCCAGATGCTCCGGATCCGGATATGCCGCAAAGAGCACAGGGACGATCTCGTTTACCCTGGCATCGGTGCATTGCGCCGCCAGGCGCACGCTCACCAGAAGCTTCCAGGCTTCATCATAGTCCAGCGTGCACACCGTCTCCGGATATTCTTCTTTTAACCTGCGGATCACCTCCGCAGCCAGCTGTTTTTTCGTCATTCGATCATTTGTGATAGGGTTCTTTGTTTATGATCCGAAAGCTGCGGTAGATGGCTTCCGCCAGGATCACCCGCATCAGCTGATGCGGGAAGGTCATCCTCGAAAAACTCAGGTGCAGATCGGCCCGTTTCGTCACCTCCGGGGACAGTCCCAAAGATCCGCCGATGACAAACACCAGCTCCCCGGATCCGTACACACCCTCCCGTTCTATGGCCTCTGCCAGCTCTTCGGAAGAAAGCTGTTTTCCGCCGATCTCCAGGGTCCAGACAGCCGCCTTCTCCGGGATCTTTTCCAGGAGACGTGCGCCTTCCGTGCGCAGGATCTTCTCCCGCTGAGGCGGGGTGGGATCCTCCACGGTCTTTTCGTCGGGCACCTCCGTCACCTGAAGGGTGCAATACCTGCCCAGTCTCTTTTCATACTCCCCGAAGGCCTCCCGAAGGTAGCTTTCCTTCATCCGGCCCACGCACAGGATCCGGATCTTCAAAGAGTATCCTCCTGCTCCGCCGCTTCCCCTTCGGCTCCCGCATCCGGGGAAAAGATCAGATCATACAGTTTCGTATCGATCAGGTGGTCCAGAAAACGGGGATCCAGATTCACGAACTGTCTGGAGAGCTTCTCGGCGATCAGCGCGTTTCGCTTAAAGAACATCAGCTCCGCTTCTTCCTTCGAGACGGCACCGATCTGTGCATCGATGTCCTCTGCCTTGATGTTTTGAAGGGCCCACTCCGTCAGGGTCTTCTCCAGATTGTGCTCCGACTTTGCCTTGCGCTCAAACACACTGGCATTTCGGAGCGATATGATCCCCATGATGATAAACAGCAGAAATACGGCGCACATCACGCCGTAAAACAGATACAGATTGGAAAAACGGAAGGGGATCACCCCCAGAAGCCCCAGGATCACCACCACGAATCCGGCCACACCAAACCCCAGAAGCACCCATCCGGAGCTTCTGTTGTCCTCTGCCGCGTCGGAGCTGTCCTGATACGGGACAAAGGGCTCGGCACCCTCCTCT
>JAFYFY010000222.1 GCA_017543485.1 Lachnospiraceae bacterium | reverse complement strand
TAAGAAATCCCAGGGGAAGATCTCATCGTCCGCCCGGGTGCGGGTGACATAGAAGTCAGGATCCACGCCGCATTCCGCAAAGCTTTCCATCCATTTGTCATAATGGAAGTATTCGCTCCAGGCGTCGTAAAAGCACCCCTTTTCATAGGCCTTTCGGATGACGGCGCAGAGCTTTCGGTCCCCTCTTGCCAGGACCCCCTCTAAGACACTGACGTCCGCATCGTGCCAGCTGTAATGGATGCTCTTTTGATTGAGCTGTTCGCTGATGCCCCGCCTGCACAGATAAGCCTTCTCGATGAACTCCTCCTTGGTACACTGGGGAGCCCACTGGAAGGCGGTAAAGGGCTTCGGCACAAAAAAGGCGGTGCTGACACCGATCTGTACCTTGCCATTTACCCGGTTTTCCTTGGGCACCGCGTCGAAAAACTCCGCTGCAATCTTGTTGGCCAGGTCCCCGATGGCCAGGATATCCTCTTCGGTCTCCCCGGGATGCCCCAGCATGAAATAGAGCTTTACCTTGGTCCATCCCCCCAGGAAGGCCTCTCTGGCCCCGGATAGGATGACTTCCTCCGTGAGACCCTTGTTGATCACATTCCGGAGGCGCTGGGATCCCGCTTCCGGCGCAAAGGTCAGGCTGGTCTTTCGAACGTCCTGGACCTTGCTCATCACGTCCAGGGAAAAGGCATCGATCCGCAGGGATGGCAGGCTGATGTTGATATGACGTTTGCTGCATTCTTCGATGAGAAAATCCAGAAGCTCCGGCAGCTTCGAGTAGTCACTGGAGGACAGGGAGCTTAAGGACACCTCCTCATGTCCGGTGTTTTTCAGCATCTCCATGGCCAGATCCTTGAGATACTCTGCATCCCGCTCCCGGACCGGGCGATAGAGCTCTCCGGCCTGACAGAACCGGCATCCACGGATGCACCCCCGCTGGATCTCCAGCACCACTCTGTCCTGGGTGCATTTGATATAGGGGACCACGGGAGCCTTGGGGTAGTAGGTGTGGGTCAGATCCGTCACCACTTCCTTCATGATCTTTTTCGGAATCCCCTCTTCTTTGGGGGTAAAGGCCGCGATGGTGCCGTCCTCATGATAGGTCACATCATACATGGAAGGGGCATAGATCCCGGGGACCTTTGCTGCCCGGCGAAGGAACTCTTCCCTTCCCAGTCCCGCATCCCGGCAGGACTTGTACAGGTCCAGAAGCTCCCGGTACCTGGTCTCTCCCTCTCCGATGTAAAAGAGATCGAAAAAGTCGGCGATGGGCTCCGGATTGTAGCTGCAGGGGCCGCCGCCGATGACGATGGGGTACCGGACCCCGGTCTCTTCCTCCGCCCGGAGCCGTTCGGCGCTTGTAAGCGGGATCCGGGACAGGTCCAGGATCTGCAGGATGTTGGTATAGCACATCTCATACTGGAGGGTGATCCCCATAAAATCAAAATCCTTGATGGGATCCTGGGATTCCAGCGCAAACAGCGGGATCTGCTCCTTCCGAAGGACAGCGTCCAGATCCGTCCAGGGGGAATAGACCCGCTCGCACCAGACATCCTCAAAGGAATTGAACATATCATAGAGGATCTGAATGCCCAGATGGCTCATTCCGATCTCATAGACATCCGGAAAGCACATGACAAATCGGACACTGACCTGATCGGGGTCCTTGAGGACCGCGTTCACTTCGTGTCCGATGTACCGCTCCGGCTTTTCCACTTTCATTAAAATATCATCTGACAGGGCCAGGGTGCTGTTCATGTTTTCTCCGGAATGCATTTATCTGTTTGCCAGTTCTGTGGTGATCTCTTCCCATCCGATGCCCCGCTCCGCCATGAGGACCATCATATGATAGAGCAGATCGCTGATCTCGTACACCACTTCGTTGGGGTTGGGATTCTTGGCGGCGATGACCATCTCCGTGGCCTCCTCCCCGCACTTTTTCAGGATCTTGTCGATCCCCTTGTCAAAGAGGTAATTGGTATAGGACCCCTCCTTGGGATTGGCCTTGCGGTCTAAGATCACATCATAGACCTCCTGGAAGACCTGCAGAGGATTCTTTTCCTCTGCCGTCTCCTTGGTCAGGATCTCATTGAAAAAGCAGCTTCTGGCCCCGGTATGGCAGGCAACTCCCACCTGGGATACTTTGGCCAGGATGGTATCGAAGTCGCAATCTGCGGTGAGGCTCTTAACGAACTGGAAGTGACCGCTGGTCTCTCCCTTTAACCACTGGCTCTGTCTGCTTCTGCTGTAATAATGCATTTTGCCGGTCTTCACCGTATCCAGGTAGGCCTGCTCGTTCATATAGGCCATCATCAGGACCTCCAGAGTGCGATAGTCCT
>JAFYFY010000221.1 GCA_017543485.1 Lachnospiraceae bacterium | reverse complement strand
TTTGCTCATGGCCGTGGTGCCCAGCACCCTGGTCCGGCTCGCCATCGTGGCCAATTACGAGGAGCGGGCCGTGGACAGGCGTATCACCCAGGTCCAGAACCAGTTAAAGATCGTGGCGAATCACCTGGTGACCAACAATTACCTGGGATCCAGGCGCACCGCCAGCATCACCCCGGGCTCCCGGGCCGCCATCGAAGCCGAGCTGGAGATGCTCTCCGGCATCTACGAAGGGCGCGTGATGATCATCGGGAGCAACTGCGAGGTCCTGATGGACACCTACGGCATCAGTGAGGGCAAGATCATGGTCTCCGAGGAGGTGATCCGGTGCTTCCGGGGGGAGACGGGGTCCTATTACGACGATGAGCACGGATACATCGAGATGACCACCCCCATCGCCGACTCCACCCAGGAGGATTCCCAGATGGTGGTCAGAGGCGTGCTCCTGACCAGCATCTCCGACGATACCATCATCACCATGTCCGAAACCCTGCGGCGAAACGCCACCATCTTAGAGCTGATGCTCATTGTGGTAAGCTTCGTCATGGCGCTTCTTTTGTCCAGATTCCTGGTCAGACCCTTCGCCAGACTCACCAAAGCCATCCGGGAGGTGAAAGCCGGATACTCAAGCGAGGACATCTCCGTCCGGGGATATGTGGAGACGGACCAGATCTCGGATGCCTTCAACAGCCTGCAGTCCCGGATGCGGGTCTTAAACGACAGCCGCGAAGAGTTTGTGGCCAATGTCTCCCATGAACTGAAGACCCCCATGACCTCCATCAAGGTCCTTTCCGATTCCCTGCTGGCCCAGCCGGATGCGCCGGCGGAGCTCTACCGGGAGTTTCTGGAGGATATCGCTTCCGAGATCGACCGGGAAAACCGCATCATCACGGACCTTCTGGCCATGGTGAAGATGGACGACCGGGGCGGGAACGAGCTGAGCATCGCCCAGGTGAACATCAACGAGCTCACGGAGCTTCTCTTAAAGCGCCTGCGGCCCATCGCCCGGAAAAAGGATGTGGAGCTGGTCTTTGAGAGCAACCGGGAGGTCATCGCGGAAGTGGATGAGGTGAAGATGACACTCCTCATCACGAACCTGGTGGAAAATGCCATCAAATACAACCGGGATCAGGGCTGGGTCCGGGTCATCCTGGATGCGGACCATCAGTTCTTTACCCTGCAGGTCTGCGACAGCGGCATCGGCATGCCCCAGGAATCCATCGATCACATCTTTGAACGGTTCTACCGGGTGGACAAATCCCACTCCCGGGAGATCGGCGGCACCGGTCTGGGACTGGCCATCTGCCGCAGCGTGGTTTTGATGCACAGAGGAGAGATCAGCGCGGAGAGCACCGAGGGAGAGGGCTCCGTCTTTACCGTGAAGATTCCGTTGAAACAGACGACTTAGGGGGCAGGAAAGGATGGCTATGGAACCTGTCGGGAGGAAAAAACCGAATCTGCGCTGCCTGCTTTTGTGCGTCTGCCTGGCCGCGCTCTTGTCCGCCTGCGGAAAACCGGAGCCGCTGCCTGCGGGAAGCGTGCCGGTGTATTATGTAAACAATGCCGAGACCCGGACGGAGATCCATTATCAGGTGCTGACCGCCGTGGGGACAGAGGATCAGATCACGCAGTATCTGGGATTTCTGGGGCTCCTTCCGGAGAAGCTGGAGTACAAGGCCCCCCTAAACATGGGATTTCGGGTGCTGGGGACGAGGCTCAAAAACGGCAGACTCACCATCGACTTTGACAGCTCCTACAAAGATCTGTCCACCCTGACGGAGGTGCTGGTGCGCTCCGCCATCGTCCGGACGCTGGTCCAGGCGGAAGGGGTGCGGGAGATCTCCTTTACCGTGGAGGGAGAGGAGCTGACGGACACCACCGGCAAGGTGGTGGGCTGGATGAACGGGGACACCTTCATCAGCAACGACGGAAACGAGATCAACACCTACGAGCAGGCCCGGATCAAGCTCTACTTCGCCACCGTGGAGGGGACACAGCTCATCGGGGCCTACCGGGAAAAATTCTACTCCACCAGCATGCCCATCGAGCGCTTTGTGGTGGAGGAGCTGATCGCCGGTCCCAGCGGGCAGATCCCGGGGCTGTACCCCACGGTGAACCCCCAGACCAAGGTCATCAGCATCAGCACCCGTGACGGGGTCTGCTATCTGAACCTGGATGCGGCCTTCCTGACGGTGGAAAACAATGTGCCCACGGAGGTGGCGGTGTACTCCATCGTAAACTCCCTGGTGAGCCTGGATACGGTAAACAAGGTCCAGATCCTGGTGGACGGAGAGACCCCCGCGACCCTCCTCTCCGCTGCCTATGAGGAGGATCTTCGCATGGTCACCACCCTGGAGGAGGCCTATCCCACCACAGAAGAGCCTGCGGAGGGAGAGACCGGGGAGCCTTCCGGGGAAGGGACGCAGACGGAAAACGCCGGGGAGGAAGCTCCGGCAGAGGGACAGACAGGAGAGGGCGGATGAAGCCAAAGGACGCGCAGGCGAGCCTGGAACAACTGAAAAAGGACCTGAGCACCCGGGAGCTGCGGCAGATCTACCTGCTCTACGGTCAGGAGCGTTTTTTCCGGAATTTCTACTTCCAGAAGCTCTGTGAAGCCTTCGATGCGAAGGCGGATGACATGAACGTGAACCTCTTTCAGGGAAAGAGCGCCCAGGCCGGGGAGATCATCGACCTGGCGGAGACCCTGCCCTTTCTGGCAGAGCGCAGGGTGATCCTGGTGAAGGAGAGCGGGTTTTTCCGGGACGGGTCGGACCAGCTGGCGGAATATTTCAAGGAGCCCTGCCCCTCCACCGTCTTTCTCTTTCTGGAGAGCGAGGTGAACGAGACCCGGGCTCTGTTTAAGAGAGTGAAGGAGAAGGGTCTGGCCGTGGAGGTCACGGCCCAGGGAGAGGCCTTCTTAAAGACCAACATCGGCGCGTATCTGAAGAAGGTGGACAAGCGCATCTCGGAGGAGACCGCGGAATATCTGCTGGCCAAGACCGGATCCGACATGGCCACCCTCTACACGGAGCTGGAAAAGCTGGTGTGCTACGCCTATGACCGGGACGTCATCACCAGGCAGGACATCGATGCCATCTGCTCGGAGACCGTGGAAGCCCAGGTCTATCGCATGATCGATGCCATCGCGGAGAAAAACCACAGGCGGGCCATGGCCCTGTACCGGGACCTGCTCACGGCGAAGGAGCCCCCGGTGAAGATCATCGTCCTGTTGGGGCAGCAGTTTCTGTGGATCGCCCAGGTAAAGGACGACAGAGAGCGGAGCTTGTCCCGGGACGCCATCGTGGCCAAATATGCATCCAAAAGACAGTCCTTCCAGATCGGCAAATACCTCCAGCAGGCGGCCCGGTACTCCGGGGCCCAGATCGAATCCGCCCTCTCCCGGATCGCCGAGGCGGAGCATGCGGTCAAATCCGGGGGCATGGACCCCGTCATCGCGGTGGAAACCCTGATCACGGGGCTGATGACCCTGTAACCTCGGGGCTCATGGCCCAGTAACCCCGGGGGTATGGCCCCGTAAACCCGGGGCTCACATCTGCGTATACGTCCGGATTCTCAGCCGGCGCCCTCTCCAGAAACAGGAGACGGCGCCGGTTTTGTCTGTCCGAAGATAGGGGCAGCCCGCTTCCCGAAGGCGCAAAAGGAGTTCTTCGTGGGGATGTCCGTAG
>JAFYFY010000220.1 GCA_017543485.1 Lachnospiraceae bacterium | reverse complement strand
GTATGAACAGGGGGCGGAGGATCCCGCCTACTGCGAGCTCTTCACCAGATGGTATGAATGGGGAGCGTTCCTGCCGGTGTTTCGGGGACACGGGACGGATGTGCGCCGGGAGCTCTGGACCTTTGATCATCCGAAGGCACCCTTTTACGAAGCCCTGAAGGCGGCCAACAGAAAGCGTTATGAGCTGATGCCCTATTTCTACTCTCTGGCGGGATGTGCCTGGCTCCGGGACGGCCTCATCATGAAGCCCCTGGCCTTCGGATTCCCGCAGGACCGGGAGACCTGGCAGATCGGGGATCAGTACCTGTTGGGGGACGGGGTGATGGTGTGTCCTGTGACCACCCCCGGAGGATATGAGGCTGCGCCGGACGGGAGCGAAAGCTATGTCCACGACGGGCGGCAGGTCTATCTCCCGGGAGGGTGCAACTGGTATGATCTGCGGACCTGGGAGCGCTTCGCGGGAGGACAGGTGATCCGGGCGCAGGCCCCCTTAGAGAGCATCCCGGTGTATGCCAAAGCGGGGACCATCCTGCCCATGCGGGAGAGCGCCCTGTCCGCGGAGGAACAGACCGGTGCGGTGCGGCTTCTGATCTTTGGCGGCGCGGACGGAAGGTTTTTGTTCTACGACGATGCCGGGGACGGATACGGATATGAAACGGGAGCCTATACGCTGACGGAGCTTGTCTGGAACGAGGAGGCGAAGGCGCTGACAGCGGACGGGAAACGGCTGGAGGTACATGCCGTCAGGGGGGGCGTCTTCGAGTGTGAGATGCCCTGATCCGCCGGACCGCTTTGAAATGCGCCGGGGGGAGCCTCCCGGGTGAGGAAGGGAAAAGATGAATTCAAGAGAGGAATGGAACCGGACAGCCGCAGAGCTGGTGCAGGCGGTGGAGGCTCTGGGGTTTCCCGGGGAGTTGGGGGTCAGCGTAGCCAGGCAGCTGGGGAGCCCGAAGGCCATGGAGCGGATGATCGCCTATCTGTCCTATGTGCGGCCGAACAAGGCAGAGCTCATCGTGGACGAGATGCTGGCCATCTGCAGCGAGATAGAAAGCTGGCGGGCAAAGAAAGCCTGCGAGGAATACAACGCAAAGTACAATGAGCTTCTCTGGAACGGTCTGGGGACGGACGATTCCGGGGAGGATCCGGAGAGTGACAGTTGAAGATCGATATCGAAAAAATCGAATCAGGGGAGGAGGAGCTCCGCCTTCGGTACCGGGAGGAGACGGGCCTCGTCCGGGAGATCCTGGAGCTGATGCGCCGCTCAGACGGCCCGGAGGGGGAAGCTGCCGGAGCGGACGGACGCAGAGAAGGCGGCCCCGGTGACCGGATCTACGGCAAAAAGGACGGAGAAACCGTCTTTTTCGCCCCCGGAGAGATCCTCTACATCGAGTCCGTGGACGATAAGCTCTTCGCCTATACCAAGGAGGAGGTGCTGCGGCTGGAGGGGACCCTGGCGGGGATCCTGCAGAGGCTGGGGGATGAGCGGTTCTTTCGCTGCAGCAAGTCCATGATCCTCAATATCGAAAAGGTGGAAAAGCTGCACAGCCTCTCCTCAAACCGCATCGACGCCACCCTGGAGGGGGGAGAGCACATCCTGATCTCCAGGACCTACGCATCGGAGTTTCGAAAGCTCCTGAAGGGAGGAAGAACGTGAAAGAGAATCGTCATGGAAAAGGAAACGGCGGCAGTGGGAAGGAGCGGGACTCCGTATCCCTCTGGGAGCGGTATCTGACCAGAGAGATCGGCATTGAGTTCAAGGCCTGCCTGTACTTTTTTGCCATCCTGTTTTTCTACTGCGTCTACCGGCTGGCCACCGGCTCCATGGAAGCGGGGATCCTCCATATGGCGGAGATGATCCTGACCTGCTATTTCATGGGGTATCTGCAGGTCTATGCGCTGCACAATTTCGATGAAGCGGAAGCGTTGGGGAGACGGGAGATCGCAGGACTGGCGGTCTGTACCCTTCTCTATGGCGCCCTGTCCTTTTTTCTCGGGTGGTTTGACAAAAAAGTCCCGGTGACTCTGGGGCTCATGGCCTATCTGGCGGTGACCTACCTGTGTGTCATCCTCATCTACCGCACCAAGAGGCGGATTGACGACAAACAGCTAAACGAGGAGCTGGCGCTTTTTAAGACGGAACACCAAAAAGTGCAGGATAGGGGCTGAAAGGTGCAGCTTGCGGGAACAGGCATTGTTCCCGCTTTTTTTGTGTCTTATGATGGGATCACAAAGACACCGCAAATGTAAGAAACAGAAAGGAAACGCCATGGAAGAAGTGATCCGGATCCGGAACCTGACCAAGACCTACGGAAAAAAGCGGGGTGTCTCGGAGGTCTCCTTTGAGGTGAAAAAGGGGGAGATCTTCGGATTTCTGGGGCCAAACGGCGCCGGAAAATCCACCACCATCCGGTCCATGCTGGGGTTTCTCCGCTACCAGGCCGGGGAGATCCGGGTACTGGGGATGGACGCGGGAAAGGATCATGAAAGGATCCTGGAGCGGGTGGGCTATATGCCTTCGGAAGCCCTCTTTTACCCGTCCATGAAGGTATCGGAGGTCATCCGGTATGCGGCGGATGTCCGGGGAAAGGACTGTGCTGCGGAGGCGGAAAAGCTCTGTGACAGGCTCCGGGTGGATACGGAAAAGAAGATCCGGGAGCTGTCCCTGGGAAACCGAAAGAAGGTCTCCATCGTCTGCGCCATGCAGCACCGGCCGGAGCTTTTTATCTTCGACGAGCCCACCGGGGGCCTGGATCCTCTGGTACAGAATACCTTTTTTGAACTCATCAGAGAATACGTAAAGGAAGGCGCCACCTGTCTTCTGTCCACCCACATCCTGCCGGAGGTGAGAAAGTACTGTGACCGGGCGGCCATCATGAAGGAGGGGCGCCTCATCCGGACGGACACGGTGGAAAACCTGATCCACACCACGGCCAAATGCGTGAACCTGACGGCGGACAGCCGGACGGAGAGCTACCTGTACAGCGGGGATGTGAACGACCTCATCCGGGAGCTGTCGGGAAAGCGCCTGGAAAATCTCACCATCGAAGACCCTTCTCTGGAGGACATCTTCCTGCATTTTTATGAGAGCGGAAAGGAGGGCGTATGAGTGCCATCTTCAAACAGGAGCTGAAACTGAATCTAAGGAGCATCCTCATCTGGACCCTGACGGTGGGAGGCCTTGGGTTTATCTGTATCCTCATGTATACCAGCATGGAGGGAGAGGTGATGGAGATGGCGGATTCCTTCTCCCGGATGGGAGCCTTCTCCGATGCCTTCGGCATGAGCACCCTTAGCATCGCCACCATCGCCGGGTTCTTCGCTACGGAGGTGGGCACCGTCCATGGGCTGGGGAGTGCCATGTTTGCCGCCTTTTTTGCCTCCGCCATGCTCTCCAAGGAAGAGGACGGACACACCGGGGAATTTCTCTACTCCCTGCCGGTGGCGCGGTGGAAGGCGGTGGCGGCCAAGGGGATCGCCATCCTGACGGGGCTGATCCTCTTTACCCTGGTCTGCGGGGCGTTTTATGTGCTGGGATTTGTCTGTCTGGGAGAGGAGATCCCGGGAGAGGAGATGGCGCGGTTTCTCCTGGGGATGCTTCTCATGAACGCCGAGATCGCCTCCATCTCCTTTCTGGTCTCCGCCGCTTCTGCCAAGACCAGGATGGGTCTGGCCCTTGGCATCTCCCTGATCATCTATGTCTATGACATCATGGGGAGGGTGCTCCCCTCCATGAAGGACTGGCTGTTCCTGGGTCCCTTTTCCGTGGCAAATGCCTCCGAGATCTTTGCAAAGATGGAAGCGCCGAAGTACAGCATCCCGGTGGCGGTGTGCGTGACCCTGGCAGCGGCAGCAGGCGCCTTTTTGGTCTACACCAGGAAGGACCTGGCCAGTTAGGAACACATTGAGAAATTCGGCCATCTGTGGTAGTATCATAAAGTTATTAAAATGATCGTCCCAGAGGACGGATCAGGAATCGGGAGAAATACAGATGGCACACAAATTTACGTTTTATAATACGCTGGCCAGAAGGGTGGAGGAATTCGTCCCCAGGGAGGAAGGCAGGGTCTCCATGTATACCTGCGGCCCCACCGTATACCACTACGCCCACATCGGCAACATCCGGACCTACATCATGCAGGACGTGCTGATCAAAGCCCTGGGCTTTGCGGGATATGATGTGAAGCGGGTGATGAACATCACGGATGTGGGACATCTGTCCTCGGATGCCGACACCGGCGAGGACAAGATGGTGGAAGGCGCAAAGAGAGAGCACAAGACCGTGATGGAGATCGCAAAGTACTACACGGATGCTTTCTTTGCGGACTTTGACGCCGTGGGCAACAAGCGCCCCGATATCATCGAGCCCGCCACCAACTGCATTCCGGAGTTCATCCATATGGTGGATACCCTCCTGAAAAAGGACTTCGCCTATGTGGCGGGGGGGAATGTGTATTTCGACACCAGCAAGCTGAAGGACTATTACGTCTTTTCCTCGGAAGTGGAAAAGGAAGCCCTGCAGGTGGGAGTCCGGGACGATGTGGAGGAGGATCCCAACAAGAGGAATAAGACCGATTTCGTCCTGTGGTTCACCAAATCCAAATTCGAGGATCAGGCGCTGAAATGGGACAGCCCCTGGGGCGTCGGATATCCCGGATGGCATATCGAGTGCTCCTGCATCGCCATGAAGCATCTGGGAGAGTATATCGATATCCACTGCGGCGGCGTGGACAATATCTTCCCCCATCACACCAATGAGATCGCACAGTCGGAGAGCTATCTGGGGCATGAGTGGTGCAGATACTGGTTCCATTCCAATCACCTGAACGATAAGTCCGGAAAAATGAGCAAATCCAAGGGGGCGGTGCTCACGGTCTCCGTCCTGAAGGAAAAGGGATATGACCCCCTGGTCTATCGGTTCTTCTGCCTGCAGTCCCATTACAGAAAGCCCCTGGAGTTTTCCTACGAAGCCCTGGATCAGGCGGTGGCGGCCTATGGGAAGCTGGTGAAAAAGGTGGCGGAGCTGAAGGAAGACGGACCCGTGGACGAGGCCGTGAAAAAGGACTTCGAGGGGAGGTTTGCGGACGCGGTCTGCGGCGATCTCAATACCTCCATGGCCATCACGGTCCTCATAGACGTCCTGAAAGCGGAGACAAACGGTGCCACGAAGCTGGCCCTGATCCGCAGCTTTGACCGGGTCCTGTCTCTGGATCTGGAGGGGCATGCAAAGAGCCTCTCGGAAGGCACTTCAGTGGATCCCGAAATGGAAAGCTACATCCTGGATGCCATCGAGAGACGGGCCAATGCGAAGAAGAACAAGGACTTTGCCACGGCGGACGCCATCCGGGCGGAGCTTCTGGAAAAAGGCGTGGAGATCAAGGATACCAGAGAAGGCGTGAAGTGGCAGCTGATCTAGCATCCCGCATCTGGTGACTCTAAGCGAAAACCTGTTCCTTATGTTTTTACAAATCCGTCCTGACATGGTAAGATATACCCGCTGTGTCAGGACGATTTTTTTGTCATCAATCATATATTTTCAAAAGGAGATCTGTAAAACAATGAAATTAGGAATCGTAGGGCTTCCCAATGTCGGAAAAAGCACGCTGTTTAACTCCCTGACCAAGGCCGGGGCGCAGGCGGCGAATTTTCCTTTCTGTACGATAGATCCCAATGTGGGCGTGGTGCCGGTGCCGGATGAGCGGATCGAGAAGCTGGGAGAGCTTTATCATACGAAGAAAGTGACGCCTGCCACCATCGAATTCGTGGACATCGCCGGACTGGTGAAGGGCGCGTCCAAGGGAGAGGGCCTGGGAAACCAGTTCCTGAGCAACATCCGGGAGGTGGATGCCATCCTGCACGTGGTGCGCTGCTTTGAAGATCCCAATGTCATCCATGTGGACGGCAGTGTGGATCCGCTGCGGGACATCGAAGTCATCAATCTGGAGCTCATCTTTGCGGATCTGGAGGTTTTAGAGCGCCGGTACGGGAAGGTGGGAAAGACCGCCCGTATGGACAAGACCGCAGCCAAGGAGGCGGAACTCATCGAGAAGCTGAAGACCCATCTGGAGGCGGGGAATCTGGCCCGCACCCTGGTGACCGAGGACGAGGATGAGCTGGCATACCGGAAGGGATACAACCTGCTGACGGACAAGCCCGTGATCTATGCCGCCAATGTGGCAGAGGAGGATCTGGCGGACGACGGCGCTTCCAATGCGCATGTGGCCAAGGTCCGGGAGTTTGCGGCAAAGGAAGGGAGCGAGGTCTTCGTCATCAGCGCCAGGATCGAGGAGGAGATCTCCGAACTCTCCGATGAGGAAAAGGCGGAGTATCTGGAGGCCATGGGGCTGAAGGAGTCCGGCCTGGAGAAGCTGATCCGGGCCAGCTATCATCTGCTGGGGCTCATGAGCTTTTTGACAGCGGGAGAGGATGAGTGCCGGGCCTGGACCATCAAGATCGGTACCAAGGCCCCTCAGGCTGCGGGGAAGATCCACTCCGACTTCGAGCGGGGCTTTATCAAGGCGGAAGTGGTGAACTACAAAAACCTGCTGGAGCTGGGGTCTCTGGCGGCTGCCCGGGAGAAAGGCCTGGTGGGCATCGAAGGAAAAGATTATGTGGTGCAGGACGGAGATGTGATCCTGTTCCGGTTTAATGTATAGGAAGAGGAAGCAACATGAATTCCGGTGAGATCTCCTTTCCCCATCTGGGGCTGTATCTGTCAAATGTACCCAGAGGCTTTACGGTCTTTGGGCTTTTCATCGCGCTCTACGCGGTGGTCATCGTCTGCGGCATGTTTCTGGGAGGCTGTATCGCCGCCCACTGTGCGAAAAAAGAGGGACATGACAAGGACCTGATCTGGGACTTCTTCGTGGTGGCCATCGTCTGCTCTGTCATCGGGGCCCGGATCTATTACGTGGCCTTTGAGTGGGAGCATTACAAAAATGACCTGTTGAGCATCCTGAACCTGCGTCAGGGCGGACTGGCCATCTACGGCGGCGTCATCGCTGCCTTTCTCACCATCGTGGTCTACTGCCGGGTGAAGAAGTTAAACCCCTGGATGCTGGCGGACTACTGCATGGTGGGCATGATCCTGGGACAGGCCATCGGCCGCTGGGGGAATTTCTTCAACCGGGAGGTCTTCGGGGAGTATACGGACAATTTCCTGGCCATGCGGCTGCCCATCGCGGATGTCCGGGCCCGGGATATCACGGATGCCCTGGCTTCCCACATCGGAGCGGGAGAGAATTTCATCCAGGTCCATCCCACCTTTCTGTATGAGAGCCTCTGGAACCTGCTGATCTTCGGGGTGCTTTTGTTTTGGCGGAGCCGCCGCAAGTTCCACGGGGAGGTGGCACTGTTTTATCTGGGGGGATACGGACTGGGACGCTTCTTTATAGAAGGGATCCGGACAGATACCCTGTTCTGGCCCGGAACCACCGTGGCGGTGTCGCAGGTCCTGGCGGCCATCCTCTTTGTGGGATCCGTGGCTGCCGACATCACCATCCGGCTCCTGATCCGAAGTGGGAAGATCCGGCCGGAGCTGTACCCCGGAAGGGTCCAAAGTGGGACGGCGAAGTAAACCACAATATCTGGTTTTTATCAAACTGATTTCCTACAAAATCTTGTAATTTTTGTGCAAAGTGCCCTGCGAGGGATCTCTCGCAGGGCTTTTTTTGTCACTTTTTACCCAAACAAATTCTTAACTTTTTTTAAAGAAATGTGATCTTTTCTATTGCGTTCCCGGAAAAGTTGGGGTATATTTTTCCTTGTAGTGGGACGAAGTGGGATGTTGTATCCATACCAACCCCATAAAGTGGGATGAATCTTCGAAAGGAAACGCGGACGTGGAAGGGCTCATCGGCGAATATCACCATACAATCGATGCCAAGGGCCGACTCAGCGTACCGGCGAAGTTCCGGACCGTCCTGGGAGATCAGTTCGTTCTCTCCAAGGGCGTGGACAGGTGCCTGACCATCTATTCCCAGAAGGAATGGG
>JAFYFY010000219.1 GCA_017543485.1 Lachnospiraceae bacterium | reverse complement strand
TTTTGATGTCCTCATGGATCTGCTCCTGGGTCACCTTCTCGTCATGCTGGGTGGAAAGCACCACCGCCTCTAAGCGCACGGGCTTTCCCTCCTCATCGTACTCCACCGTGACCTGGCTCTTTCCGTCCGCCCGCAGATAGGGGAGGGTGCCGTCCTTGCGGACTCTGGAGAGCTGCAGGGCCAGCTTGTGGGCCAGGGAGATGGGCTAGGGCATCAGCTCCGGGGTCTCGTCCGTGGCATATCCGAACATCATCCCCTGGTCTCCGGCGCCGATGGCATCCAGCTGCGCATCATCCATCTGGCTCTCTCTGGCTTCCAGTGCCTTGTCCACCCCCATGGCGATATCGGGGGACTGCTTGTCCAGAGAGACGAAGACCGCACAGGTATTGCCGTCAAAGCCCTTCTCGGAGGAGTCGTAGCCGATCTCGGTGACGGTCTTTCTCACGATCTCCTGAATGTCCACATTTGCCTTTGTGGTGATCTCGCCGGTCACCAGCACAAAGCCGGTGCAGGTGGCGGTCTCGCAGGCCACGCGGCTCATGGGATCCTGGGCGATGATGGCGTCCAGGATCGCATCGGAGACCGCATCGCAGATCTTGTCGGGATGCCCCTCCGTAACGGATTCGGATGTAAAAAGTCTTTTTTCCATAGCTGCTTCCTTTCTGTTTTTGCAAAAGAAAAAGGTTCTCTTACCGTAAGAGAACCTGCGCCTTTTCGTTTCAGATCCTCTTATTGTTCGATTTCTCGCTCAGGTGGGCACCTTCCGCATCCGCATGGATGGGGGTTGCCGTGGTTTCATCGGTCCTATGTACCTCCGCCAACTCTGAATAAGAGAACATTATGAAGTTTTGTAGATTCAAAATACCCTGTTTCCGGTACCGTGTCAACCGGTCAGAAGATGAAATTTCGCGTAATCGTTTTCGGAATCCACCAGCTTGATCTGGGCTCCCAGACCCTGGAGCTTTAAGTGGAAATCCTCATATCCCCTCTGGATGTACCGGATATTGTCCAGCAGACTCTCCCCCTCCGCGGACAGCGCCGCCAGGACCAGTGCCGCACCGGCCCGAAGGTCCGGTGCCGAGATCCCGGCTCCCGTGTACTTCGCCACGCCGTCGATGATGGCGGTATTGCCCTCCACCTTGATATTGGCACCCATCCGGGTCAGTTCGTCCACATACTTGAAGCGGTTCTCAAAGATGCTCTCCGTCACGATGCTGGTCCCCTCGGAGAGGCCCAGGGCCACCGTGATCTGGGGCTGCATATCCGTGGGAAATCCGGGATAGGGAAGAGTCTTGACCTTCGTATGGCGAAGAGGTCTCGAACAGACCACCCGCACCTGATCGTCCTCCTCCATCACCTCGCAGCCGATCTCCAGAAGCTTGGAAGTGATGGACTCCAAATGCTTCGGGATCACGTTCCGGACCGTGACATCGCCCCGGGTCACCGCCGCTGCGAACATAAAGGTCCCCGCCTCGATCTGATCGGGGATGATGGTATATTCCGAACCGTGAAGCTTCGATACGCCCTTGATGCGGATCACATCGGTACCTGCGCCACGGATGCTGGCCCCCATGCTGTTCAGGAAGTTGGCCACATCCACCACATGGGGCTCCTTGGCGGCGTTCTCGATGATGGTCTTGCCCTCCGCCATGGCTGCTGCCATCATCACATTGATGGTAGCGCCCACGCTGCTGACGTCCATATAGATGTGACTCCCCCGCAGATGCTCCGCGTGGGTCTTGATCATGCCGTGCTCCACCACCACATCCGCACCAAGCGCCCGGAAGCCCTTGATGTGCTGGTCGATGGCTCTGCAGCCGATATCACAGCCGCCGGGAAGTGTCACCTCGGCATGCTTGTATTTGCCCAGCATCGCCCCGATGAGATAATAGGACGCCCGGATCTTTTTGATATTGTCATCATCCACCACCGTCTCGTGGACATTGGCCGCATTGATGGTGATCCGGTGACGGTCCTCATGCCGGACGATGACACCGATGTTTTCCATGGCGGTCAGCAGCACGTTGGTGTCCCGGACATCCGGCACATTGTCGATATGCACCGTCTCGTCCGTCATGATGGCGGCAGCCAGGATCGGAAGCGCCGCATTCTTCGCGCCTCCGATCTCCACTTCGCCCACCAGCGGATTTCCGCCCTTGATATAGTATTGCTCCATCTATCAAACCTCTTCTGAAGGTTTCGTTTCGGTCAACCCCGCAAATGCGCGCCCCGGGAGGCGTCCCCCGCATTTGCATAATCTTTATTTTTATATCATATTATGGGATTTTTGTCCACCTTCCGGGATCCGCCGTTTTTCGCCCGGGGAAAAAGAGAGTACCCCAAGGTCCCGAAAGGTGGTAAAATATCCTTCGAATACGAATCCTACGGAGGCTGTTATGCTGAGAATCTTTTTTGCCGGGCTCTATGTCGTCCTGTTCCTGATCCTGACCATGCCGCTCATGCTGGTGGGGTGGATTCTGAAAAAGATCGCGCCGAAGACCGGAGACCGCTTTTGTCTGGCCATCGTAAACTGGGGCTTTCGCTGCGTCCTGCGGATCTGCGGAACGGACATCACGGTCATCGGCCATGACCGGATCCCCCGGGATACGCCGGTGCTCTACGTGGGTAACCACCGGAGCATCTTTGATATCGTCCTGACCTACCCCCTGGTGGTGGGCCCCACCGGATACCTGTCCAAGATTGAGAACGCAAAGGTGCCCCTCTTAAATATCTGGATGAAGCTGCTCCACTGCCTCTTCCTGGACAGAAGCACCGCCCGCACGGGACTCCAGACCATCTTAGATGCCATTGAGCTGGAAAAAAACGGCGTCTCCATCGCCGTCTTCCCGGAGGGTACCCGGAACAAGGACCCGGAGAGCGACGACCTCCTGCCCCTCCACAACGGGAGCTTTAAGATCGCCACCAAGAGCGGCGTCCCCATCCAGCCCATGACCATCAACGGTGCGGAGCAGATCTTCGAAGCCCACAAGCCCTTCATCCGCAAGTGCAGGGTGATCATCGAGTACGGCGAGCCCATCCGCCTGGAGACCCTCTCCAAAGAGGAGTTAAAGAACATCGGCGACTATGTGGGAAAGATCCTGCGGGATACCTACGTCAAAAACAAGCCCCTGCTGGAGCAGTCCGGCAAATGACCTCCGGCCGCAGGCGCCGCCCATATGCATCCAAAAAGAACTCCCCGGGATTTTTGATCACCCGAGGAGTTCTTTTACGATCTCTTCAAAATGCATCCCGTGGGACGCCTTCACCAGCACAGCGCACCCGGAGGGGAGCAGATCTTCGCGGTCTTCCCGCAGCGCCTTCAGCAGCTTTTCCTTGTCCGCAAAGTACCGGATATCCGTATAACCTTCCCCGGCGGATTCTTCCGCCGCTTCCGCAGCCGCCTCGTACATGGCCGCACACCGCTCTCCCACGCAGATCAGGTGCGAGAGCCCTGCCCGGACCGCATAGACCCCCACGCCCTCATGGAGGCGCAGCTCCTCCGCCCCCAATTCGAACATGTCTCCCAGGATCGCAGCCTTTTCGCCTTCCGCCATGCCCAGCAGATCGATGGAGGCACGCATGGAGGCGGGGTTTGCATTGTAGCAGTCATCGATCACCGTCAGGTCCTTCGCCTGGACGATATGTCCTCTGCCTCCCACTTCCTGCAGCGCTTCGATCCCCTCCGCGATCTCCCCGGGGGTCATCCCCAGACACAGGCCCACGCAGGCACCCGCCGCCGCATTTAAGACCATATGGGCTCCCGGGACACACACCCGGATCATCTGCAGCATACCGTCCATCTCCAGCACGGCTTCGCTGCCCTCTAAGCCTTTGCTCTCACACTCCGTGATCCGAACGTCCAGGGGCAGGTCCGTCCCGTCCCCGTCCCAGCCGAAATACCGCAGGGTCTTTCCCTGCATCCGGGGCTCGCCGGCTTCCTGTTCCCGAAGGAGCCCTGCCAGCTTGTCATCTCCGCCGAAGGCGCAGACCGTTCCCTCGGGGTTCATATACTCCACCATCTCGGTCTTGGCCCGGTAGACCCCGTCCCGGTCTCCCAGCTGCTCTAAGTGACACTGCCCGATGTTGGTAAAGACCGCCACATCCGGACGGACCATCTCCGCCAGGACCCGCATCTCCCCGAAATCGCTGATCCCCATTTCCACCACGGCTGCGGTGTGCTCCTCCCGGATCCGAAGCAGGGTGACGGGGACCCCCAGATCGTTGTTCAGATTCGCCTCGGTCTTCAGCACATGGAAGCTCCGGGACAGCACCGATGCGATCATCTCCTTGGTGCTGGTCTTTCCCACGCTCCCGGTGATCCCCACCACCGGGATCCGGAGCCTGGACCGGTAGAACGCGGCGATGCGGCGCATGGCCGCATAGGGATCCGGCGTCACCAGATAGCTCCCCCAGCTGCCTGCGGGGATGCCAAACTCGCTTTCCACCTCCTGGGGGGTCTTTCGGCAGATCACCAGCGCGGCCCCGGCCTCAAAGACCGAAGCGATGAATTTGTGCCCGTCGGTGCGCTCTCCGCTCTCCGCGAAAAAAACGCCCCCGGGAAGCACCCTTCTGGAGTCAAACTCGGCGCAGCTTAAGTCTGCTTCCGCATCCGGCGCCGGCAGCGCCCCGGTGGGCTGCAGGACGGCCTTAGCGCCCAGCACTTCTTCGATTTCTCGGATACAGAGTTTCATCCGGTTTCCTTTCTCTCCCGACATCAGGTCTCGGTTTCAGGTTTCGGCGCGGGGTTTCGGCGCCGGGCCCCGGCATTTCGGATCAGTCCTTCAGGGCGGACAGCAGGATCCGCTCACACAGGTCCTCGAAACCGATGCCGATGGCAGCGGCCTCCTGGGGGATCAGGGAGGTGGGGGTCATGCCGGGCAGGGTATTGGCCTCCAGACAGAAGATCCGCCCCTCCCGGTCCATGCGAAAGTCCATCCGGGCGTAGCTGTGATAGCGAAGGGCCCGGTAGGCGGCCTCCGCCATCTCCTGCATCTGTCTCGTCTTTTCCTCCGAAAGATGAGCGGGACAGGTCTCCACCGTGCTCCCCGCCTGATATTTGTTCTTGTAGTCGTAGAAGCCCTGCTTGGGCTCGATCTCGATCACCGGAAGGGCCTTCCCCTCCAGGACGCAGACGGAAAACTCCCGCCCCTCGATAAACTCCTCCACCACGGCCTGATTGTCATAGCGGAAGGCTTCCTTTTTCGCAGCCTCGTACTCCTCATCGTTTCGGGCGATGGTGACGCCGATGCTGGATCCGCCGTTGCAGGTCTTCACGATGCAGGGATAGGGCATCTTCTCGTCCTCATTGATGCCCTGCCGGATCAGGATCCCCTTCGGTGTCGGCACCCCGTTGGCCCGGAAGATCTCCTTGGTGATCCCCTTGTCCATGGCCAGCGCCGCGCTGGTAAAATCGGTTCCGGTATAGCGGATCCCCATGAGGTCAAAGACTGCCTGGACCTTGCCGTCCTCGCCTCCCACCCCGTGGAGACCGATAAAGACCGCATCCGCAGCCGCGCACAGGTCCAGCACACGGGGGCCGAAGAACCGCTTATTACCGTCCGCACGCTGCTTCTTGATCTTCTCGATATCCGGGGCCTGTTCGGAGATGGCCTGGATCTGCGCCGCCCAGTCCACGTCCCGGTCGAAGATGTCATCCCCCACCTCTCCCTGAAGGCCGAGATAGACATCTACGAGGATCACCTGATGTCCCTTTTTCTTTAATGCCTGATAGATCATCTTTCCGGAGATCAGGCTCACATCGCGCTCCGTGCTGATCCCGCCTGCAAGCACCACTACTTTCATGTTTTCCTCCCTGCGGGCCCGCAGCCCGCTCCGCTTCCTTTTTGTTTATAACAGATCCCCGGCCTCCAGTGCCGCCAGCCAGGAGAGCAGCAGATAATACGCTCCCAGATGGTCCCCCTCCGGGGGATAGACCGCCGATTCCAGATTCCTGCCGGAGAGATAGTGGAGGATATCCTCCAGGATCTCATTGTAGGTATGCCCCTCCAGCACCGCATTGGCACAGATGAGCTGCTGGGCCGCAAACAGAAGATCCGCCTCCCCGTTGTTTCTGGGGGATACCGGGTGCAGCATCTGGCGCTTTCTTGTTCCGATCTCCTCTCCCCTGGCCAGAAGGGGATCCATGAGTCTGTCGCAGACGGAAGGGTCCACGGTCTGCCTGGTGGTCATGTAGGTCATGATCCCGTACAGATAGCCGCTCTCATCCACGAAGCCCTGCTTCTCGAAAAGGACCTTTGTCTCCTCCAGGATCTCCCGGTGATAGTCCTCCAGGCCCGATGCCCGGTAGAGCTCCGTCAGCGCCCGGAAGGAGGTGTCCCCCCGCTGAAGCGTCTCTTTGCTCTGGGTGTAGAGCGCGGATGCCTTCTGCAGACATTCCGTGGCGAAATGCTCATCCCGGTCCTTGTAGAGGTACCCGAACTTCGCCAGGATCACGGCATAGACCGCCGCATCCTCCGCCGCGATGGCGCTGTAGTCGATCCCCCGGATCCACTCCGCCGCTTCCCCCAGGGGCTCCGGGATCCCGGCACTCTCCCCGGCGGCAAAGTACTCCCGGTTCCACTCATAGCTCTGCAAAAGCAGCAGCACATCCTCCGGCGTGGCCTGTCTGGAGCGCACTGCCTCCCGCATGGCCTCCGCCACGGGCCGGAAGCGCTCCTGCATCAGCCCCTCCGCCACGCGAAAGGGATAAGAGCTCCCATAGCATCCCGCGGTGACCCGGTATTCTCCCTCCGGAAGCTTCCCGGTAAAATCCGCCGTCAGGGCGCTCACCGCCTGCGTATCCCCCTTGATGGGGGTAAAGGTCCCCTGCAAAACGGGCAGGCCGCTTTCCGCATCCACCACCGAAAAATACTCCGGAACCTCTTCCAGGGAAGGGTCCAGCTTCAGAAAGGCCATCATGGTCTGCCGGGGGCTGTACCCCTCCCGGTCCACCAGAATGGACGGAAGCTGTGTCGGCACCGCATAGTCCAGCACCGCCGCACTCTCCATGGACAGATGATCCCGGATGGAATCCGCGGACTGGGCCAGCTTCCCCTGGGAAGCCCCTCCGTCTCCGGAGGTCACCAGTCCCTCTCCGGTGGAAAAGCTGCCGGAAAACCCTGCGCAGCCGCACAGCATCCACAGCGCACAAAAAAACAGGAGCGCAGCCGCTTTTTTCGAAAGCCCCCCACGTCCTGTTTTTTTCATCCTCACCTCCATGCCTGATAAATGCCTCAGCCCTCTGTGCTCTTCCACGGGGCATTTCCGCGAAGCTGCCCGATGATCACCGCCACCGCGTCGCTGGAGATGATGACATTTTCCGCAAAGGGATTCAGGACAAATCCGTTGCAGGGGCTGGAATTCCCATTGGCATCCTTGGTCAGCAGGATCCCGGCGTAGTCCGTGATCTGCATCGTCACAAAGTGGTCCCGGTACTCCTTCGGGGTCCCCACCTGCTGGGATCCGCTTCCGTCCCGAAGGCTCCGCTCATCGGTGTAGGCCACAAAGAAGCGCTTTCCGTCGGAGCCGTTCAGGATGGGGAACTGGACCCTGCTGCCCTTCTCTAACCGGTAGCTTCCGTCCGCCGCCTGGGCGGGGGCCGGGTCGATGAGGGCCGGGGTCAGGAGCGTGGCCTTCGCCAGCTCCGACATCAACATATTCCGATGCTCCGGGGTATCCTCCGCCTTAAACAGCTGCATGGCCCCCACCAGCATCGGGTTCGATACCTTCTTGTCGATTTCCATGTATTTCCTCTGAAATGTTAAATCCGGTTGTAGTTGATGAGGCACCCCTTCAGGATGATCTGTCTCTCCTCATCCGTCAGATCTCCCAGGCGCAGGGTGAATGCTTCCGCCTTCCCGCTCTCCGGATCCAGCCGGTAGGCGCGGATCTCATCCTGCTTCTCCTCCACGGCCTTACGGATGCCGGGGACAAAGAGGTAATCGAGATTGGAAAAAGGCAGGTCTCCCGCCGGGATCAGGAAGGGCAGCATACCCCAGTTGATCAGGTTGGAGCGGTAGCGCTTGGTGGCATATTCATTGGCGATGTTCGCCCAGCCGCCCAGCACCTTCTGGCAGCTGGCAGCCTGCTCTCTCGCGGAGCCGTCTCCGGGCTTCACCGCAAAGATGGTGGAGCCAAAGCCCGTGTTGGTGCGGTCCGCCTCGGGACAGACGGTCTTTGCCGCGCTCATGACACCCTTTACCCAAGGGCAGGTCTCACAGGGATGCTCTCCCGCCATCCGGGCCTTTTCCGCCTTCCGAACCTCCTTGGCCCGCCCCACATAGGCGGGATCCTTGCGGGACAGGGTAAACTCCGCCAGTCCCAGAGGATTCGAGCGATAGGAAGAGGTCTCTCCGGAGGGGATCAGCTCGTCGGTGGTGGTGACGGGATCATGGATCTCGGATACCACCTGCAGCACCAGGTTCTCCGGCAGCGCCCCCATCTCGGGCCAGTCCTTGATATTGGGACCCAGCACCAGCTCGGCCTCCGGGTCCGCCACGCCCTTGGAGTCAAAGACACGGTTCTCGTAGATCTTTTTGTCGAAGTGATAGGCGTAGGAGGTAAACTCGCCGGTAAAGTCCGTGGCCGGGGTCAGGATGCCTCCGTTTGCGGCAGTGGCCGCGATGGATCTGGCATCCATGAGGGCCACGCTGGAGATCTGGCCGTTTTGGAGCTTCGAGCCCTCCCGGTTGGGGAAGTTTCTCGTGGAGTGCCGGATGCTGAAGGCATTGTTGGCCGGGGTGTCCCCCGCACCGAAGCAGGGGCCGCAGAAGGCGGTCTTCAGTACCGCACCGGTCTCTAAGATCGTGGCCGCGCAGCCGTTTCGGATGAGCTCCATATACACGGGCATGGACGCGGGATACACGCTTAAGGTGAAGCAGTCGGAGCCGATGGAGCGCCCTTTCAGGATGTCCGCCGCCGCGCAGATATTCTCGAAGCCGCCGCCGGCGCAGCCTGCAATGATCCCCTGTTCCACACAGAATTTCCCGCCGCGGATCTTGTCCTTTAAGTGGTATTCCACCGCGCCTCCCAGGGATACCCGGGCTTTTTTCTCCGTCTCCTCCAGGATGTCCGCCATATTGGCGTTAAATTCCTCGATGGTGTAGGCATTGCTGGGGTGGAAGGGCATGGCGATCATGGGGCGGATCTTCGACAGATCCACGGTGACGGCGCCGTCGTAATAGGCCACATCCCCGGGGCGAAGCTCGCTGTAATCCTCGCTCCTTCCATGGATGTCATAGAACTCTCTGATCTTCTCATCCGTCATCCAGACGGAGGAAAGGCAGGTGGTCTCGGTGGTCATGACATCGATGCCGATGCGGAAGTCCGCGGAGAGAGAGGCGATGCCGGGTCCCACGAACTCCATGACCTTGTTTTTCACGAAGCCCTTTTCAAACACGGCGCCGATGATGGCCAGAGCCACATCCTGGGGTCCCACGCCCTTTGCCGGGCTTCCCGTCAGATAGATGGCCACCACCCCGGGCTTTGCGATGTCATAGGTCTGGCCCAGGAGCTGCTTTACCAGCTCCGGTCCGCCCTCGCCCATGGCCATGGTCCCCAGGGCTCCGTATCTCGTGTGAGAGTCCGAACCCAGGATCATCCTGCCGCAGCCCGCCAGCATTTCTCTGGCAAACTGGTGGATCACTGCCTGGTGAGGCGGCACATAGACCCCGCCGTACTTTTTCGCGGCGGAGAGGCCGAACATGTGGTCATCCTCGTTGATGGTGCCGCCCACGGCGCACAGGGAATTGTGGCAGTTGGTGAGGACGTAGGGCATGGGGAACTTCTTCAGTCCCGAAGCCCTGGCGGTCTGGATGATGCCCACAAAGGTGATGTCATGGCTGGTGAGCTTGTCAAACCGGATCTTCAGCCGTTCCATATCCCCGGAGGTGTTGTGGGCCTCCAGGATCCGGTAGCTGATGGTAGAGCGGGCCGCTTCCTCTTTTGAGGGAGCGGCTCCTGTTTTTGCGCGAAGTGCTTCGGCGCACTCCGGTCCCTCCGGCAGGAGCTCCTCGCCGCGGACCAGATAAACACCGGAATTGATGAGGTTGATCATATGCGTTCCTTTTGGTGAGGCGTCAGGATTTCTTTGACGCGGTTGCGGGGGCGGCAGCATCGGTCAGGACCACCTTGTCCAGATGCCAGATCTCATCCACATACTGCTGGATGGTGCGGTCGGAGGTGAACTTGCCGGAGCAGGCCACGTTCAGGATCGCGCTCTTTGCCCAGGCCGCGCTGTCGCGGTATCTGGCTTCCACCCGCTCCTGTGCCTCGGCGTAGGACTTGAAATCCTTCAGGATGAAGTAGGTATCCGCCCGGGAGGTGGACTGGGTGTTTAAGAGGCTGTTGTACAGCGGCCGGAAGAGCTCGGTGTCCTCGGCATAGGTGCCGTTGATGAGCTGCATCAGGACCTTGCGGATATCGGGATCGTTGTTGAAGATCTCCATGGGATCGTATCCGCCGTACTGCTCGTAGTGGATGACCTGATCGGAGGTGAGGCCGAAGATAAAGGCATTCTCCTCGCCCACTTCCTCCACGATCTCCACAATGGCGCCGTCCATGGTGCCCAGGGTCAGGGCGCCGTTTAACATGAACTGCATGTTGCCGGTTCCGGAAGCCTCCTTGGACGCCGTGGAGATCTGCTCGGACACAGCCGCCGCCGCGAAGATGATCTCGGCGCTGGAGACGTTGTAATCCTCGATGAAGACCACCTTGATCCGTCCGTCGATGGCCGGGTCGTTGTTCACCACATCCGCCACGGAGTTGATGAGCTTGATGGTGAGCTTTGCGTTGCGGTAGCCCGCAGCCGCCTTTGCGCCGAAGATGAAAGTCCTGGGGAAGAATTCGGTCTCCGGGTTCTCCTTCAGCTTGTTGTACAGATACATGATGTGCAGGATGTTCAGGAGCTGGCGCTTGTACTCGTGGAGACGCTTTACCTGCACGTCGAAGATGGATCTGGGATCCACCTCAATGCCGTTGTGCTCCAGAATGTACTTGGCCAGGCGGACCTTGTTCTGGTACTTGATGTTCAGAAATTCCTTCTGGGCCTTCTTGTCATCCGCGTAAATCCGCAGCTCGCTGATCTTGGGCAGGTCGGTGATCCAGTCGTTGCCCACATGGTCCGTGACCCAGTCGGCCAGAAGCTGGTCGCCGTGGAGCAGGAACCGTCTCTGGGTGATGCCGTTGGTCTTGTTGTTGAACTTCTCCGGGAACATCTCGTAGAAGTCGCGCAGTTCCTGGGTCTTTAAGATCTCGGTGTGGAGTCTGGCCACGCCGTTCACAGAGTACCCCGCCGCGATGGCCAGATGCGCCATCTTCACCTGTCCGTCGTAGATGATGGCCATCTTGCGGATCTTCTCGTTCACATCCACCCCGGGGACACCGGCATATTTGTTCTGGATGTCCACGATGAAGCGTCTGTTGATCTCCTCCACGATCTGATAGATGCGGGGAAGCAGGCGGGAGAAGAGCTCAATGGGCCATTTCTCCAGTGCTTCGCTCATAATGGTATGGTTGGTGTAGGCGCAGGTCCTGGTGGTGACGGCCCAGGCCTCATCCCAGGTGAGATAGTAGTCATCCATGAGGACACGCATCAGCTCGGCCACGGCCACGGTGGGGTGGGTGTCGTTTAACTGGAAGGTAACCTTCTCATGGAATTTCTTGATGTTCTTGTGGCTGCGCATGTACTTGTCCACCGCTTCCTGGACGGAGGCGGAGATGAAGAAGTACTGCTGCTTTAACCGCAGCTCCTTGCCGGCATAGTGGTTGTCATTGGGATAGAGGACTTCCACGATGTTGCGGGCCAGGTTGGTCTGCTCCACGGATCTCTGGTAGTCGCCCTTGTCAAAGGCATCGAGCTGGAAGCACTCGATGGGCTCCGCATCCCAGATCCGAAGGGTGTTCACGATGCCGTTGCCGTATCCCACGATGGGGATGTCATAGGGCACCGCACGGACGGAGGTATATCCCTCCTGGGTAAAGATGCTGCGGCCGTTCTCGTCGGTGTGGACGTTCACGTATCCGCCGAATTTGATCTCTTTTGCGTACTCGGGGCGCTTTAACTCAAAGGGGTTCCCGTACTCCAGCCAGTTATCGGGCACCTCCACCTGATAGCCGTCCTCGATCTTCTGCTTGAACATGCCGTAGCGGTAGCGGATGCCGCAGCCGTAGGCGGGATATCCCAGGGTCGCCAGGGAATCCAGGAAGCAGGCTGCCAGGCGGCCCAGACCGCCGTTTCCGAGGGCTGCGTTGGGCTCCTGGTCCTCGATGACGTTCAGGTCCAGACCCAGCTCCTTGCAGGCGTCCTTTACGGGCTTGTAGGCCTGCATGTTGATGAGCATGTTGCCGAGGGCACGTCCCATGAGGAATTCCATGGACATGTAGTAGACCATCTTGGGATCTTCTTTTTCATAAGCCTGCTGGGTAGCGATCCAGTCGTCCATGACCTGATCCTTGATGGCATAGGCCGCTGCCTGGAAGAGCTGCTGGGGAGTGGCCTCCTCCAGGGTCTTCCGGTAGAGGGTTTTCACGTTGTAGGTGACGCTTCTCTTGAACAGTTCCTTGTCAAATTTGACCTTTTTGGTGGTGGTTGTACTCTTCACTGTCGCGCTCCTTTCGTAGTCCATGTTTGCACAGACGGGGATATTATACCATATCTTTCGCGCTTCCGCTATCGGTCTACTTCATCTGCTCAATGGAGATGGTGACGTTTTCGCCGTTCACGTTCCACTCCTTGGTGACGGCGTAGGTCCGGCCTTCGGAGAGTTCTTCGGCCAGGACTTTGCCGGCGATGGCGGCTTCGTTGCGCTTTGCGATCTGCGAGAGCTTCTCGTTGCCGTTTAAGGAGACGCGGATGCGGTCGGTGACGTTGAAGTCGGCGTCCTTGCGCATGGTCTGGATCTTGGAGATGAGCTCCGCGGCAAAGCCTTCCTCGATGAGTTCCTCGGTGAGGTTCACGTCCAGGACCACGGTCATGTGGTTGTCCTCCTGGGACATGTAGCCTTCCTTCTGGCTCATCTCGATGAGGAGGTCTTCCTCGGCCAGCTCCACGGTGACATCCCCCACGGTGAAGGTGAGCTTGCCCTTTTCCTTCAGCTCGTCCATGGCGGCATTGCCGTCCAGGGAGGCCAGGGTCTTCTGGATGCCGCCCAGCTGTTTGCCGTACTTGGGACCCACGGTGCGAAGCTGGGGCTTGAAGGTGTAGGTGGTGAAGTCTCTGACATCGGAGGCGTAGACCACTTCCTTCACATTCAGCTCGTCCTTGATGATCTCGGTGTAGAAGTCATCCAGGGTGATGTCGGCCTTGATGTACATCCTGCTCAGGGGCTGGCGGTTCTTCACGCTGGCTTCGTTTCTCGCGGCGCGGCCCATGACCACGGCGTCCAGCACGTCCTCCATCTTGTCCTCCAGCAG
>JAFYFY010000218.1 GCA_017543485.1 Lachnospiraceae bacterium | reverse complement strand
CCGCCACCCTGACCCGGGGAAATCTGGCGGATCTGATCCTGATCGATCTGGCCGCTCCGAATATGCAGCCCTCCGGACAGGAGGTTCGAAATCTGGTGTATTCCTGCGGAAGGAGCAATGTGCTCATGACCGTCATCGGCGGCAAGATCGTTTACCGAAACGGAGAGTACAACATCGGCGATTCCCCGGAACGGATCCTGTCCCGCTGCAAGCTCAGAGCGAAGAAGCTCCTTTCCTGAGTTATGTCTACTGCCTGCATTTTCGGGAGAAATTCTTAAGATTTTATGAAGAGAATGTGTTGAAATTCTGCCCCATTTGGGGTATTGTTTTACATGTATTTTTGACTGATGTCAAATCACCAAAGGAGGAGATGAAAGAATGTTAGAAAAACTGTTTCACCTTCAGGAAAACAAGACAGATGTGAAAACTGAGGTGATCGCAGGTGTGACCACGTTCATGACGATGGCCTACATTCTGGCGGTCAACCCCGGCATTCTGTCCGCTTCCGGAATGGACCCCAATGCGATCCTGATCGCTACGGCGCTGTCTGCGTTCATCGGTACGATGTGCATGGCGTTCCTGGCAAACTATCCCTTCGCACTGGCTCCGGGTCTTGGCCTGAACGCATATTTTGCGTACACGGTCGTACTGACGATGGGATATTCCTGGCAGTTCGCACTGTTCGCGGTCTTTGTCGAAGGTCTGATCTTCATCGTGCTGTCTGTCACCAATGTGAGAGAGGCCATCTTTAATGCCATCCCTCTGCAGCTGAAGAAGGGCGTGTCCGTGGGTATCGGACTCTTCGTGGCCTTCATCGGACTGCAGAACGGCGGGATCATCGTGAACAACGACTCGACCCTGGTGGGTATCACCTCTTTCCGCAATGATTTCCGCACTGCAGGCATCAGCGCACTGCTGGCCATCATCGGCACCATCATCATCGCTGTGCTGCACCACAGAAAGGTCAAGGGTTCCATCCTCATCGGCATCTTCGCCACCTGGATCCTGGGCCTGATCTGCCAGCTGGTGGGCCTGTATCAGGGACCCAGCCTGCTTCCTTCCTGGAGCACCTTCAGCTTCGCCTCCATCGGCCAGACCTTTGGTCAGTGCTTCACCGGCGCGGCTTTCGAGAACTTTAAGATCCTGGACTTCATCGTGATCATGTTCTCCTTCCTGTTCGTGGATGTGTTTGATACCCTTGGAACCCTCATCGGATGTGCGGACAAGGCTGACATGCTGGACAAGGACGGCAAGCTGCCCCGCATCAAGCCCGCTCTGCTGGCTGACGCCATTGCCACCAGCGCAGGCGCCATCCTGGGTACTTCCACCACCACCACCTTCGTCGAGAGCTCCGCAGGTGTCTCCGAAGGCGGAAGAACCGGTCTCACCGCATGTGTCACCGGCCTTCTGTTCCTCATCGCACTGGTGCTTTCTCCTGTGTTCATCGCGATCCCGAGCTTTGCAACCGCACCTGCTCTGATCTTCGTCGGATTCCTGATGATCACGGCTGTGAAGGGCATTGACTTCGAAGACCTCACCGAGGCAGTTCCCGCATACCTGGCTCTGCTGATGATGCCCCTGACCTACAGCATTTCCGACGGCATCGCAGTGGGCATGATCTCCTATGTGGTGATCAACCTTTGCGCAGGCAAGGCGAAGAAGGTTTCTCCGCTGATGTATGTGCTGGCAGTCCTGTTCATCCTGAAGTACATTTTCCTGTAAACCGAAGGATGAAGACCCTGTCGTAAACTTTTGATAAGAGGACGGTTCCCCATCCCTGTTTTTCGGGAATGAGGGACCGTCTTTTTCGCAGAGGAACCCGAGTGTCATGATGGAGCAGATATGGCCGGATTTGGAATCTTTGTTCTGGTGTGCGCGCTGCTGGTCTTGCGGATGCGCAGTCTGGAACGGGAAAAGCAAAAAAAGATAAAAGCAGAGCTGGAGGCTTCCTACGGGAGCGGAAGGGGCAGAGCCTTAAGTCTGGAGCGGGAGAAGGCGCTGGAAGTGCTGTGCCGCAGGCGGGCAGGAGAACAGGGGATCATCGACGACATCACCTGGCTGGACCTGGAGATGCCGGCGGTCTTTGCGCAGATGAATTCCTGCAGGAGCGCCGCCGGGGAGGAGGAGCTCTACGGAAGGATCCGGGCGGGGCGTGCCTCCCGGGAGGATCTGGAAAATTGGGAATCCCTGCTGCGGAAGCTGGAGCGTGAGGAGACCCTGCGAAAGGACCTGACCTATGTGCTGGGAGGACTGGGATTTGCCGGGAACCGGGTGTTTTGTGAGGACCTGGAGACCCTGTCCGAAATGGGAGAGAAGGCTTTCCCCGTGACGGGAGAGATCATAAAGGACCTTCTGTATCTGGCCGGGGTCCCGCTGATCCTGCTGCAGCCCCTGTGGGGACTTCTGTTTTAACTGTGCCTGGTGAGCGTTCAGGTGTACACCTATTTCCGGGGAAGGAGCGCCCTGTCGGAGTATCTGCCCTCCGTGGCGTATCTGCTTCGGCTGGTACGGATGATCCGGCTGCTGCCGAAGGAGACGGATGCAGTCCTTCGGGAGGAGGTGCCGGATCTGTGCCTAAACGGCGCAGCGCTCCTGTCTTTGGAAAAAGGAGCGCTTTTTGTGATGTACTCCGGGAGATTTGCCATGAGCAGCGGTCCGCTGGAGCTTCTGGTGACCTATCTGAACATCCTGTTTCACCTGGATATGATCGCCTGCAGGAAGATCCTGAGAGGGCTCTCCGGCAGGAAGGAAGAGATCCTGAAGGTGATGCGGGATGCGGGGCTTTTGGATGCTGCCATCGCCGTGGACTCCTGGAGAGCTTATCTGACAAACGGCGGTGCGGAAAAGGACGAAAGTCCCCGGTACTGCACCCCGGACTTTGCAGAAAGGGGCGAACATGGGTTTCGGATGACGGACGGGTATCATCCGCTTCTGAAAAAACCGGTGCGGCAGAGCCTGGATACGAAGCGGGGCATCATCCTTACGGGATCCAACGCCAGCGGAAAGTCCACCTTTCTTCGCACCTGCGGCCTGTGCGCACTGCTGGCACAGACCATCCACACCTGTACGGCCGCAGAGTACCGGGCACCGGTATACCGCCTCTTTTCCTCCATCTCCCTGAAGGATGATCTGTGCGGGGGAGAGAGCTATTTCATGACGGAGATCCGTGCCATGAAACGGGTGCTGGATGCCTCCCTGGAACAGGGAGATCCAGTGTTTTGTCTGGTGGATGAGGTCCTTCGGGGGACCAATACCTCGGAGCGCATCAGCGCCGGTGCACAGATCCTGAATGGCCTGGCTGAGGGAGGGGTCCTTTGCTTTGCGGCCACCCATGATATCGAACTGACGGTTCTGTGTGCGCAGGGCTATGAAAACTATCATTTTGAGGAGATCCTGTCCGAGGAGGACGTGACCTTTACCTATGTGTTAAAGAGTGGTCCCTCCACCAGTAAAAATGCGATCCTGCTCCTGAAAAAAGCGGGGTTTTCCTTGACGTAAGGGGGCCGAAAAACTTATAATAGATGAGGCTGAGATCATTACAAACAGGAGGATGGAGGCATGAACGGATTGTTGTTCCTGGGCAGTTTTTTGAGTTATCTGATCCTGATGATCGTGATCGTATGCGTGGCAGCTGCCGGGTTTGCATTGGGGAGGGTGCTCCGCAGATCCAAGAACGCAAAGACTGCAGGCACCCAGACGGTGACAGAGGACAGTACCGGATCAAAATAAGACATTTGCAGGCAGAGAACAAGCTTCTCTGCCTATTTACTGTATGGCGTTTGGGAAAGGAGTTTCAAAGGACATGGACACAAAGTTCGCTGGCAGGATGACGGATTACGAGGCCGGGATTTTTCAGGAGCTGAATGAACAGAAGCTTCAGGTGGAGGCTGCCGGCGGGAAGGTATACAATTTCTCCGTGGGAACGCCGGATTTTGAGCCGGCGCAGCACATCATCGACGCGGTGGTAAATGCGGCAAAGAAGCCGGAAAACTACAAATATTCCCTGATGGATCTTCCGGAGCTTCTGGATGCGGTGATCCTTCGGTACCGGAAGCGCTATGGCGTGGAGCTGGCCCGGAATGAGATCACCAGCGTCTACGGATCCCAGGAGGGGATCACCCACCTGCCCTTTGCCCTGGTGGACCCCGGGGATGTGGTGCTGGTGCCGGATCCGGGATATCCTGTCTTTTCCGTGGGACCTTCTCTGGCGGGAGCCAAAGTGGAGACCTACGATCTGTACAAGGAGGACGGGTATCTGCCCCATCTGGACGAGATCGCAAAGGCCCACGGCAAGGATGCACCGGCGGGAGAGCGTGCCCGGGTGATGATCGTATCCTACCCCTTAAACCCGGTGTGCAAATGTGCCCCGGATGCCTTCTATGAGGAGCTCATCGGCTGGGCCAGGGAGCAGGAGATCCTCATCATCCATGACAATGCCTATTCGGATATCGTCTATGACGGACGGACGGGGCGATCCATCCTGTCCTTCCCGGGGGCGAAGGAGTGCTGCGTCGAGTTCTATTCCCTGTCAAAGTCCTTTAACTACACCGGCGCACGGATGTCCTTCCTGGTGGGAAACCAGCAGGTGGTGCAGACCTTTAAGCGGCTGCGAAGCCAGATCGATTACGGCATCTTTTTCCCCATCCAGTATGGGGCCATCGCCGCCTTAACCGGCCCCGATGAATGCGTCAAAGAGCAGTGCACGGAATACGAAAAGCGCAGGAACGCCCTGTGCGACGGCTTTACCGAGATCGGATGGCCTTTTGAGAGAAGCCAGGGCAGCATGTTTGCCTGGGCAAAGAT
>JAFYFY010000217.1 GCA_017543485.1 Lachnospiraceae bacterium | reverse complement strand
CGATCCGTTTGCAAAGCTGGATCAGGATGGCGTGGGCAAGCTGATGGAGATGGCCATCAAGCTGGGCAAGCCCGTGAATCCGAAGCTCCACATCGGCATCTGCGGAGAGCACGGCGGAGATCCCTCTTCCGTGGAGTTCTGCAACCGCATCGGTCTGGACTATGTCTCCTGCAGCCCGTTCCGCGTACCCATCGCGAGACTGGCAGCAGCGCAGGCAGCCATCGCCCAGGCGAAGGAGGGAAAGGAAATGAAATGTGACAAGACCGAAGCACAGGAGCTGCTTCGCAGCGGTGCCGAGAAGGCGAAGGAGGTGGCCAAGGATGTAGCCGGAGCCGCCGCCAGCATCGCGAAGGAAGCCGTCAGAGTGGGAACGGAGGTCGCCAAGGCCGGAGCCGCAGGGGCCAAGGCCGGATTCGAAGAGGCGAAGAGAACCTACAACGAGGGCAAGAAGAACTGATCATACCGGTGATCACCGGACCCGGAACATACGGCAGCTGCGCGCGTTGCGCGGCTGCCGTATGCCCGTACTGTGTATAAGCGGGGGGACTATCTATTACGGGCAGGAAAGAGGTTTGAAGTTATACAGTCGGATTTGATCATCAAAGAGAATGAACTGTTAAACCCGCAGGACTATCCAGAGGAACAGAGAGCCCTGGTGGAGGATTTCAACCAGCGGATCAAAAGATGTACGGGTGTGGTGACCGGCATCGGAAAGGAATACCATACCATCTGGATCGTGCGCATCGACGATCTGTCCATGAGTCTGTATCGTTCCACGGGAGAGAACACGACCCGGGGAGCAGTGGAGATCGGACAGCGCTTTGGCAGTTTTGACCGGTTTATCCTGGAATACACCAACCGCTATGTGGTGGACCGGATCGAGAGCATCCAGCATGACACGGCGCCGGAGGTGGTGCTGGACCGGATCAAGAACGGCGATCTGTACACCGTGGATTATATGCGCATGTCCGACGACGGCAATATCTCCTACCATCAGATGGCCTTTGCTCTGGCCGGGGAGCCTGGGGAGGCGGAGAATTTTCTCCTGGCATACCGGGACATCGACAAGTCCATTAGACGGCACATCGCCGACAAGCGGTATCTGCGGGAGCAGCTGGATATCGTGGAGGCCCTGAGCCGGGATTATTACAACATCTTCAAGGTGGATCTGGTGACGGGGGATGTGGTGATCCTGAAGCTGGACGGCTATGTCACCAAGGGAATGGACAAGCCCAGCGACAAGATCTATCCCTATGATGTGCTCTACAGACAGTATGTGAAGGACCGGGTGTACATCGAGGACCAGCCGGCCATGATCGAAGCCATGAGCATCGACACGGTCCGTGCCAAGCTGCAGGAGGTGGAGGAGTATGTCTCCAGCTACCGTGTCATGGACCGGGGGGAGGTACACTATTACCAGTTCACCTACCTGCCCATCAATCCCCATAACCTGAACAGCGGGATCCTGGCGGGCTTTAAGAACGTAGATGATATCGTGGAGTCCGCAAAGGAGCGGGAGACCCTGGAAACCCTGGCCCACATGGATATAATGACCGGGATCCTGAACCGGGGAAGCGGAGAGCGGAAGGTGATCGACGCCCTGGCCAACGGGCGGGAGGGGATGTTCTGCATCATGGACATCGATTCCTTCAAGACCATCAACGACTCCTACGGACATGATGTGGGAGACAAGGTGATCCGCGGTATTGCGGACATCATCAAAACCTCCTTCCGGGACAATGACATTTTATTCCGTCTCGGCGGAGATGAGTATGCGGTCTTTGCCCACGGCGTGACGGATGTGGAATCCGGCCATGTGATAGTGGAGCGGGTGTTTGAAAAGATCGGGAGTATGGAGATCCCCGAGCTGTCCGGACATGAGGTCACCATCAGCGTCGGCGGGGCCTTTGCCACTTCGGGAGAGCGGCATGACTTTGAAGACCTCTACCGAAAGGCAGACAAATGCGTCTACGACAGCAAGGCGCAAAAGGGCTGTACCCTGGTCTTTTACGGTGCAGACTGACAGGTAGCGCCTAAGAGCGGTGCAGGCGTTTTTTTCGCTCTGATAGAAGGATGAACTCCGCATTCGGTATCCGTGCCGGACGCGGAGTTTTTTAAACCGGAAAGGGACTTTGTATGGAAGAAAAGATCGGTCGCATCATCAAACGGTTTTTCTGGGTGCCGCTGGCACTGGGGGTCATCGGATACAGCATCGTGGGGAATTCGCCCCTCTGGCAGGGGTTGTATGAATCCGGCGCCCTGTATTTCGTCAATCCGGTCTCCTCCGTGGAAAACATCTGGGTCACCCTGGCCAAGCTGTCCGCCATGCTGGTGGCTACGGGTGTGGTGCTGGGATTCATCGGATCCGTATACCGGGCTATGGACCGGTTCTGGTGCCATCACTTTGCGGACTCCACGGCGGTCTACACCGATACCGAGGACGGACGAAAGCTCCTGTCCACCATCCGGCACGGCTTTCCGGGACGGATGAGAGAACACGGGGGCCCGGAAAAGGCAAAGCATCAGATCCTGTTTCTGGAGGAAGACACCGAAAATCTGGAGCTCTACGACAGGTGGAAGGACCGCTTCGGGGACAGTCAGGTGTATCTGCTCTTAAAGGAGACGGATCCCTTTCAGCTGGGGGTGATCGACCGGCCGAATGTCCATTTCATCAATATCTATGAGGTGATGGCCCGGAGATACTGGCGAAAGAATCACCTCTATGAGGTGCGGGAAAACCCGGAATATGCCATCTCCATCGTGGGATACGGGCCGGTGGGACGCGCCATCTTCCGGTACGGGTACCTCAACAACCTCTACTCCCTGGGACAGAAGATCACCTATCACATCTGGGGCGCCTTCCCCTCGGAGACGGAGTTTCTGAAAGCTCTGCCCACGGAAAACGGGGACCGGATCGTCCTGCATGAAAAAGAGTGGCGGGCGGATCTGGATACCATCGCCCGGGCGGACCGGGTGATCCTGACTCTGGAGGAGGATGCGCTGGAGCTGGCCCAGGAGATCCTTTACCGAAACGGCGGGGTGCAGATCCATTACTACAGCGCCTCCGGCAGCAGATGGGGGGATTATCTGGCCTCCGATCGGGTCACGTGCTTCGGAGTCCGGAGCGAATACCTTACGGAGGAGGATATCAAAACGGAGCGCCTCTTTCGCATCGGGAAGCTCTTTAACTATGATTATGCCCTTCGGTATGCAGAGGCGGATCCGGAGCATTTCGAGGAAGGGGAGATGGAGCGGGAGTGGATCCGCTTAAACGGCTTTAAGAAAAGCTCCAGCATCGCCCGGGGAGATCACTACTGGATCGAAAAAAAGAACCGGGAGGCGGGGCTGGAGACCGAGGACGAGCTCTGGCGCCTGGAGCATTTCCGCTGGAGCAGATACCATTATATCAACCATTGGACCTATGCCCCGGAGCGGGACAATGCCGCCAGAAAGCACCCGTACCTGGTGCCCTATGACGATCTGGAGCAGTCCATCAAGGAACTGGACGGATTCTACAGCAGACGCATTCAGAAAGAGATCGAAGCACTGATCGAAGAGAACCTATGAGATACGACGCATTTATCAGCTACAGACATACGCCTCTCGACATGGAGATGGCAAAGAAACTCCATAAGGCTCTGGAGACCTATCGGATCCCCAAAGCGGTGCAGAAGAAGACCGGGCGAAAGAAGATAAACCGCGTCTTCCGGGATCAGGAGGAGCTCCCCATCGGCAGTGACCTGAACGAGAACATCGGCACCGCCCTGGAGGGCTCGGACTATCTGGTGGTGGTGTGTTCCCCCAACACCCCGGGATCGGAGTGGGTGGCCAAGGAGATCGACACCTTCATAAAACTCCACGGCCGCTCCCATGTGCTGGCCATGCTCATCGAGGGGGAGCCGAACGAGAGCTTCCCGCCGGCTCTTCTGGTGGATGAAAAGGGCGTGCCGGTGGAACCCCTGGCTGCGGATGTGCGGGGGGAGACGCCCAAGGAGCGAAACAAAAAGCTAAAGACCGAGCTCCTGCGCCTGGTGGCGGCCATCCTGGGATGCAATTACGATGACCTGCGCCAGCGGCACAGAGAGCGGGTCCTTCGAAAGACCATCGCCATCTCCGCCGGCATCGGCGGATCCGTGGCTCTGGCAGGCGTGGCCTTTGGCCTCTACAGCTCCAATGTGGCGAGGCAGATGAAGGCCCTGGCGGACGAGAACGCCCGGGTGGCGGCGGAGAATGCGCAGATCGCCCTGGAAAAGACGCAGCTGGCGGATGAGATCCTGGAGGAATACCGGGATAAACAAAAGAACCAGTCCCGGTTCCTGGCCCAGAACGCCCTGGCGCTTTTGGAGCAGGGGGACAGAAGAGCCGCAGTCCTTATGGCCTCGGAGGGACTCCCTGCCCCGGACCGGGACAGACCCTATGTGGCGGAGGCGGAATACGCCCTGGGAGAGGCGCTCTACGCCTATGACATGGGCACGGACCGGAAAATGGACCGGGTGCTTCGGCGCGACTATACCGTCAGCGATCTGCGGGTCTCCGCGGATGGGGGACTTCTCATCTCCCAGGACCTGGGGGGAAATACCATGGTCTGGCGGGAGGGTACCTGGGAGCTTCTGTGCGAGATCCCGCCCCGGATCAGTGAGCGAAACTATGTCACCGCCGTGAATGCGGCGGACGCGGACGAAACCGGCGTCTATGTGGTGGATGAGGACGGACTGTGCAAATATGCCTATGATGGAACCCTCCTGTATCAGATCGAAAGCGAAGGATTTCCGAAGGATGTGAAGCTCAGCACGCTGCGGGAACGGTCCTACTTTATCACCACGAAGGAGATCTGTGCCTTTGATTCCGGCACCGGAGAGGTGCTGGAGGTATGGACGGATGCCGAAGAGGATGCAAACATCCTAAGATGCGTCTACGACGATGAGCGGGATCTGCTGGTGTGCGGATGCTTCGCGGGACTGCTCATGGAAGAGCCGCCGGAGCATGCGAAGTTTCTCATCTTCCGGCAGGGAGAGGTCATCAGCAAAGAGACGGACTGCAGCTACCTGCTAAAGGCCGGTATCACCGGAAACGGCAACATCGCGGTCCTTTCCTGCAATGAGGACTTTATCACGGCCGGTGTGCAGGATATGACGCTGGAACTGTTCTCTTCCGAAGGAACACTCCTCTGGAGCAGAAAGCCCGGGATAGAGATCGAGACCGCCGTCACCTTCAGTTCGAATCTGGACACCCACTCCTACGAGAGAGGGGGCATCCGGTACGACTCCATCGTCATCAGCGCGGAGCATCGGTTCCAGACCTACGACGAGTTTTCCGGGGAGCTCCTGACGGATCTGACCCTGCCCGGGGACATCGTCACCTGCAACATCTCCAAGGGAGGCCCCACGGCCTATCTGGGGTACTCCACCGGGGACCTGGTGCCGGTACACTGCGAGAATGGCACCATCTATCAGGATTATGTGATCGGTACGGACCGCAGTATCCGAAAGGTGGTCTTTATCGGAGAGACCATCGCCCTCACCTCCCTGCGCTCCACGGATGTCCTGCTTTTGTCCCTCCATCCCGCAAAGGATCTGGAGAGCCTGAGCACCGTGAGCAGCAGCATGAGCTATCTGTGCACCTCCCAGGAGGGCGGGTATTTCGTATTGAAGGAATACAACGGTCCCTGTGTGTTCTACGACTTTTCGGGGCAGGAGATCTATTCCGCCCAGCTTCCGGAGGGAACGATCCTGGAGACTGCCGTTGTACCGGCAGCGGAAGGCATCTGCGAAGAAACCACTGCATTCCTCCAGCGGGACCGGATCATCTATGCGGATCCGGCAGCAGGTACCCGGGAAGAGCTGGTCTATGAGGATCTGGGGATCGAGGCTTCCTACACCGATGTGCGCATCGCGGGAGACGGAAGACTCGCGGTCCTCTGGTACGGCAGAAAGGTGGCCGTCCTGGATCTGCAGCGCAGGGAGTGCATCCACACCAGTGAGGCGGACGGCTTCATCGGAAACGCTGCCGTAACCGGGGATGCCGGAGTCCTGTTCCTGTCCTGCAAGGATGCCGGGCTTTCCTCTCTGGATCTGGAATCCGGAGCAAAGAAGAGATTCCCAAAGGAATGCGATCCCATCGGGGATCTGTCAAACGGAACCTACCTGGAGGTGAGCCATGACGGGTTAAAGCTGGCGGTGTTCTGCCGGGACGGGAACCTGCGGGTCATCAACCTCGCCACCGGCACCTTCCACAGCACCATCCCCGTGCCGGCCAAGAGCAACACCTTCGTCACCTTCTCCGATGATGACCGGTACCTCATTTTCCAGGGGGACGACTACCGCCTCCGGATCTGGGACCTGGAGGCGGAAGGGTATGCCAATATCGCGGAATGCTACCTGAATCTTAAGGATGTCATCTGCGATCCGCAGGACGGGCGTACCGCCGTGACCGACGGATATGAGGTATGGCTCTTCGAAAACGAAGGCTACGGCCTGTCGGCCTATGTCCCCAATGCCTGCAGCTACCTGACGAAGGAGAATGCGTTCCTCCTGAAAAAGAACGGGGACCTGGCCCGGATCCCCTACAAAAACTACGAAGTCCTCCTGCAGGAGGCCCGGGAGCAGTTCCCCGGGGCAGCCTTTACCCCGGAGGAAAAGGCGGAGTACAATATCGACGATGCCCAGATCGGGTCAAATTAAGCGGACGGCCGAAGGACTTTTGTGGTAAAGCCGGTTGTACAAGGAACTTCATAGATAAACCGTTATGTGAATTTCACGAAAAAAGGATGTGCGCGTGCACATCCTTTTTTATAGCAATCCTCCGTCATAGAGCCCTGCGGCATAGGAGAGAAGTCTCTCCCGTCCTCCGGCGCTTAGCAGCTGATGGTACCGGAGCAGACGGCTTCTTTGTTTCGCCTCTTCCGAGTTCTGAGGCTCCGAGATCTGGACCTTCACATCCGAGTTACAGATGATATAGTCCACACTGGTGCCGAAATAGGCGGACATCTTGATCAGGGACTCGATGCTGGGGTCGTGTTTGTTATGCTCATAAGCGGAGATGGTCTCCTGGGTCACCCCGATCTCCATGCTCAGTTGCAGCTGTGTGACCTTCTTTTCCTCCCGCAGCTCCCGGATCCGATTAGGCATAGAATTTCTCCTTTTTGGCGGCCAAGATGTCGTTCCTGGTGTGTTGTACCAAATACAGGTAAATTGTACCTAATACAAGGAAGGATAATACAAGAAATACAAATGTCAATATGAGAAAATGTTATACCGGGTTGTTTTTGAGTCTGATTTCCTTGTCATAACAGGTGCGTTGCTGCAATTATGTGCATTGCTCCTACATACAATTCATGTTATATTATCTGTGTAAGCAGTTTTTCCGATTCTTAATTCTTGAAAGCACCAGGCGCTTTCGTCTGACCATCCGAAATTCCTGCTTATATTCACACGACACCGGCAGGAATATGGATGCGACGGAAAACGGGTCATATTCGTTTCCTGCCAAAATCATTTTTGAAAGGAGAACGTATATGGCAAAAGAAATGGTTGCAGAGATCAAGAAGTATGAGGAATTGGAGTACCGGGACGACTTCATGTTCGGAGTTACGATGAGTGATCCGGCATTGTGTCACGATGTACTTGAGCTACTGATGGAACAACCGGTAGGAGAATTGCATGATCCGCTCCCGCAGCGCCAGATCTGGGTAACAGCCGACGGAAAGCCCATTCGGTTGGACATCTACACGAGAGACAGCGAGGTCATTTATGACGCTGAAATGCAGAATCTGGGGAAAAAATCGGTTGGGAGTCTGTATCTCCCCAGAAGGGCACGGTTTTACCAGTCTTCCATCGACATGGATCTGATCAGCAAGGGGGAGTCCTATAAGAAACTCCCTGAGAGCAGGGTGCTGTTTATCTGCACCTTTGACCCGTTCGGAGAAGGGTTGGCAAAATACTCATTTCGGGAAGACTGCGTCGAAAAAAACGGACTGCCCCTGAAGGATGGTACGGAGAAGATTTTCTTTAATTGCACTTATGAAGGCAGTGAGATTTCGGAGAAACTCCGGCATTATTATGATTATGTGATGTCCGGAATGCCCTCGGATGCGCTGACGGGGCGGCTGGACGGTGCAGTTCGGGAAGCAAGGCTGAGTGAGATTTGGAGGTCACTGTATATGAAAGAACGAGTATTGTATATGGACCTGCTTGAGGATGGCAGAGAGGAAGGCAGAGAGGAAGGCCGAGAGGAAGGCAGGGAAGAGTCCAGGTCTCTGATCGCATATTTGATCGCACAGAACCGAGTGGCGGACCTGGAGCGGGCGGTAGCCGATCCGGAATACTGGAAGACCCTGGTCGCTGAGCTTGAAGCGGTTACACCGGCATCTGTGGAATGATAGTTCTTTTATCATTTTTATTTTTCTTTATAGTCCTTTATAATTCGGCCGATTTTTTTATACTTCTTTATACTTCTTTATCATTCTTTACAAGAAAAAAAACCGATGGCCGCTTACGCGGTCATCGGTCCCACATCTTCGATTTGAGCCGTATACAACTGGTAATACGCTCCCTTTTTCGCCATCAGTTCCTCATGTGTCCCGGCCTCCACGATGCCGCCGTGGTCGATGTACATGATCTTATCGCACCCCACGATGGTGGAGAGCCTGTGGGCGATGACGAAACTGGTCCGGCCCTTTAGCATGGCGTTCAGGCCCTGCTGGAGGGCTTTTTCCGTCTGGACATCGATGCTGGAGGTTGCTTCATCCAGCACGAGGATGGCGGGATCCGACAGGAGGGTACGGGCGAAGGAGATGAGCTGCTTCTGACCCTGGGAGAGGAGGGAGCCGCGCTCCTTTACCTCGGAGGCGTATCCGTCCTTCATGGCGGAGATGAACTCGTCCGCGCAGACGGTGCGGCTGGCCTTCCGGATCTCATCCAGGGTGGCATCCAGTTTTCCGTAGCGGATGTTGTCCTCGATGGTGCCGGAGAAGATAAAGCTGTCCTGCAGCATGATCCCCATCTGGGAGCGGAGGGAGTGGAGCGTCACCTTGGAGATGTCGGTGCCGTCGATGAGGATCCGGCCGCTGTCCAGGTTATAGAAGCGGGACAGGAGGCTGACGATGGTGCTTTTTCCGGCGCCGGTGGGTCCCACCAGGGCCACGCTTTCACCGGGATTGACGGTGAAGGAGACGCCGTGCAGGACTTCCTTCCCTTTCTCATAGGAGAAACTCACATTTTCGAAATCCACCCGGCCGGTGATGGGAGGAAGCTCCCCTGCATCCGGCAGGTCGTCCACGGTGACGGGCTCGTCGATGGTCTCGAAGATCCGCTCGAGGTAAGCCATGTTGTTCAGGAAGTTGTTGAAAATGTTTCCCAGGTTCATAATGGGCTGCCAGAACCGGGAGGCGTAGCTTGAGATGGCCAGGATGACACCCAGGGAGGTGTTTCCGTTTCCGAAAAGGAGCAGCGCGCACAGATAGATGGCGGCACGCACCAGCACGGAGATGGTATCAATCCCGGGCCAGACGGAGGTGGAGTAGCGGATGGCCCGCATCCAGGTCCGGCGGCAGTCATCGGACAGTCCCCGGAAGATCTCCGCATTTTCATCCTCCCGGGCAAAGATCTGGGTGATCCGGGCGCCCACGATGTTTTCCTGCAGGTAGGCATTCAGGTTGGAGTTCTTATTGGAGACCTGCTGCCATGCCTTCCGCTGTCTGTTCTTGATCCAGAACATGAAGGCCATGAGCACCGGCACACCGGCCAGCACCACCAGGCTCAGCTTCACATCCACCAGGAACATGAAAATCACGATAAAGACCAGGTTCAGAATCTCCAGGATCAGGTTGATGAGGCCGTTGCTGAGCATGTCGGAGACGGAGTTTACGTAGTTGACCACACGGATGAGGATCTTGCCGTGGGGTCTGTCGTCATAGTACTGGAAGGGGAGCTTCTGCAGGTGGGCGAAGAGGTCCTTCCGGATGTTGTAGATGATGTTCTGGCTCACCTTCACCATGATCCGGCTTCGGACTGTGGTGAGGATCACGCTCAGGGCGTAAAAGAAGACCAGTGCCCCCACCAGCTGGAACAAAAGTACCGTGTTTTTCGCCGGGATGGCGTCGTCCAGCGCATGCTGGATGAGCATGGGAGAGACCAGAGCCGCCGCGCCGCCGAAGGCGGAGAGGATCAGAGCTGCGGTCATCTGTTTGGTATAGGCTTTGATATATCCGGAGGCCCGAAGCAGGTGCTTTAACTGAAACGGCTCGTCCAGGCGTTCGTCTTCTTTATAGGTATTCCGTGCCATAACCTTGTTTCCTTTCCTTTTATAGGACCCGAATCCGTCAGAATGTCCGGCGGATCACATGCCGGTCTGGAGCTTCACCAGCTCCGCATAGTAGCCGCCCTTTTTGATCAGCTCCTCGTGGGTACCCCGCTCCGTGATCTCTCCGTGCTGCATGATGAGGATCTGATCCGCTGTCTTGGTGGTGGAGATGCGCTGTGCGATGATGAGCTTCGTGCAGGGGAAGGAGAGCTCCCGCAGGCTGTGCTGGATCTCCTTTTCCGTCTCCAGGTCCACGGCCGAGGTGGTATCGTCCAGAATGAGGATGGAGGGCTTCACTGCCAGGGCTCTGGCCAGGGAGATGCGCTGCTTCTGACCGCCGGAGAGGCCCACGCCCCGCTCGCCCACGATGGTATCGTACCCTTCGGGCATCTTTGCGATAAATTCGTCCGCCGCGGAGTATCTGGCGAACTTCACCACCTCCTCCCGGGAGATGTGGCTGTCGCCGTAGGCGATATTGCCGTCGATGGAGTCGGAGTAGAGGAGCACGTCCTGGGTCGCCAGGCCGATGCCGCCCCGCAGGTCCTTCAGGGTATATTCATTCACATTGTGACCGTCGATGAGCACCTCCCCTTCCGTGGGCTCGTAGAACCGGGGGATCAGGTGGATGAGGCTGGTTTTGCCGCAGCCCGTCTCGCCCATGATGGCTACGGTCTCCCCGGGCTTTGCCGTAAAGGTGATGTGCTTTAACACCGGGAGATTGCTGTCTTCATAGGAAAAACTTACATCCCGGAACTCGATGAGGCCGTCAAAGCGTCCGGTATGCTCCAGAGGATTTTCGGGATCCACGATATCGGGCTCCGCGTAGTAGATCTCCATCACCTTTCTGGAGGCTGCGGAGAAGCGCTGGAACTCGTTCATGATGTTTCCCAGCTGCCGCATGGGGTTCGCAATGGCCCAGGTCAGGCCGGAAAAGGCCACATATTCACCCATGGTCAGATCCCCTGCGATGAGGAAGAGGCCGCCGGCCAGAAGCTGGATCACGGGCAGCAGGTTGGCCAGGGATTCGATGTAAGGGTAGTAGGCTAGCCAGGTGTAGGCCGTTTTGATGTTGGTATCCCGGTAGTCCCGATTCCCCACGTCGAAGCGCTCGATCTCATAATCCTCTCTGGCAAAGGCCTTCACAACCCGGTTTCCGGAGATGTTTTCCTGGGCGATGGTATTCATCCCCGCCAGCTTTTCCCGCAGGAGCTGGTGCATGGGCTTGACCTGCACCTTGAAGCGGTAGATGAGGACGAAGAGCACGGGAGCCACCGCCAGCAGGCAAAGGGCCAGCTTCCAGTTCATCAGGAAAAAATAGGTGCCGGTGGCCAAAAGCAGCGCGCAGGCTTCCACCACCATGCGCACCACCCAGGCGATCATATGCCGCACCGCATCCAGGTCTCCGGTGACGCGGGTCATCAGGTCACCGGTCCGGAAGGTATTGTAGAATTTCATGTCCTGGCGCTGGATCTTGTCAAAAAGGAAGTTCCGCACCCGGTACAGAACGCCCTGGGATACCCGCTCATAGGCCACGCAGTCCAGATACACGATGATGACCCGGAAGATGGTCAGTCCCACCATGAGCTCCAGCAGCAGGAAGAACTGATCTCTGTGATTGGTCAGGTTATAGGCCGCATCGCTTCCCGCCAGGAACCGGTCCACCAGCTGGGCGCTGAAATAGGGCACCACCAGCTGCAGGGCATTGTAGAGAAGGGTCCCCAGGATCGCCAGAAAGTAGATCCCGCGGAAGCCCTCCATGTTATGCCAGAGCCACACCAGGTTGTTATCGGTTTTTTTCACGCTCCTTGCGGCGCGCTTTCTCTCTTTTTCGCTCATGATGCTCACTCCATCGGATGTGCCGGTCTTTTTCATAAGAAAACCCTGCATTTGCCATATCGCATTTGGGGCCATTATGTCGGCAACGCGTGCAATATAACATACCTGCAGGGTAAAATCTAGCGTTTTTTTGTACGATTCCTTCCTTTTTCTATCTTTTTTTGTCATTCCGAATTTGCTTTCCATCCGCACCTGAAAGTGTTATACTCGATACCACTATGAAAAAAAGAAGCCAAAACGCAGAATTCTATAAGCATCTCCTGGTGGTGGTGCTGCCCATCCTGGTCCAGAACGCCATCACCTTTTTCGTGAACATGCTGGACAATATCATGGTGGGACGCGTGGGGACCAACCCCATGTCCGGGGTATCCATCGTGAACCAGATGATCTTCGTGTTCAACCTCTGCCTCTTCGGCGGCGTGGCCGGCGCGGGGATCTTTACTGCGCAGTTTTACGGACACGGAGACCACGAAGGGATCCGGAACACCTTCCGTTTCAAGCTTCTCATCGTGTTTGTGATCGATGTGGCGGCGATCCTGATCTTTACCCTCTTCGGAGATGCCCTCATCGGATATTATATGCATCAGAACGGAGAGGGCGGCGACGCGACCCAGATCCTTCACTATGCAAAGAGCTACCTGGCCGTGATGTACTTCGAAATGATCCCCTTCTCCCTGAGTCAGGCCTATGCCTCCACCTTAAGAGAGTGTGATGATACGCTGCTTCCCATGAAGGCAGGGATCGTGGCCATCTTTGTAAACCTGGGTCTGAACTACGTGCTGATCTACGGAAAACTGGGTGCCCCTGCGCTGGGCGTGGTGGGCGCGGCCCTGGCCACAGCCATCTCCAGACTCGTGGAGGCTGCCATCATCATCACCTACACCCATACCCATGCCTCCCGTCACCTCTTTATCCGGGGCGCCTTAAAGAGCCTGAAGATCCCCCGGGATCTGGCAGGAAAGATCATCCGAAAGGGCTTCCCCCTTCTCCTGAACGAAACCCTCTGGAGCCTGGGCATCGCCTTTCTGGGAGCGAACTACGCCATGCGGGGCCTGCAGGTCATTGCGGCCAACAACATCACCAGCACCATCTCCAACATGTTCAATGTGGTTTTCAGCTCCATGGGAACTGCCACGGCCATCATCCTGGGACAGGAGCTGGGAGCGGGCAACCCCGACGTGCGAAAGGATGCGGACAGACTCGCCTGGGTATCCGTCCTGAGCTGCTGCGCCACCGGTGCCCTCATGTTCCTGTGCGCCTCTTTCTTCCCGGAGATCTACAACACCGAGCCCGAGGTCAAAGCTCTGGCGGCCAACCTCATCCGGATCGCCGCCGTGTTCTCACCTCTCTATGCCTCTGAAAACGTGGCCTACTTTACCATTCGCTCCGGCGGCAAGACCTGGATCACCTTCCT
>JAFYFY010000216.1 GCA_017543485.1 Lachnospiraceae bacterium | reverse complement strand
TACCAGATTTTTTGCCATATTACCCCTTTCGATCCGTCCTCGTCTCCATCGGTTTTCGTTCACGAGAAAAGAATATACAACAAAAAAAATCTCTGTGCAAGACCGTTCTTCTTTTTCACCCGCCCTGGGCCTGGGTCTCATAGGCGTGGGTCCAGTCCCGGAGCAGGAGCCAGAGGGTAAAGACGATGCTGCTGCAGCTCCAAGTGATGGGGTAGCACCAGCTCACGGTGGTGAGCTTTGGCACAAAGTGGATCGCGGTGGTGACATAAATGACCCGGACCCCGCACCAGAAGGTCAGCATGGTGATCATGGGGACGATGGGCTTCCCCGCTCCCCGCATCACGCCCGCGGCGCAGTGGGAATAGGCTAACAGCCCGTAAAAGAAGGTCACCACCCCCACATGCATCCGTCCGAACTCGATGGCCGCCGGGTCGTTGACGAAAAACCGGATGCTCTGCTCCGCCACCAGCAAAAACAGCAGTCCGATGAGCTCCGCCGTCAGCACGCCGGTCAAGATCCCGAATCTGGCACCCTTCTTTGCCCGGTCATACTTCCGGGCCCCCAGATTCTGGCTGATAAAGGTGGGGATCCCCATGGAGATGGCGTTGATGGGCAAAAACACAAAGCCCTCCAGTTTAAAGTACGCTCCCATCCCGGACATGGCGGAAGCCCCGAAGGAGTTGATGTTCTTCTGCACCACGATATTCCCGATGGAGATCACGGAATTCTGCACCCCCATAGGGAGTCCCTGCAGCACGATCTGCTTCATGATCCTGCCGTTCCAGCGAAAGATCTCTCTGGGCACCACTCTGGTGCTCCCCGGCATCCGCAGGAGCCGCACAAAGCAAAGAAGCGCCGACACCGCCTGGGCGATGATGGTGGCATAGGCCGCTCCCTTCGCCCCGAACCCGAACACGGCCACGAACAGAAGGTCCAGGCCGATGTTGAGCAGGGAGGAAAAGAGCAGGTACAGCAGCGGGTGGTAGCTGTCCCCCAGGGACCTCATGATGTTCATGAAGGTGTTGTAGAGGATCATGGTGGAGATGCCGCCGAAAAAGATGGTAAAGTACTGGAGGCTGTAGGGCAGCACCTCCGGCGGGGTATCCACCAGAAGGAGCATCTTCGGGATGAGGTACAGTCCCGCCGCCGTGGCCAGCACGCAGCAGATCAGGGCAAAGAGCACGTTGCCGTGGATGGCCCCCCTCAGGTTCTCCTCATCTCCCGCTCCGAAGTATCTGCTGATGACGATGCCTCCCCCGGCTCCCAGGCCGCCAAAGAAGCCCACGACAAAAAAGCACAGGGATCCACCTGAGCTCACCGCCGCAAATGCGTTATGTTCCGCGAAATTGCCCACGACCCAGGCGTCCGCGATGTTGTAGAGCTGCTGGAGGAGCTGGCCCACGAACAGGGGGATGCAGAAGGAAATGATCCCCTTGGCGATGGAGCCTTCCAGCAGGTTCACTGCTTTGTTTTTCATGTATCTTTGCCCCACAGATGTCATTGCATAAAGAAAGGGATCCTGATTTCTCAGAATCCCTGCAGCCAGTAGGGGAATCGAACCCCTGTTTCCGCCGTGAGAGGGCGGCGTCTTAACCGCTTGACCAACTGGCCATCTAATTGCGACTTGCATATATTACTATACCCCGGGAAATAATGCAAGCACTTTTTTCACGAATTTGCAAACCCGCGTGGTCAGGCGGTTTTGAAGTTCCCGATGCCCCCGACGTTCCTGATACTTCCTCGCGGGGGGTGGCTGTCGCTCCCTCGCGGACGTTGTGCGGTTTTGGCACCGCTTCCCAGGGTGCACTGACGCTTCCTCGCGGGGGATGATCGGTTTTGGCACCGCTTCCGCTATCGGTCCTCGAAGCAGCGGTTCTAAGTTCACACTTCGCTGACGCTCGTGTTCACTAAGAACCGGCCTCGGACAGATTGCCTAAACCGATCATTCCCCGCTCAGTCGCTGCCCGTCATTGCAAGGCATAGAACTTTCTTCTTTAACATTTCGCATTCTGAAATACGAAGGGCCATGTAATGTCTCTCAGCGGACGAACGGACATTGTGCGGTTTAGGCAGTCTGTCTGAGGCCGGTTCTTAGTGAGCGCAAACGAAGTGCGGCGCGAGCTTAGAACCGCTGCCCGAAGACCGACAGCGGAAGCGGTGCCAAAACCGCACAACGTCCGCGAGGAAGCGTCAAGCGTCCCCGACTGACCGTCCACTCACATCAAGTCAAACAGACTGATCTGGTTCGACTCCGGCAGTCCGTCCAGGATCCCCAGCTTCGTCATGAGATCGATCAGCGTCTGCGACACCTTGCACCGATCCCGGAAGTCATCCCGGGACAAGAATTTCCCCTTCTTTGCAGCCTCCTCCACGGAGTCCGCCGCAGTCTCTCCCAGTCCGTCGATACTGGTGAGGGACGGCATGATCATCCCGTCGATCACCTGGAACGAACGGGCCTTCACACGGTAGATATCGATGGGCATGAACTCATAGCCCCGGGCGTACATCTCCTCCACCACCCGCATATCCGACAGCTGGTCCTCCTCCTTGTTGGACAGGGCCTGCGCTCCCTCCTCCTTGTTGGCGGCCGCATCCTTCCGGTGGCGAAGATCCGCCAGATTGTAGGCCAGCGTATCCCGGCCCTGGCACATCAGTTCGTAGGAGAATGCCTTGGCACGGATGCTGAAATACGCCGCATAATACGCCAGCGGATAATGCACCTTACAGTAGGCGATGCGCCAGGCCATCATGACATAGGCCGCGGCATGGGCCTTGGGGAACATATACTCGATCCGCTCGCAGCTCCAGATGTACCAGTCGGGGACATCATGCTCGATGAGATCCTGCTTCCAGGAAGTCCACTTCGGCTCCTTCTTCTTAGCGACTTTTCCCTTCCGGACCGCCTCCATGATCTTGAAGGACTGCTCCGACTCCACCCCTTTGCTGATGAGGTACGTCATAATGTCATCACGGGTACAGATGGCGGTGGAAATGGTGGCTTTTCCTTCCTTGATCAGCGTCTCCGCGTTCCCCAGCCACACGTTGGTCCCGTGGGCCAGACCCGCGATCCGCACCAGATCCGAGAAGGCCTGGGGCTTCGTATCCAGGAGCATCTGCATGGCAAAGTCCGTGCCGAACTCCGGAACTCCCAGGGCACCCAGCTTGCAGCCGCCGATGTCCTCCGGGGAGATCCCCAGGGCGGAGGTGTTCTGGAACAGACTCATCACATCTTTTCCGTCCAGGGGGATGTCCTTTACCGGATCCAGTCCCGTCAGATCCTGCAGCATACGGATCATGGTGGGATCATCGTGTCCCAGGATATCCAGCTTTAGCAGGTTGTGGTCGATGCTGTGGTAGTCGAAATGCGTGGTCACGATATCCGTGTCCATCTTGTTGGCAGGGTGCTGCACCGGGGTAAAGGTGTTGATGTCCTGACCCAGGGGCAGGACGATGATGCCGCCGGGATGCTGGCCCGTGGTACGGCGCACTCCCACGCAGCCCTGCACCAGACGGTTTATCTCCGCGGCGCGCTTGTGGATCCCCCGCTCTTCCAGGTAGTTTTTCACGAAACCGAAGGCCGTCTTTTCCGCCAGGGTACCGATGGTGCCGGCGCGGAAGGTCTGGCCCGTGCCGAAGATGACCTCGGTGTACTTATGCGCCTTGGACTGATACTCGCCGGAGAAGTTCAGGTCGATATCCGGCTCCTTGTCCCCTTTGAATCCCAGGAAGGTTTCGAAGGGGATGTCAAACCCGTCCTTGCAAAGCGGCTCCCCGCACACCGGGCACACCTTGTCCGGCATGTCCACACCCGCTTTTCCGGCGTAGGCCCGTACCTCTTCGGAGTCAAAATCGCTGTAGTGGCATTTCTTACAATAATAGTGCGGGCTTAAGGGATTCACCTCCGTGATCCCGGCCATGGTGGCCACAAAGGAGCTGCCCACGCTGCCCCGGGATCCCACCAGGTACCCGTCCTCCACGGACTTCCACACCAGCTTTTGGGCAATGATGTACATCACGGCAAATCCGTTGGTAATGATGGACTTCAGTTCCCGCTCCAGACGCTCCGTGACGATCTCCGGCAGGTTTTCCCCGTACATCTCCTTCGCCCTGCGGTAGCAGATCTCCCGCAGCTGGGTGTCACTGTCGGGAATGACGGGAGGACACTTGTCCGGGCGCACCGGATCGATGGATTCACACATGTCGGCGATGAGATTCGTGTTGGTGACCACGATCTCCTCCGCCTTGTCGGATCCCAGGAATTCAAACTCCGCCAGCATCTCCTCCGTGGTGCGAAAATACAGGGGCGGCTGCCCCCCGTGGGACTTCTTTTCCTTCAGAGAACTCATGAGAAAATCCCGGTAGATGGCATCCTCCGGGTTCAGGAAATGCACATCCCCCGTGGCCACCACAGGCTTTTCAAACTGTCTGCCCAGCTCGATGATGCGGCGCGTCACATCCTGCAGATCCTCCATGGACTCGATCCGCGGATAGGTTTTGGACACCACATGCTCTCCCGTCTCAATGGTCTTTTCCGAGATGGCGTCGATCATCCAGGTGTACTGGGAGGGGGGCTGCACCTCCAGATAATCGTAAAAGGAAGTGACCCGGGCGATCTGCTCGTCCGTGTGGCCCTCCAGCAGTGCCTCGTAGAGCTCTCCGCTGGCGCATCCGCTGCCGATGAGAAGGCCCTCCCGGTATTTCTCGATGAGACTCTTGGGGATCTTCGGGTAGCGGTTAAAGTAGGTCAGGTGGGACTCGGAGATCAGGTGGTAGAGATGGATCCGCCCCAGATCGTTTTTGGCAAAGATGGTGCAGTGGTTGGCCCGCATCTTGGCGATGGCGCCGGGGGTGGATTTTTCCTTTTCATTGATATTGCCCAGGGTGGTGATGCCCTCGCCCCGGAGCTGATCCAGGAAGCGGACAAAGATCTTCGCGGTGCACTCCGCATCGTCCACAGCCCTGTGGTGATGTCCCGGATCGATGCCCAGGACCTTTGCCACCGCATCCAGGGTGTATCTGGCATGCCCCGGGAGCTGGACTCTGGCCAGAGGCATGGTGTCCAGATAGGTAAACTCCTTCGGATACCCCTGCTCCCTGCATTTTTCCTTGATGAAGTTCACGTCGAACTCCGCGTTGTGCGCCACCAGCGCGCATCCCTCGCAGAAGGAAAGAAACCGCGGCAGCACCTCGGCGATGCGGTCTGCATCCCGCACATCCGCATCCGTGATGGAGGTCAGCTTTGTAATATGGTAGGGAATGGGTTCCTCCGGATTCACAAAGCAGGAAAACCGGTCCGTGATCTTTCCCCCGGATACCTTCACGGCACCGATCTCGATGATGCGGTTCATAACAGGTGACAGTCCTGTCGTTTCCAGGTCAAATACCACGTAATCCGTGTCCAGAGGGAGACTCTCGTCCCCCATGACCACCCGGTGCATATCGTCCACCAGGTAGGCCTCAACGCCGTAGAGGACCTTAAAAAAGTCCTGTCTGTCAGGTGCCGGTTCCCCCGCATCCTTGCATCTGCCCTGCTCTGCCTTCCACAGGTCCGCCCACACATGGTTGGCCCCGGTAAAGCCCTGCACCACACCGTGATCTGTGATGCCGATGGCCCGGTGGCCGAACTTGAAGGCGGTCTTTACCAGCACCTCCGGATCCACCAGTCCGTCCATGTCGCTGAGTTTGGTGTGGGCATGGAGCTCCACACGCTTTTTCAGCGCGTTGTCCCGGCGGCCGGCGTCCTTGTTTTCCGTCTTCATGATCCCCTTCACCCGGTTGATGACGAGGTCATGGTCGAATTTATCGCTCTCCGCATCTCCCAGCACCTTCACGAACATGCCGGGTTTGATGAGGCCCGAAAGCTCCTCCGCGTTTTCCGGCGACAGGAACAGCTTTACCTTGATGGCGTCCGTAAAGTCGGAGATCTCAAAGGTAAAGATCACCATGCCGCTCTTGGTTTCCCGCTTATCCACGGTGAGGACCTGTCCCCGGATGGTGACCAGGCCCATATCCCCGATGATCTCCTCGATGCGGATGGGCTCCTCTTCCACCTCAAAACCGTAGAGGACATTGGGATCGTCGCTGCGGCGAAGGGGCTTTTTGCCCCCGTCGTCTCTGGCTTTTCCGCCGTATCCCTTGCCGCCCCGGTCCCCTTTCTGGTAGCCGGCTCTCTGACCGGTCTGGCGGTAGGACTGGGTTTCCCCGAAGCGTCTGGTCTGAACACCGTCCGCCGCTCTGGTCTCGCCCCCCTTTTGCGCGGCCGCCCCGGTTTCGCCGGAGCTTCGCACGGCATTGCCCTCCTGCGCGGCATCTTTTTCCGTCTTCTTTTCCTTGGGCGCGTCCGCACCGAAATAGACCTCCCCCTTGTCCGCGCCGCCGGCGTGTCTGGAGATCTCCTGAACCTGCAGGGCTACCCGCAGATTTTCCTCTTCGCTCTTGGAGGAAAAAGAAGCCTCATGATAGCAGACTTTGACCGCCACCGGCTTCCCGCAGCGCTCGCAGAAGATCTTTTCCAGGATCCGGATCAGATCCTCCTCCTTTTCCCGGTAGAGGAAGGTGTCGTCCGCGTCGATGAGGAGCTCGCCGGATGCGGGGAAGGACACCTCCGCCGTGCGCAGCATGTGATGCATCAGCTGGCTGTAGGATTTCATCTCCTCCAGGATGCTCTCCCAGTAGAGCTCGTATAGCTTTTCCGGCGTGTACTGATCCGAGAGCTCGAAATGCTCGTAGATGCGCACCTCCACCGATGCGCCGTCCAGAAACTGATCCGCGATGGCTTCCTCCGTGCGGAAGATCTCCTTTTTCGGGATCAGATGATCACTTCTGATGTAGATATGCAGAAAATCCCGGTGCTTGGTGCTGGTGATGCGCTCCACCACCGTCATTTCCAGAAGCTCGCGGGTCCTGTCCCGCAGCTTTAATCCGGGAAAAACCTCAAAGAATACCTTTTCCATAACTGTCCAGTTCCTCTTTCAGTGCCTGGAGGAGCTCCCCCTCCGGCACCTTCCGGATGATCTCACCCTTTCGGATGAGAAGCCCCTCTCCGTCTCCGCCTGCGATCCCAAGGTCCGCTTCCCGGGCCTCTCCGGGGCCGTTCACCACGCACCCCATCACCGCTACCTTGATGTCCAGCGGATAGTTCATGACCATCTTTTCCACCTGATTCGCCAGGCCGATGAGGTCGATCTTCGTCCGTCCGCAGGTGGGGCAGGACACCACTTCAATACCGCCCTTTCTCAGTCCCAGAGTCCGCAGGATGAGTTTGGCCACCCGCACTTCTTCCACGGGGTCCCCGGTGAGAGAGACCCGGATGGTATCGCCGATCCCCTGATTCAGGATAAGTCCCAGTCCCACGGAGGATTTCACGCTTCCCGACAGGATCGTCCCCGCCTCAGTGATGCCCACATGCAGGGGATAGGGCGTCTTTCCCGCCAGCAGCTCATGAGCCCGGACACACATCATCACGTCGGAGGATTTGATGCTGATGACGATGCGGTCGTACCCTTCCTCCTCGATCATCCGGACCTTGTCCAGGGCGCTCTCCACGATGCCTTCTGCCGTGACGCCGCCGTATTTGGCCACCAGCTCTTTTTCCAGCGAGCCGGAATTCACTCCCACGCGGATGGGGATCTCCCGCTCCTTTGCGGCCTTCACCACCTCTGCCAGCCGGTCTCTTCCGCCGATGTTCCCGGGATTGATCCGGATCTTGTCCGCCCCGTTTTCCATGGCTACGATGGCCATGCGATGGTCGAAATGGATGTCCGCCACCAGGGGGATGTGGATCTGCTTTTTGATCTCGGCGATGGCCTTTGCCGCCTCCGGCGTGGGGACGGTGCAGCGGATGATCTCGCACCCGGCTTCCTCCAGCTCCAGGATCTGACGCACCGTGGCCTGTACATCCTCCGTTTTCGTGTTGGTCATGGACTGGATCAGGATGGGATTTCCCCCTCCGATCACCCGGTCCCCGATCCGGATCACATGTGTCTGCTCCCTGTAGGTCCCCATACCCCTAACCTCCAATGTTAGTGCCTGTTTCCGGGTTTTTCCGCGAAAAACCGCAATATCTAGTCGGTAGGGTTTCATCATATCATACATTTTCGGAAAAATAAGGTCTTGACAGTATCTTTTTTTGTGATATAGAATGTGGGCACTTCAAAGAGCCATGGGCATTCGCCCGTGAAGATCACCCGAAGAGAGTTTGAGTTGAGATAGCGTCTGATGGTTCGTTTGTGTATGGGATCTTTTCTTTGATCTGATCTGAGGTTTTTTTCGATTTTTTTCCTGTTGAGAGTTGGGTTTTGCGATGACTGCCGGACAAGTACTGCCGGACAAGTACTGCCACAGAAAGCGAGGCGGCTGATTTTACGCCGGGTACGGTTTTCGGGAATTTGTTTTTAAACGAATAGGAGGAAGTTTATGGATCAGGAAGAACGGATGGCTCTGGCATGGCTGTGTTCCATCCCCTGGGTGGGAAGCCGCACGCCCCAAAGGCTGCTGGACTTTTTCGGCTCGGCCCGGGAGGTGTGGAAGGCCCCGGAGGGGCTGCTGCGAAAATGTGTCCCGGAGAGCGCGGTCTCCGAGCTCCTGGCCCATCGGGCCGCCACCTCTCCCGCTAAGGTCTGGGAGCGCATGGAAAAAAACAAAATCCGGGCCATCGCCCCCTGCGACTACCAGTATCCCCCGCGCCTGGCCGGGATCCCGGACCCGCCGCCGGTTCTGTATGTCTGCGGCACCCTTCCGGACCCGGGCAAACCCGTCGTCGCCATCGTGGGGGCCAGGGAGTGCTCCACCTATGGAAAAACCGGCGCCAGGCAGCTGGCGCTGGTCCTGGGACAGGCCCGGATCCCCGTGGTCAGCGGCATGGCCCGGGGCATCGACGGCATCAGTCAGGAAGCGGCCCTCACTGCCGGAGGATCCAGCATCGCCGTTTTGGGATGCGGCGTCGACATCTGCTATCCGGAGGATAACCGAAGGCTCTATGAAAGGCTGAAAACGGAGGGCTGCATCCTCTCCCCCTACGGCCCCGGCGTCATGCCCCGCCCGAATCTTTTCCCTCCCAGAAACCGCAT
>JAFYFY010000215.1 GCA_017543485.1 Lachnospiraceae bacterium | reverse complement strand
GAGCATCAGCGCGCTGGAGGTCGGGATCGAAAGGGGCGAGATCGGCAGGGAGGAGGCGCTGGTGAAGGCCAATGAAGCCATCGCCGCCATTACCCCGGCACAGGGCTTCGTCTTTCGCCTGGGGATGATCCTGATCCCGGTGATCACTCTGACGGTGTCCTATGTGATCCTCCGGAAAAAGTACCATATCGACGAGGAGGAATACCGGAGGCTGACGGAGAAGGGGAGTGGCACAGTCCGGCTGCAGTGAGTATAATCATTTTTGTCTGAAGGATTCGGAGTGCTGGCTTGGTTACGAGGGGGACCATGGACGCAATTGTTTTTTTCGATCTGGAAGTAGATCCGAGATCAAATGAGGTAAAGGATATCGGTGCTGTCAAAGCAGATGGCACCGAGTTTCATGGTCATTCAATGTCGGAGTTTGCCAGGTTTACCCGGAACTGTTTTTTTGGCTGCGGTCATAATGTCTTCCTACATGATCTCAAATACGCCGAAAAAGCACTGCGCTCGGTAAATGCGGCTTTTGTCTTTATTGACACACTTTTTCTTTCCCCTCTTTTATTTCCGACAAAGCCCTATCACAAGCTTTTGAAGGATGACAAGCTCCAGGCGGATGAGTTGAACAATCCTTTGAATGATTCCAAGAAAGCTCGTGATCTCTTTTATGACGAAATAAACGCCTATCAGAGATTGAGAGATCCTCTGAAGCGGATCTACAGGGCTCTTTTGGGAAACCAGCAGGAATTTCGAGGCTTTTTTCTGTGCTTTGAGGATCCAGCATCTACTCATGTTGCGGAAGAGATCCGTCAGGAATTCCGGGGAAAGATCTGCGAACACAGCCCCATTGAAGAGCTGGTCATAAACCGTCCGGTGGAGCTTGCTTACAGTCTGGCTCTGATCCAGACCGACGACAGATATTCCATTACGCCGCCTTGGGTACTGCACCATTATCCGCAGATCGACAATGTCATGCATCTGCTCCGGGAGCACCCCTGTGCGGAGGGATGTGCATACTGTGATCAGAAGCTGGATGTCCGGCGCCGTCTGAAAGAAATCTTTGGATTCGATGGCTTTCGAACCTATGAGGGAGAGCCGCTTCAGGAGAATGCAGCCAGAGCGGCTGTGGAGGGAAAGTCGCTTCTGGCGATCTTTCCCACCGGCGGAGGAAAATCAGTTACCTTTCAGCTTCCGGCCCTGATCGCCGGAGAGACCACCAGGGGGCTTACGGTTGTCATTTCACCGTTGCAGTCCCTGATGAAGGATCAGGTGGATCACCTGGAGGAGAGAGGGATCGTAGATGCCGTTACCATAAACGGACTTCTGGACCCCATCCAGCGGAAGGAGGCGATCGAGCGTGTGGCGAGCGGAATGGCCTCTCTTTTGTATCTGTCGCCGGAGTCCCTTCGCTCCAACACCATCGAAAAATTGTTGCTGTCCAGAAATGTCGTCCGGTTCGTTATCGATGAAGCGCACTGTTTTTCGGCATGGGGACAGGATTTTCGCGTTGACTATCTCTACATCGGACCGTTTATCCGGAAGCTACAGGAGCTGAGAAAAACGACGGAGCCGATCCCCGTGTCCTGCTTTACCGCTACCGCGAAACAGAAGGTGGTCAGTGATATCCGGGAGTATTTCCGCAGGCATCTTGGGCTGGATCTGCAATTGTTTGCAACCTCCGCATCCAGGAAGAATCTGCATTATGCGGTGCTGTTTGAAGAGGATGACGAGCGCAAGTATCTCGCCATGAGAAATCTGATCCAGTCACGGCAGTGCCCCACCATCGTCTATGTATCCGCGGTCAAGAGAACCTATGAGCTGTCGGAGCGGCTGGGCAAGGACGGCTTTTCCGCATTGCCGTTTAACGGCCGTATGGAGAGCAGCGACAAAATCCAGACGCAAAATGCGTTCCTTCAGGGAGAGACGCAGATCATTGTCGCAACATCCGCATTTGGAATGGGTGTTGACAAAAAGGATGTAAAGCTTGTTATCCACTATGATATTTCGGATTCCATGGAGAATTATGTCCAGGAGGCGGGGAGAGCCGGACGGGATGAGACCATTCAGGCAGAATGCTATGTCCTGTTTAATGATGCGGATCTGGATAAGCACTTTATTTTGTTAAACCAGACAAAATTAAGCATCAGTGAGATCCAGCAGATCTGGAGAGCGATCAAGGATCTGGCAAAAAAGAAAGCCTTTATCAGCAGCTCGCCTCTGGAAATCGCAAGACAGGCCGGCTGGGATGATGAGGTCGCGGATATCGAAACCCGTGTGAAAACCGCCGTGGCAGCACTGGAGCAGGCGGGATATGTGGAGCGTGGAAGAAATGTCCCCCATGTGTATGCGGACAGTCTGTTGGTCAAAAACATGATGGATGCGTCTGAGAGGATTGAGAGCTCCGGACGCTTCACCGGCAAGCAGAAGGAGCTGGCTAAGCGAACCATCGGGTTTCTGATCTCCAGAAAGAGTACGTTTGAGAACCGTGGAGATGATGCGGAATCCCGGGTTGACTATATCGCGGATCATCTGGGAGTAGACACGGAGGAGATCATCGAGATCGTAAACCTCCTGAGAGAAGAGGAAATGCTGGAGGATCATCTTGATCTTGCAGCGACGATCGATGTATCAGATTCGCAGAATCGATCCGAAAACACGCTGAAAAGATTTCTCAGAGCCGAGGAATTCCTGCTGGAGCATCTTCCCGAGGATGGCTGTATCAACTACAAGGAGCTGAATGAGGAAGCTGTCCAAAATGGGATCAAGAATACCTCGGTTAAGCTTTTTCGGACGATCGTATTTTACTGGACCATCGCGGGATACATCAGGAAAGAATTTTCCAGGGAAGACGGTATGACACATGTTGAATGGAAGATTCAGACCGAAGAGATCAGGAGCCGCCTGGAATCCCGAGCGGAGCTGAGCCTGTTTATCATCCGCTATCTGTTTGATAAAAGCGTAGCCGGGGGACATGCGGAACAGAAGGAGGTCATTGTTGAATTCTCTGTTATGGAGCTGCTGCGGGAGTTTCGGGACCAACTGCTGTTCCGGATAGAGACCTCGCCTGTGAATTCCGATTCCATACAGAGGGCGCTGCTGTATCTGTCGAAGATCCAGGCGCTGTCGATAGAAGGCGGATTTCTGGTGACATACAACGCCATGCAGATCCGCAGATTGGAGCTGGACAATCGGATTCAGTATAAACAGGACGATTACAGACAGCTCGATGAGTATTACAAACAGAAGGTTCAGCAGATCCATATCGTCGGAGAGTATGCGCATCTGATGGTCAAGGATTATCAGGGAGCGCTGCAGTTCGTCAGCGATTATTTCCAGCTGGACTACAAGGCTTTTTTGAGCAAATATTTTAAGGGCGACAGACAGGGGGAGATCAATCGAAATATCACACCCGAAAAATATAATCTGCTCTTTGGAACGCTTTCTGAGGCTCAATTGAAGATCATCGAGGACGATACCTCTCAGTATATCGTTGTGACAGCAGGACCGGGAAGCGGAAAGACCAGGATTCTGGTCCATAAGCTGGCATCACTCCTGATGCTGGAGGATGTGAAACATGAACAGATGCTGATGCTTACATTCTCGCGGGCAGCAGCAACGGAGTTTAAGAGCAGATTGATGAAGCTCATCGGGAACGCGGCCCATTTTGTGGAGATCAAGACCTTTCATTCCTATTGCTTTGATCTGATAGGTAGGATCGGGAATCTTGAGGATTCCGAAGGGGTTGTGGAGACTGCCGCCGAAAAGATCCGTGAGGGGGAGGTAGAGGTCGGAAGGATCACAAAATCGGTTCTTGTGATCGATGAAGCACAGGATATGGATGCGCATGATTACGATTTGGTGTGCGCATTGATGAAGAGGAATGAAAACCTGCGTGTCATCGCGGTGGGAGATGATGATCAGAGTATTTACGGTTTTCGCGGATCGGATCCAAAGTATTTTGCCTCATTGATCTCACGATACGGGGCAAAAAAATATGAGCTCTTGGAGAACTATCGCAGTGACAGGCGGATCGTGGCGTGCGCAAACCGTTACGCGGCGACGATCAGGGACCGGATGAAGACGGAACCGATCATCTCCGTGACAGGGAGGGAGGGCTTGGCCGAGCTCATACGATACAGCAGCCAAAATCTGGAGCTGCCGGCCTGGATAATGCTGGAACCATACCTGTCAAAAGGAACATGCTGCATCCTGACAGAGACGAACGATGAAGCGCTTCGCATGGCGGGGATGCTTCGTGAGAAGAACATCCCCGCGAAGCTGATCCAGTCGAATGATGGGTTTGTACTGGCAAACCTCAGAGAAATTCGGTTTTTCCTGGAGTATCTGCAGGAAAAGCAGAGATCGCCGGTGATCGATGAAGGCGTCTGGGACACGGCGGTTGAAGAGCTGGAGGCGGAGTATCGGACCAGTGAGCAGCTTCCTCTTGTTCGAAAGATCCTGAAAACTTATGAGAGCGTCAATCCCAGAAAGTATTTTACGGATCTGATGGAATTTCTGATTGAGTCCCAATTGGAGGACTTTCTGGATGCCGGTCAAAAAAACGTGATCGTCTCGACGATCCACAAGGCAAAGGGACGGGAGTTTGATCATGTCTTTATTCTGCTGAAAAACCGGAACACAGACTGCCGTGCTCTGTATGTGGGCATGACGCGGGCGAAAAACTCCCTGCATCTGCTTGTCTCCGGAAACGGACTTGGTGAGCTGGAAGGACCCGAACTGAAAACCGGCAGAGACGACGGCGTCTATCCGGAAGCGGAGAGAGCGGTCCTGGCGTTGACACTGAAGGGTGTGTTCCTGGATTATTTCATCGGGCGGGAGCAGCTGACGAGAAGCCTGCGAAGTGGAGACCGGTTGGTCCTGAACGGACGATATCTGAACACTGCGGACGGAAAAACTGTAGGGATTCTTTCCAAGAAGGCGCAGGATCAGATCGGGGATCTGGAGCTCCGGGGCTACCGTTTTGAACGTGCAAAGGTGCAGTATATTGTGGACTGGCGGAGCCGGGACGGAGAAAAGCAGGCAACGGTCCTTCTTCCGGAGATCACAATGAAAAAGAGGAGAAACCATGAGCTGGAGTAAGGTAGAGGACCTCGCAAGAGCCTGCGGGGAGATCATGACAGGGGCTGACCGGAGCGGGATCCATACGGATGCGAAGGCCGGGCATGCGAATTTTGTCACGCAGTATGATGTGCTGGTGCAGGAACGGATCCGGGAGGGGCTGGGACGGCTTTTTCCCGAGGCCGGGTTTTTCGGGGAGGAAGGCGCCCATGACGGATTCCCCCGGCAGGACAGGGTCTTCATCGTGGACCCCATCGATGGGACCACCAATTTCCTGAAGGGACTGAACATGAGCGCCATCGCCATCTCCTGCGTGGAAAAGGGAGAGCGGGTCTACGGGCTGGTGTACAATCCCTTTACGAAGGAGATGTTTACCGCACAGAAAGGGCAGGGTGCTTATCTGAACGGGACTCCGATCCGGGTGTCGCCTCTGCCGCTTCGGGAGGGAGTCGTCCTGTTCGGCACCGCGCCCTATTATCCGGAGCTGACGAAGTCTGCCTTTGAGACGGCATACAGGTACATGGATCATTGCATCGATGTGAGACGCTTCGGGTCAGCGGAGCTGGACCTTTGCTATGTGGCCTGTGGCCGGGCGGAGCTGTATTTCGAACCCCTGATCCAGCCCTGGGACTTTGCGGCGGGGTCTCTCATCGTGGAGGAGGCGGGAGGCACGGTGTCACAGATGGACGGATCGCCTCTGGACATCACACAGCCCTGCAGCTGCGTCGCGTATGGGAGCGGGTGCCGCCCTTTTTAAGAATATCTTAAAACACATTTTGCATTTCCCGAAGTATAATCGTTGGGTCTGAAAAAGATATCGACGAGATAAGAGGAGACAAAAAATGAAGAAAAAAATGATCGCACTGATGATGGCATCGCTGGTGGCGATGCAGCTTACCGCCTGCGGATCGGCACAGACCGCTCCTGCGGCAGAACCCGCACAGGCCGTGGAGACCCCCGCACAGGCCGTGGAAGAGGTAACGGAGGCCGTCGCAGAGCCTGCAGAGGAGACCGTAGGGCTGGCCAATCCCTGGAGGGACTGCACCGAGGAAGAGGCAAATGCGGCCTGCGCACGCCTGTTCAAGGCTCCCGAGGACGCTGTGGTGAACGGCTGGCGCATGATGGATGCCCAGAACGGTGAAAGCCCGCTGGTGGAGATGGATTTCCGGCTCAATGGCGTGGACTTTACCGCCAGAGCACAGCAGGGTGCTGCGGAAGATGCCGATATCTCCGGCATGAACTATGAGTGGACCGTGACAAATGACGTCACCTTCGCAAACTGGGGCGAGGGAAACATGCAGGGAACCGTGAGCCGCAATATCGCGGATGACTGGACCGTGGATCTGGCTACCTGGTATGACGTCGAGGTGGGCATCGCCTACTCCCTGTCCGCAGAGGCTGCCGATCTGGAGGGATTTGACATTCAGGCAGTGGTGGAAGCCATGTACGCAGGTGCGGAGGAAGAGGTTTCCGAACTCCCGGTGGAGGAAGAGACTGCCGACGGCGTGCTGGGCGGCTATCTGCTGGCTTCCGACAAGGACAAGATCGGAACCACGGATGAGAACGGACTTCTTTACACGGTGATCTATGCCGGCGCCTTTGGCGACACATTCATGAATGTGAGCGGCTCCATGAGCTACAAGAACAGCCCGGACCAGGATACCGTCTCTGTCAGCGATGATGTGCTGCATGCATTCGTGATCGATGAGAACACCCAGTTCCAGATGCTGGGCGGCGAGGACGGCCCGGAGGAGGTCACCCTTGAGGAGTTTTGCGAGAATTTCAACAACTGCCTTGAGAGCGGCCTGTACTTTGAGGCAACCGTATCCGGTGGTGTCTGCACCCTGGTGACCATTGCCTCATAAAGATGACAGGGGGACAGTCCCCCTGTCACAAAAGATGACAAGGGGACTGTCCCCCTGTCATCTTTTTTATTTTGTGCCTTCTCTGGTCTGGCGGATGATATCCTCCATGATCTCCTTGGACATGCTGCCCGGGACATATCCGTAGATATAGCCCTCCGGGTCGATCATATAGGTGGTGGGAAAGGCGGTGATGTAGTACTGTTCGGCCAGAGAGGCCGCCGAATCCATCAGCGTGGGATAGGTATAGCCGTTTTCCTCCAGGAAGCTTTTGACCCCCTCCTCGGTGGTTTCGCCGCTTTGGGTGGGAAAGGCCACCGCCAGGATGACGAGATCCGAATCCTCTGCGGCCTCATTTTCCTCATAGAGAGCCTGAATATCCGGCATCTCCGCACGGCAGGGCGGACACCAGGTGGCCCAGAAGTTGAGAAACACGAGCTTCCCCCGGTACTCCGACAGGGTGTGGGTGGTGCCGTACTGGTCCGTCAGAGTAAAGTCCGGAGCAAGGACCTTGTCGTAGGTGCTGTCCGGGGTTTCTCCCTCCGCATCCCCATGGGCGGCTCCGGAGGCCTCGCCCTGTGCGGGACCGGCATCCGGTGCGGCTTCCGGCGACTCGGGCTGAGGGTTGCCCTGATGGTCGGCCGAGGAGGCGTTTTCCTCCGGTTCCGCTGCTCCGGACTGTGCATCAGCCGGATGCTCTGCCGCCGCTGCTGCCGGCTCATCACCCCCGGATATTCTGGAGAGGTATCCCGTGATGCTGTTCATCTGGCCGGTGATCATGAGGAGCCCCATGAGGATCAGCAGCACACCGCTGATCCGCACCGTATACCGCACGACGCCGCGATGACGCCGGAAGAAATCCAAAACGGATGTGGTGAAGAGCCCGGTGAGCAGAAAGGGCAGCACAAAGCCCAGCGTATACACGCCCACCAGGGCAAAGCCGGCGGCGCTGCTTTTGGCCGAGGCTGCCATCAAAAGGACACCGGAAAGGGTCGGCCCTACGCAGGGCGTCCAGGCGAAGCTGAAGACAAAGCCCATAAGGAGAGCGGTCAGGGGGGACATGGCCATACTCGCAGGGTTCACGGGGAGACGGCGCTCCTTCATCAGGAAGGAGGACGCGCCAAATATCCCCAGCTGATACAGGCCGAAGAGGACGATGAGGATCCCTCCGATGCGGGAAAAGAGGAGCTGATTTCCGCTGAAGAACCGCCCGACGGCCCGCATGCCCAGCCCCAGCAGGAAGAAGGAAAAACTGATGCCGATAACGAAGCAGAGGGTGTTGACCAGCACCCTCCTTTTGCTGTAAACCGGCGTATCCTGCGCCTGTCCGCTTTCCCCCGGGGCTTCTTTTCCGGGACGGGAGGTCTCCGGCACGCCGCCTGCACCCCCCGACAGGTATCCGATATAGAGGGGCAGAAGGGGCAGGACACAGGGGGAAAAGAAACTCAAAAAGCCCTGGATCAGAACCGTGATCACGGGGATGCTGTCCGTAGCTGTGAGCGCCATAAGGATCTCCTTTCCGGATAAACGGGACCTGAGCGGCCTGTTTTTGCATATTGTACAATATAATGGCGCAAAATCAAATCAAATAAACAGCATATAACAGTTACGAGATCCGTGAGATCATCGAGATTTTGCTGGAGGAAAGCGAAAGGTGACGATAAAGAGACTGGGCAGGGATCCGGAACAACGGACACCGGGAATCTGCCCCGGAGCCTGTCCGAAAAAAAGACGGTCCGGACTCGGATGTGGTATAATAGCGAGGAAAAGCAGCGCTGCGCTTGCGCAGAATACCACCGAAGAATCCCATTTGGGGAGAGGAGGATCAGGCCGCATGATCACCATCACCGCCTGCAACTGACGATCCCCTTTTGCGGTATTGCTTGTATAGGGATGTAAGAACCGGAAAACGCGAAGCATCCGTGGCCGGAAGCCCGTTGCCGGAAAGTCATGAAGGAGACGACTATGCCACCGAAAACAACAAAAGAAGAGATGTTAAACGGAAAAAAGAAAAGTCTTCAGGGAATCCGCAGCAGGATGGCGTCCCTTGACGGCATATACGGTGTGTCGGGACAGCTCCCCCCTACGGTGAATCCGGACGCCCAAAACGAATACAACCAGATCCGGCTGCCGGTGCCGGAGGGACTCTCGCCCCACATGGTCACGATGATCGCACTGGGCTGTGCCATGGATCCCAGCCGTCTGGACAGGGAGCTGACCTCCTCCTCTGTGGGGGGCTCCAGCATGGCGGCCTTTAATCAGGATTTCCTTGTGGAAAACATTGCGGCAGGGGACGACCGCTCGGCCAAGTTCTACGCCCCTCTTCTGGAATCCCGGAGGGCAGCCAAAGAGGCCCTGGAAAAATATGCCTCCGGGGATACGGAGGAGGTCAAACGGCATCTGAGAACCCTGATCCAGGCGGCACTGAACGGGGTTTCCTTCATCACATTTTTTGATAAGCCCAATTCCCTGACCCGGGCTCCCCTTGAGATGGCCTACGAGCTGGTCCAGCAGAACTTCCTGGGGCTGGGGGACGAGCTTAACGAGATGGACAAGCGGAACCTGTCCGCCGCCATCAAGCAGATAGAGGCCACCAACGCCGCCCTTGAGATGGAGGTGAAGGAGCTGGAAAATCCCTCTCCGGCCGGGTCTCCTCAGCGGGAGAGCTTTGCCCTGGAGCTGCTCCTGCGGGTCGGAACGGGGAGAGTCAACGATCTCCGCTCGGTCGCTACCTACGATCGGTCGGTTCAGCGTTACGAGACCCTCGCGGAAAAATACGGATTTATGAGAGATCCCCAAACAGGGAAGCGGACGCAGGAGCTAAAGAATCTCGAAGACCGCCAGAAGGGGGGGGTCGATGTAGGCGTTTTCACCTTAGGCATCTTTGACAGCATGACCGTTCTCCCGGATGAGACACAGTTTCTTTTGGGGGGAGAGCAGGGGGGGGCGGAGCTCCGAGCCCTGTACGAGGAAGCCATCAAGGGCTCCGAGCTGTACAAAAAACTGGTGGAGGCCAAGGATGCGGAGGAGCTGAAGCAGGCCATTGAAGAGGCAGACAGGGCAAATCTGACAAAGTACCCTTCCGTGCAGGTGCCGACACAGGAGGCCGACCGGCTCATCCGGGAGGATGAGCGGTACCGGGCGCCTCTGCAGCAGATAGATGCCTATCTTTTGGAGACGGAAGGGGCCTTCCGCACCTACACGGCCAAGCAGTTTGAGGATATGTTGAATTCCATTCCCTCCAAGCGGTGGGGCAGGTCGGACAGCCCGGAGCTGAAGGAGGTAAAGGACAGCCTGAGGGCTTATGTGGATCTGCTCCGGGACCCGCAGCAGAAGTCTCCCCTGGACCGGGGGGTGATCCGGGCGTCGATGACGCGGATCACCGATGCGACGGATGCCTACCGAAGGAAGGTTGCGGCGGAGCATGGCGGGGATGTCGCAGATCCTGATTTTGTGCCCCGGCGGAATGCCGAGACCTATGAACAGATCGGCGTGATCGAGCAGCAGGTGAGGCGCCTTTCTCTTGCAACACAGCCGGAGCGTCAGAAACTGAAGGAAAAAATGCAGCCTTTTCTGGAGGCGGACGGACATGATCTGACAGAGGCGGTTCAGACCCTGAACAGGCTGTTTGGAAGCCATTCCGTGCAAAGCGAAAAGAACGCCCACAAGGCGGAGATGGACGCATTGGTCATCGCCCCCCCGGAGGACATGGGGGACTTCGGAGAAACCTTTGTGACACTGGTCACCCTGGGGGCGTCCATGAACCCGGCTTATATGACGGAAAAATCTGAATCCACCCAGGGGGGCGCGGACGAGGTCTACTTCAATCAGACCAACCTGGTGTCCAATTATCCCATTGATGACCATCGGTTTATCACGGAAGGCTTTACTGCAGGGATACTGAAGGGCAGACAGGATGCCGCGCAGGCCATCGAGGAGTACAAGAGGGGCAATTATGGGCCTGTCAAGGAGGCCCTGGGCAGAGTGCTCCATGTTATGGGAACCGGGGCCGCGGATATTTCTCTTGCGGAGCTCAAGCATTTTGGCACCACGAATGTGGCCGGCGTGAAGCTGCTGTCCGAGCTCATGGGCAAAGAGAGGGATCTCCCTTTCCTTGTTTCGGAGACGGTCCCGCGCCAGGATGAGATCAAGAGCAAGGCGCAGGCAGGCGTTTACCGTGCATACGAAGACAAGACGGATGCGGTCAAGCGCATCATGCAGGCTCCCGGCGCCCCGGGGAGCCCGGAAAGAGAAGAACTGTTGTCCCGGATCATGGTGGACATGTATGTGGAGTCCACCATCAAGGCGGCGCAGAGGAGGTATTTGCGGAAAGAATCAGAGGCTCTGTGGGAAAAGCTGCTGGCGGAGCGGG
>JAFYFY010000214.1 GCA_017543485.1 Lachnospiraceae bacterium | reverse complement strand
GAAGGGATGGCACAGGGCTTTTCCGGGACGAGGATCAAAAGAGGATTGTACCTGCACGGTGACGGAACGGTCACCAACGCGGACATCAACGGAGCCGCGAACATCTTGAGAAAGGTATTCCCAAAGGTAACCCAATGGGATAGAGGCATCGTGGACATGCCCTGTTCTTCCGGATGTGCAACAGATCCGGAAGGTTCATGCCGCACTGCGGCATAACAGAAACCCTTTCCGACGATGAGTCGGTGAGGGTAGTTCATTTGATTTCTTCAACAGAAAATCAAGATTTCGGATCTCCTCATCCAGGATTCTGAGTACTTTTTCATCGTATGCCTTTCGGAGGTATGTCCGGATCGTTTTCGTGTCTCTTTTCCGAATATAGGTTTCCGTCTTTTGGAATCTGTCTTTGCGAAAATAGAACTGGACCCTGGTGGTGGAATTTGCAATCCGTATGGCTCCGGGTGGCGCTTTCTGGATTTCTCTTTCCAGGGCCGCTTTGCATGCCGTGATCTCCCGAAGACGTCTCCTTGCTTCTTCGTAGAGAATGGTTGGACTGAGCAGTTTTGTGTCGCTATGATGGGGCATGGTGTTCTCCTCCTTCTTTTTCTTCCTGTGGATTTTGGATGGATTTACGGCAGATTGCCAGTAAATTGCACCGAATTTGAGTGATTGGCCGAGTTTTGTTGCTTTTTGGCTTGTGAGGATCTTCAGATTGCACCGATTTTGAGCGTTTGGGCAAGTTTTGGTGCTTTTTGGCTTGTGGGGATCTTCAGATTGCACCAAATTTGGGTGATTGGCCGAGTTTTGTTGCTTTTTGGCTTGTGGAGATCTTCAAATTGCACCGAATTTGGGTGATTGGACGAGTTTTGGTGCTTTTTTGCTTGTGGGGAGGGCTGGATTGCACCGATTTTGATCGTTTGGACAAGTTTTGGTGCTTTTTGGAATAGGGGAGTATCAAGAATGCATCAAATCTGGGAACTGTACGAATTTGTGATGCTCCAGGCCGCCCCGCTTCCCGGGGCGGCGGCATCTGATCCGGATGAATACAGTTCTGAGAGACAGGTCACTCAAACTCGATGGTCCCGGGGGGCTTGCTGGTGAGGTCGTAGAAGACGCGGTTCACGCCCCGGACCTCGTTGATGATGCGGCTCATGACGGTCTGCAGGACAGAGAAGGGAATGTCCGCCGCCTCTGCCGTCATGAAGTCCACGGTGCGGACGGCGCGGAGGGCGATGGCGTAGTCGTAGGTGCGTTCGTCCCCCATGACGCCCACGGAACGGACGTTGGTGAGGGCCGCAAAATACTGATCCGGCATCCAGGCGGGACGTTCCTGCGCATTTCCTGCCGCCTGGCTGCTGTGGTCCTGCGCGTTTCCTGCTGCCTGGCTGCTGTGGTCCCGTGTCCATTCCGCAGCTGCCTTTGCAATCTCCTCCCGGTAGATGGCATCCGCATCCTGGACCATGCGGACCTTCTCGGCGGTGATGTCGCCGATGATCCGGATCCCCAGTCCGGGCCCGGGGAAGGGCTGCCGAAAGACCAGCTTTTCCGGAATCCCCAGCTCCAGCCCCACCTTTCGGACTTCGTCCTTAAACAGATCCCGCAGGGGCTCGATGATCTCCTTGAAATCCACATAGTCCGGGAGTCCGCCCACATTGTGATGGGACTTGATCACAGCGGATTCTCCGCCCAGTCCCGACTCCACCACATCGGGGTAGATGGTGCCCTGTGCCAGGAAATCCACCCTCCCGATCTTTTTGGCTTCCTCTTCAAAGACCCGGATGAACTCTTCGCCGATGATCTTGCGCTTTCGCTCCGGTTCGCTCTCGCCGGCCAGCTTCACGTAGAAACGGTCCTGGGCATTGACCCGGATAAAGTTCAGATCAAAGGCTCCCGCCGGCCCGAAGACCGCCTCCACCTCGTCTCCTTCGTTTTTGCGAAGCAGCCCATGGTCCACGAAGACACAGGTCAGCTGCTTTCCGATGGCCCGGGACAAAAGTGCGGCCGCCACGGAGGAATCCACGCCTCCCGACAGCGCCAGCAGCACCTTCCCGTCTCCCACCTTCTCCCGGATCCGGCGGATGCTTTCCCGGGCAAAGGCATCCATCCTCCAGTCCCCGCTGCAGCCGCAGATATCCCGCACGAAGTTTCGGAGCATCAGGGACCCCTCCGGCGTGTGCAGGACCTCGGGATGGAACTGAATGGCATAGAGCCCGGCTTCCTCATTGGAGGCTGCAGCCACCGGGCAGTTGGCTGTGTGGGCGATGGAGGTAAATCCCGGTGCCATCTTCGAGATGTAATCGAAATGACTCATCCAGCAGGTGGTTTCCTTGGGGACTCCCGCAAACAAAGGCGCGGCAGTGTCCACCGTCAAGTCCGTGTGTCCGTATTCCCGGTTCTCGGCCCGCTTCACTTCGCCCCCCAGCACATGCTGCATCAGCTGTGCGCCATAGCACAGTCCCAGCACGGGGATGCCCATCCGAAAAAGCTCCGGATCGCAGCTGGCTGCCCCCTCCTCATAGCAGCTGGCAGGGCCGCCGGTGAGGATGATCCCTTTGGGATGCATCTCCCGGATCTGCTCCAGAGGCGTCCGATAGGAATAGATCTCGCAATAGACATTACATTCCCGCACGCGTCTGGCCACCAGCTGATTGTACTGACCGCCGAAATCGATGACCAGTACCCGTTCTTTTTCCATGTTCTGTCCCATGGCTTCTCTCCTGTTCTCGTGTTCTCCCCCGGTGTCCGGCTATTATTCTTCCGGCTTTTCCTGCCTTGATCCTGCCTGCTCCGGTTCCCCGGGATCGCTCCCGGTATCGGGCTTGGGTTCCGCCGGCTTTGATTCCTCGGGCTTTCGCATGATGATGCGTCCGTCCTCGTATTCCACCAGCAGGCGGTTTCCGCTAAGCTGCGCCCGTTCCATGATATCCTTCGGGATCTGCACACGGCCCGCCCGGTCCATGACGGCGTATTCTTCCTGGGTATCTTCGCTTCGCCAGTCGATCTGGGATTCCTTCAGACGGTCGGAGTAGCTCTCCCGGAGGATCCGCTCACTGCTGATCTTGCCGTCCCGGATGGCCACCACCCTCCGCACCTTTTTGGACAGGGTCAGGTCATGGGTGACCACCAGGATGGTCTGGCCGTTTTTGTTCAGCTCCGTGAAGATCTGGAAGATCCGGTCCGCCGTGCCGGCGTCCACACTTCCCGTGGGCTCATCCGCCAGCAGGAGCTTGGGCGAATTGGCCAGGGCGATGGCGATGGCGATCCGCTGCTGCTCACCTCCGGAAAGGGTCCCCAGCCTGTCGTTTTTGTGCTTTTCCATCCCCACCAGTTCCAGAAGCTCCAGGGCTCTGGCGCGCTTTTTATGGCTTCCCGCAAAGTTCATGGGCAGGCAGACATTTTCCACCGCCGTCAGGTAGGGAAACAGGTTCCGGGCGTTGTTCTGCCACACGAACCCCACGGTATCCCGCTTATAGGCCACCAGTTCCTTCTCCGTGAGACGGAACAGGTTCTTTCCGCCCACGGTAAGGCGCCCGGCGCTGGGTCTGTCCAGACCGCCGATCATGTTCAGGAACGTGCTCTTCCCGCTTCCGCTGTTGCCGATGAGGGCGGTAAATTCCCCTTCCTCCACCACCAGATCCAGCCCCTGCAGTGCCAGGACCTCGATCTCCTTGGTCTTATAGATTTTGACGAGGCCCTCCGCCTCGATCATGGGTTCACTCATGTTCCACTACCCGTCCGCTCTCCAGCTCGATCAGGTGATCTCCCGCATCCATCAGTCCCACATCATGCGTGGTCATCACCACCGTCACATTCTCCGTTCTCGTGAGTTCCTTTAAGAGCCTGGTCACCTCCGCAGCCATGGCACTGTCCAGCTCCGCGGTGGGCTCATCCGCCAGCACCACCTCCGGATGATGGGCGATGGCTCTCGCGATGGCCACGCGCTGCTGTTCGCCTCCCGAGAGCTCCGCGGGCATATGGTTCATCCGGTTGCCCAGCCCCACCATATGGAGCATCTCCGTGACCCGGGGACGAAAGTTCCCCTTCTGCCCCGCCATGCGCAGTGCAAATTCCACATTCTGATAGGCGCTCATGGTGGGGATCAGGGACACGGCCTGAAAGACAAATCCGAACTTGTTCCGGCGCATGTTTTCCCGCTCTCTGTCGCTCATCCGGCGGAGACTCTCCCCGTTCATCCGGATCTCGCCGCTTGTGGGCTCATCCAGGGCACCGATGATATTCAGGAGCGTGGTCTTTCCCGATCCGGACCTGCCCTTTAGGATCGTCAGCTTGCTGGCAGGGATCACGGCATTGATGTCCGTGAGGGCCTGAAACTGTTTCGCTCCGCTTCCGAAGATCCGGTTTATATGATCGATCTCGATGACGGCTCCCATATCTATTCCTCCCCCAGCTTTAATGCCCTGGTGATGTTCAGCTTGTAGATCAGTCCTGCCAGGACCGCCAGGCACACCGCCATGGTCAGCCCCACGATGACGAAGAGCCGCACCATATCGGATGTCTGGGTGATCATCTGAAGCGGCAGCACCTGCTCCGTGGTAGAATATGCCATCTGCAGCATGGGCACATAGAGCCGGTAGGCCAGGACCCCGGTGCCGATCCCCACGGCGATGGCGTAGAAGCCGGAAAAGATCTGCTCATTAAAGAGGATGTGCAAAAGCTCCGACTTGTGCATACCGATGGCCCGCAGGATCCCCAGGAGCAGCTCCCGGGACCGGATGGACAGGATCCAGTAGATGAGATATCCCACCGCGCACAGGATCAGCATCACGATAAAGCTCATGGTGAGGACTCCGTTCATCCCCTGCAGCAGGGGATCCTCCACCACACCCCGAAGGTCCGCCTGTCTGTCCCGGTACATGGTGAGTTTGAGTCCCGTGCTGTCTGCCCAGTCATAGAAAAAGTCCGTGTCCGCCCCCTCCGGAAGCCCCATCCAGATCTGATAGGGCTGCAGGCCGAAATACTTCTGCATCATGGCGAAGTTGGAGATGACGTAGTAATTCTGGGTCGTGATGACCTCCCCGTTTGCGTCCACGCTCTTTGTGGTGGGAGCATAGGTGGGCCAGTAATCAAAGAATCCCAGGATAAAGGCCGTGGCCCGCTTGCCCTTTTCGTTGTTGAAATAGAACACGCCCCCCTCCTGATAGCTCAGGATATCCCGGAAATTGGAGGAGAGCAGGACTCCGTTGGGATTCATGGCCAGGCGGTTTAACAGTTCATAGTATGGCTCCTCCAGCAGCGCATCCTCCACCATGGTGATCTGCCCGAATTCCTTCGTATGGATTCCCATCATGGTAACCACCTGTCTCGCCCTGGCATCCAGGGAGACATAGCCGTAGTCCAGCTGGACCTTGGTATAGCCCGTGACCTCGTTGGCCAGGGCGGCATACTTTGCGTAATTGGGCTCATTGTAGGCAAATTCCACGCTGGGGTCGATGGCCACCAGAGTGGAGTTGTCCGTCCAGACCTCCCGGATCGCCAGGTCCGTACCGTCCAGATAGTCCGTGTTCTTCAGGGTATTTTGCAGGATCGTCCGGGCGGAGACGGCATCAAACATCCCCAGTGCCACGGTGAGGATCATAAAGAGCATGATGTACTGCTGCTTGCGGCCGTTGCGGATCACCTCCAGGAAGGAAGCATAGCCCGCAGGTCCGATATGCCCTCTGCGAAGCGTAAAGAGCAGCTTTGCCAGAAGGGGCTGCAGCCGCAGGGACAGCATCCCCACTCCCAGGATGAACAGCGTGGAAGAAAAATACAGAAGCGGATCCAGTCCCTCCCCCTTTAGGGCGCTCTCCGTCAGTCTCTGGGTGTTGCTGGAGTAGGAATAATACCCATAGAGAGAGACTGCGATAAAGATCAGATCCAGAAATGCCTTTTCCCACCAGGAGCTCTTTTTCAGGTTTCTGGTGGCCTTCAGGTTCACGATGCTGACCTTGCTGTAGCGGATGACGGGCAGGGTCATGATGAGGATACAGACCACCGCGGCTCCCAGGGCAAAGAGCCACACCTCCGGTGTCAGCCGGGTGTCCAGCTGTCTGCGGACTCCGAATTCCAGGAAGTTGCTGGCCGATCCCAGGATCCCGCAAAACGCCCGCCCCAAGGGGAGTCCCAACAGCACCCCCACTGCCGACAACAGGGAGCTTTGCAGCAAAAAGAGCCGGAAGATCTGAAAACCGGAAGCGCCGCGGCTCCTGTAGACGGAGATCTCGTTTCGCTCCAGCTCAAAGAGCTGTCCGGAGAGCATCAAAAGGAAGGCGCACAGGAGCAGGAGCAGGGGCACCTGCAACAACAGGAGGGTGATCTGGATCCGGTTCTTTTTCGCCGTATAGGCATCCAAAAGCTCCAGATAATCCGGCTCGCCGGCAAAGCGGTTCCGCCCGCACAGCTCTCCCGTCAGCTTCGTCAGCTCCTCCACATGGGAGGCCCGGAGCTTTTCGTAATCCACAAAATCATAGATCTGGCAGCTGATGGTATAGGGAGGATAGTCCCCCTCCAGAAACCGCTCCCGAAAGATCTTCTCATTCACGAACAGCGTACTGGTAAAGACCCGCATCTTTTCCTGCCAGAACAGGTCCGCGTCGCTGGTGCGCCGGAACACGCCCACGACCCGCACCCGCAGGGTCCCTGTCTTTGGGGACTCATAATAGGGGAAGGTATAGACATCTCCGATGACCGCCCCCACCTGCAGCATGGTCTGCTCGCTGATCAGCGCCTCCAGACATCCGTCCTCCGACACGCCGCTCTCGGAAAAAAGCTCCCCATCCACCAGGGTGATATGGTCCTCCAGCCCGGACAGAAAACCGGTGCGCAGACTAAAGCTCTCCACCCCCGCTCTCTCCAGATCCGGCACCGCGGCGCTGTTTGCGAAGGCATAATAATATGCGCTCCGGTATTCCTCAACCCCAAGTCTCTCATAGATCCCCCGGGCGTTTTCTTCCATGGATGCCAGCTTCTCCAGGTCCGTCTCGGTCTTGTAGGTCCACTCATAGGGGATGATCATGGGCCAGGTGCCGTCCTCCCGCAGCGTGTCCGTCAGCTGATCCTGGAGCATGCGATTAAAGACCGCGTTCCGGTACATGGGAAAGCTGGCTGCCGTTCCCACCAGCAGAACGCTGCCCAGGAGCAGACAGAAAAAGAGCCATTTTTTATTCAGGATCTTCTGGATCGCTACTGCCAGCATATCGTCATTCCCTCTTCCAGTCCTTCCACCGCCCAGGTCATATTATCGCTGCCGCCTCCTAAGGTCACGATCCTGCCGATGCCGGTATTCCCGGGGATAAAGCCCTGCATGACCACATTGCCGTCCTCCTCCAGCACCTGCACATAGGCCCGGTCTTTGATCACCGTCACGGCCTTCATGGGGACCAGCACCACATCATGCTCCACTTCCTCATAACCGTACAGCGCATAGGCCAGACGCTGGAAATAGACCGGCTCGTTCTCCCCGTCCCCGTTTAAGGACAGCTCCCGGATCAGCCCGGACTCCTCCCGGACCCAGACATGCTCGTTTCGAAGAGAGGCGGAGAGCCCGTCATCCGAAAGAGACACCACTTCCCCGGAGAGGGTGCTGTCCTTGTCTCCCAGCACATAGGAGATGGTAAGGGGCATACCGTAGCGCACCACGCCTCTGGAATTGGCCACCCGCATGAGGCTGACCCGGTCCGCCGCCACCGTGGCGATGTATTCCCCGCTCTCTAAGAGCGCTCCGTTGCTCAGCTCCGTCACGCTCAGCACCACACCGTCCACGGGGGACGTGATGGAGGTGGTGCGGTAGCACCGGCGGATCTTCTCGATGTTTTCCGCAGTCTGCTCGATCTGTCTGTCAAAGGATGCGATCTGGTTTTCCATCTGTTTTTGCTTTGCTTCGGACAGATAGGCAGTGGCAGGGGCATCATAGGCCTTCTGGGCCTCCGCCCGCCTCTCGGTGAGTCTCTGGAGCTTTCGCTCCTGCTCCTGCAGCGCGATCTCATCCCCCTGCACGCTGACCCGCGCAATGGGATCTCCCTTTTTCACGATGGTATTGGCCTTCACCAAAAGCTCCGTCATGGTGACGGCTCCGTATTCGATCTCGTTGGAGACGATGTATTTGTCCGGATAGGTGACATAGCCCTGCCCTTCGTAAGGGACGACATAATCCCCGCGCTCCAGCACATGACGGCCTGTGCTCTCCACCAGATAGTCGGACAGAAGCACCTGATCCCCGGCCTCCAGACCCGACAGGACCTCCGTGAAATTCCCGTCCAGCATTCCCCGTTCCACATACACCTTCTCCGTATGCCCGTCTTTGACACGGTTCGCATAATAACCGCCGGTGTCCCGGTGCAGTGCGGAATCGGAGACGGACAGCACACCGTGACGCTCGTCCGTGATGAGCACCAGGGTCCCCATGCAGCCCAGCTCCAGCGTCCCTTCCTCATCCAGCACCTCAAAGTTGGAGTAGACCTTCTCTCCCGCCGCCAGGCGCTTGCTGTACTCCTCCGCGGTATAGGGCAGATACTGCAGGTCGTATGTTTTTCCCTCAGCCACCAGATAGTACCGGGAGATCTTGGACATCTCCTTCTCGGAGCGATAGTCGCATTTGAAGATCTTTTTTCCCTCATCCGAAAGCGCAATGACGGCGGTCTTTTCCCGCACGTTGGGCCCGGTCTCCGCAATGGCGGTGACGATGCCGTCCCGGTCACTGTAGATCAGGCGCTTTGCCCGGTCTCTCTGAAGCTGTGCCAGCTGGGCCTGCAGATAGGCCAGATCCAGCTCGTAGAGTGCCTGATCGTTGTCCATCTTCTGCTGCAGGCGGTCCCGGTGAAAAATGGCCCGCTGCACATCCAGCGCCAGCTCCGCGTCGGTCCTGGCCTGCTGCTGCCTGGTCTCGATATACCAGACCTCATGCGCCAGCTGCAGCTCGGCGACGCCTCTGGACTGCCCGTAGCTTAAGTTCAGATCATCGATCCGCTCCTTCAGGTCCTTGATCTGTCTGTCGATGGCGGTGGTATCCGCCTTTGCCAGAAGGGTTCCTTTGGAGACCTCCTGCCCGGGGAACACCAGGAACCGTTCCAGGGTCACGTTCTGGGAAAAGGAATACTCCCAGGTCTCCGGATACACGGTCCCCGTCAGGACTTCATAATCATACAGATTCCTGTAGGTCACCTTCTCCGTGCCGATGGAGGCGGCCAGAGGCTCCTGCAGCTCGATGTCCGCGCTCCGGGCGCCGTTCCCCGCAGGGGCAGGCAGACCGTCCCCGCTCTGCCCGCAGGCGGACAGCACGAGGAGAGCTGCCAGGATCACAGATGCGATTTTCCGAAGATATCCGTTCTTCATCCGATGGAAACGTACTCCCCTTCTTCCAGTCCCGAGAGGATCTCCACGTAATCGTCCCCCTCCAGACCGATCTCTACAAACCTGGTGATGCGGTGACCCAGCTCGTTCACCACATAGACATAGCATTTGTCCCCCGCCTTGTGCAGCGCCCGAAGCGGAACGGCCAGCACATGCTCCCGTCTTCCGATCTCCAGGGTGATGGAGGCTCTGGTGCCCTTGTTGATGGAACTCCCCGCCGCGGCATCCTCTCCCTGCAGCAGGAAGATCAGCTGGGGCTCTCCCTCCGCGTTTTCCGTCAGCTTCGGAAGAACGCTGTAGGTTCCTGCGGACAGTCCCGTGGTGATCTCCAGATCCACGGCCTCCCCTTCCGTAAAGTAGGCGGCCTGCTCCGGCTTATCCGCAATAAAATACATATTCGTGGGATCCATGATGGTGATGACGGTCTTGCCGATCTGGGTCTTCGACCCTTCCAACCCCGTCCTTACATAAGTGACGATGCCGGAGATCCCCGCATAGATCTGGTGATCCTCCTCCCCGCGCTTTGCCCGATTAAGCCTCTGCTCCGCAAACGTGATCCGATCTTCCAGATCCTCCAGCGTGTGTCTGTAGGACTCCCGGATGGCCTCCTCCTTTTCCCGCTCCCGCTGCTCCATCTGGGACACACTCTGTCCCTCGGCCACGGCGATCTCAAAGATGGCTTCCGTGATGTCCGCTTCCATCTCATCCATCACGGCCTTTTGCTGGAGCTTTAGACGGTCCAGCTCATACTGCAGCTGCCGGAGCTGATCCGAAGAATCGGAACTCACCAGGGACACCAGGAGCTGCCCCTTTTCCACCCGCTCTCCTTCCTTCACAAAAACGGATTCGATCTCCTGCCGTTCCACATCGAAGGAAAGGTCCTCGTAGTCCGCGGACTCATACTGGCAAAGAACCTTCAGGTGCAGTTCCACATCTGTCACGGATGCCGCCACGGCGCCGTCATACTCCTCCCCGGTCTCCTGCTCCGTCACCAGCACCTCCGTGCCGGATTCCTCCGGGGCTGCGCACCCTGCTGCTGACAATAAAAGAGCGGTGCCGAAAAGCAGGGCCCTGATCCCCTGCTTCGCACCGCTTCTATGCTCTTTTTGTGACCGAAACTCTATCATACCATAAAAACGGCAAGGCATCCGTTTTCCGCTGCCTTGCCGTTACCCTTGCTGCCTTCCTGATTATGAATTCGACATTGCGCAGAGCTCATCCAGCATCTTCGGAAGCTCCGTCTCCATATTCTCGTTGCTGAACTGGCAGGTACCCACCTTCTCATGACCGCCGCCGTGATACTTGAGCATCAGGCTTCCCACATTGACCTTGGAGGTCTTGTTCAGGATGCTGTATCCCACCGCAGCCGAGCAGCCTTCGCCGCCCTTTCCGCTGACGATCCAGGCGGAGATGTTCTGCTCCGGGAACATGCTGTAGATCATGAACCGGTTCCCGGTGTAGATGGGATCCACCCCCCGCAGATCGCTGATGATGACATTGCCCTCGACTCTGGTATGCGCCAGCACCATCTCCTTGAACTTCGCGGTCTGCTCATTGTAGACCTCGATGCGCTCCTGGACATCCGGGATCTCCAGGATCTCCTGGGTCGTCATGGTGCGGCAGCAATGCATCAGCTTTTCCATCAATGCGTAGTTGGGGATCGTGAACTGTCTCCACCGTCCGAGGCCGGTACGGGGATCCATCAAAAAGCCCACCAGGATCCATCCCTGGGGATTGAGTACCTCGTCGATGGTCAGATTACCGGAGTCCACCATGTCCACGGCCACCATCAGATCGTCAAACTCGGGGAACCGCTCTCTGCCGCCGTAGTAATCATAGATGACCCGTGCACAGGAGGGGGCGGAGCTGTCGCTCTTTCCTTTGTACTTGCCCTCGAGATTGTTGCGCTCAAACTCGCTGGAGTGATGATCGAACCAGAGACCGCAGCCCTCTACATAGGGGACATTTGCCAGGCAGTCGTTTTCATTGATCTCCACAAGACCGTCCTGAAGATCCTTGGGGTGCGCGAATTTCCAGCTGTCAATGATCCCGACTTCCAGCAAAAGAGCACCGCATGCAAGTCCGTCAAAATCCGATCTCGTAACAAGTCTCATACTCTCCTCCTTATCAAAACCGTTTCCGGTCTTTCGGTTCCCGGATCCGAAACACATCCATTATACTATAAAGACATGGAATTTGGTAGAGTCAATTTCGGATGTATTTTTCCTCAAACTCCTCGATGGAGACGGGTTTGCTGAAATAATATCCCTGGAACATATCGCAGCCGAAATCCGTCAAAAATTCCACCTGATCCTTCCCCTCGACACCCTCCGTCACCACTTCGATCTGCATCTGCTTCGCCATCTGGATGATGTGCTGCAGGATGATCCGGGTGCTGGCCTTCTGCTCCACACTGCGCAGGAAGATCATGTCGATCTTCAGCACGTCGATGGGCATGTCCTTTAACATGTTCAGGGAGGAATAGCCGCTGCCGAAATCGTCCATCTCCAGGATAAAGCCCGCACTGCGAAGCCTGTTGATGATCTCGATCTTCTGATCCGGATCGTTCATCATGGACGACTCCGTGATCTCCAGCCGGAGCTGGTCCGGCCGGAGGCCGTACTTTTCCACCAGTCCCGTCACCTTCTCATAGATGTCCAGGAAATAGAAATCCCTGGGGGAGATATTGACGGAGAGGTAGCGGTCTTTATATCCTTCATCCTCCCATCTGCGCAGGGTCCTGCACGCGTACTCCCAGATGAAGGTATCCACCTTTACCACCAGGCCGTTCTTTTCCAGGGACTCCATGAAGCGTCCGGGATTTAAAAACCCCTCCGTGGCGTGATTCCAGCGGACCAGGGCCTCGCCTCCCTTTACGGTTCCGTCTGCGGACACCTGGGCCTGGATGTACGGTTCGATATCCCCGTTTGCCAGTGCATCGTCCAGGCTCCCGATGATCATCTGGTCCCAGAGACGGTCCTTGCGAAGGGAGTCGTCGTAGCGCGCGATGCGGCGCTGCACGTCGTTCTTGATGCTCTCGATGGCCAGGAACGCGCGGTCGTACATGGACTGTGCATTCATCTTCCGATTGGTGACTTCGTATACGCCGATGTGGATGATGATGGGATACTTGATATCATTGGCCACATGGGCCACCCGGGCGATGCCTTCGGTGAACACTTCCTCGGAAAAGTCCGCCTTTCGCATGATCATCCCGTAGCGGTCACTGCCGATGCGTCCGAAGCGGTCCGTGGGCTTTAGATACATCATCACCGTCTTGGCCACACGGGTCAGCACCTCATCTCCCACCGCATCCCCGAAGATGTCATTGATGAGCTTGAACTCCTTGATGTCCGAAGCCACCACCACATATTCCGTCTCCGGATTGTCCTTCAGAAGGATCTCCGTCTGCCGGTAGAGTTCCTCCTTGTTCAGAGCGCCGGTGAGGGCATCATGGGTGGCCTTATAGTTCTCCTCGAACATCTGCATCTCTTCTTCCGTCCGGTCCACGGCGGTGACAAAGAAGCCGGCATAGATGTTCCGGCTGTCATAGATCCGGCGAAATTCCGTCTCGTACACCTTATCGTCGTTGAAGACCTTTCGGGTCTGGATCGTGCTCAAAAAGCTGGTGCCGATCTTCTTTTCCTCTTCGGCGGCATCGTCCTTGATCCGGACCTTTCTGCTGAGGGAGTCCGCCACAAAATCGGCTCCGTTGGGGATCAGCTTCTGCACCGCATCATGAGCCTTCTGGAAATCCTCCTCCCCTTCCAGGTCAAACATTTCCTTTGCGGCAGTGTTGTAATAAATGCATTCCTCCTCATAGTTAAAGAAAAAGAGGGCATCGGAGACCTTTGTCACCACGGCTGCAAACATCCGGTCCCGCAAAAGGAACGGCCGGTATTCGATGGCGAAGATGTAGATGAGAGCACCGCTGATCTCAAATCCCAGCATGGAACCGTCAAGGGGCCTGGCCCCGATGGCGATCACGAACTGCCAGATCACGGTAAATGACAGGACCGCCAGGATCACGGCATATTTTTCCAGATAGATGGCGGATACCTGCGTCATCTTGTGGATCAGGATCCAGAGAAGCACCAGGGTCATAAAGGTATTGAACAGCATGTGGATGCGATAGTACCAGAGATGATGGAAGATGTAACCATGTCCGGCGATCCCCTCCACAAAACTCCCCTCCAGCTTGAAGGCATGGTGCAGGATGGGGTTCAGGCAGATCATGATGGTATCCAGGATCGTCACGATGAGGAGATTCCGGCCCCGGAGAGTCCCCTTCATACGGAACTCGCAGAACACCATGGCAAACTGCAGGATGTAATAGAGCAGCCAGGTGGTGCCCACCAGATAGATCACATATCCGAAGCGGATGACCATCTGATCGTGTGAAAACACCGCGATGAGATTGCCGGCTACGGGAGCATAGCCGCAGACCAGGATCCGCTTCACCGCCTCCCGCAGCTTCTGCGGGCGGTTGGAATGAAGCGTCCTGTAGATGAACCAGATATACAGGATCAGGATCAATGTGACGCCCATGGCGTACAGATATACTCTGCTCACGTTCAGTCTCCGTCTTTCTGCGCTGTCATGCTGTCCCGAAACGGGATCAAGCACAGAGTTTACCATATGATTTTACTCTATTGAAACCCATTTCACAAGGTTGCCGTTTCCCGAAATAAAAGGTATAATCACGCTATGGGCCTGTGCCCGACTATCATTCATCATATGGGGGTATGATCATGGAAGAAAAAAACAGTCAGAAAACAGCCGGTTCGCCGACATCCGGAGCACTGGCGGACCGGGTAAAACTCACGGGCTCCCTCGTCACAAAGATGATCTTCTTCGTCTTCCTCAGCGTTCTGGCAGTGGGGGCGCTGCTGGTGATCCTGTCCATCAGGAGCACCAAGAATACGATGCAGACCACCTATGAGAACTACACCAAGAACCTGGCGGAGATCGCCGCCGATTCCGTGGATATGCTGACCAATCAGGGGACCGGCATCAGCTCCTACGGCGCGGCGGAGGAGGAAAAGCTCCTGAATCTCCTGACCGGGGATCCCGACGGAAACCGGGAATACCTGAGCGGCTACTTCGGCAATGTGCTGGGATCCGTGGTCATTGACGGTGTGGAGGGCTCCTACGCGTACATGGTCAGCGCAGACGGCACGATGATGTATCACCCCACCACGGACAAGATCGGTAACGCCGTGGAGAATGCCGCGGTCAAGGAGCTGGTGGGACGGCTGCAGGCAGGGGAATCCCCCTCGCAGATCGGTTCCGGCTCCATCGTCTACACTTTTAAGGGTGCGTTAAAGTTCGCCGGTTATTCCTTCACCGACGGCGGCAATATGGTTATTGTCACCGGGGACTACGACAAGGTCATGGCTCCGATCTTCAAGCTTCGGAATATCATGATCATCAGCGCGGTGATCCTGCTGATCCTGTCCGCAGTCTCCCTGTACATCCTCATCAGCATGATGCTGCGCCCCATCCGGGACATCATCTCCATCATCAACCAGACCGCGGATTTTGATTTCCGGCATCATCCCAAGTCCGACGGCCTCTGCAAGCGAAAGGATGAGATGGGGCTGATGGCAAAGCACATCCGGGGTATGCGGGTCCAGTTAAGAGACATCGCCGCCAGATTAAATCAGGCATCCGGCACCATCGAGGAGGACCTGGAGCAGCTTCGCATGACCACGGAGCTGGTGAACAACGCCTGCACCGACAACTCCGCCACCACCGAAGAGCTGGCCGCTTCCATGCAGGAGTGCGCCGCCTCCACCGAGACCATCAGCCACAATATCGGAGAGATCCAGAACTCCGCACATCAGATCGAGATGATGGCCAATGACGGAACCACCATGTCCGACGAGGTCATGAAGCGGGCCACCGAGCTTCACGCCAACACCGAGACCGCTTCCGGATCCACCAGAAAGATCTATGCCAATGTCAAGCAAAAATCCGATGCGGCCATTGAGAGTTCCAAGGCCGTTGAGAAGATCAATGCCCTGACGGATACCATTATGGCCATCTCCTCTCAGACCAGCCTGCTGGCATTAAACGCCTCCATCGAGGCCGCCAGAGCCGGTGAGGCAGGAAGAGGCTTCGCCGTGGTGGCTACCGAGATCGGCAGCCTGGCCAACCAGACCTCCACTGCGGTGTCGGACATCAACTCCATCGTCACCGAGGTGAACAATGCCGTGGGCCAGATGGCAGCCTGCCTGGAAGAGATGGGCGGCTTCCTGGAGACCACGGTCCTGAAGGACTACGACAACTTCCAGAAGGTCAGTGTCCAGTATCAGGATGACGCGGACATGTTCAAGGACAGCATGTCCAGTATCAAGAACGGTGTGGATGAGCTGATGGAGACCATCGCCCACATCGTGGAGGCCATCTCCGCCATCTCCACCACGGTCACGGAGGCTGCGGACGGCGTCTCCGATATCGCGGGAAAGACCACGGACATCGTAGCCGACATGAGCGAGACCACCGGCAAGATCGGCGAGGTGGGCGAATGCGTCTCCACCCTGAACGGCGTGATCGCGGAGTTTCGCTTAAAGTAAGCAGGGAGACGGGCAAGTTCCCACTCCGCGCTTTCTGTCTCACAATTTATAAAAGGATTGTGAAAATTTTAAAAAAATGGTAAAATAATCAAGCACCTTACCACTAACTCTTTGTTTGTTCACTCTATTTTACTTACAGGAGGCAAGGCTTGATGGAGAAAAAACGAAACCAAAAACTGGTCCAGAATGTCATTTATATCGCGATCGCTGCCTGCGCTGCGGTTGCCGCCATCCTCACGGTGATCAGTGCCGTCCAGATCTCCAGGACCTACGACAAGCTCATCGAGGAGACGCTGAATACTGCCGCGATCCAGATGGCGGACGAGATCGAGCGGATGTATGAGGGCCGCTGGATGCTGGATGATGATGACCGGCTGTACAAGGGAGACCACTATTTCTCCGGCGACTTTATCGGAGCGCTCAAGGTGGCCACCGGCCTCGATTATGCCATCTTTTATGACAATGTCCGGGCCGTCACCACCGTAAACGGCTCCCCTACGGGGCGTAAGAACGCCGACACCATCGCGCCAAGCGAGATCTACCAGCGAGTCGTCAAGGAGGGACAGACCTATTACCGGACCAACTATACGGTAGCCGGCGAGCTGTATTCCGGTGTGTATGCACCGGTAAAGGCGGATGACGGCAGTATCGGAGGAATGACCGTCGCCTTCCGGAAGACCTCGGACATCAGCTCCCAGGTGCGCCGGATCGTGATCCTGATGGTCATCTGTGCGATCTGCTGCGTCATCGTCTTCTCCGTCATCGGACTGGTCATCGCCCGCAAGGCCTCCGGGATCATGCGGACCATCGCCGAGGAGCTGGCGAAGCTGGCCAACGGCGATCTGGCGATGAAGGTTCCCGCCGATGTGGTCAAGAGAAACGACGAGCTGGGGATCATCGCCGAGAGCGTGGAGCACATCGACGAAAAGCTGGTGGGCGTGATCAAGACCTCCCATCAGATCTCCTCTGGACTGCACAAGGCAGGAGCCGAGCTGGCAGATTCCTCCAACCAGGCCAGCGAAGCCTCCCAGCAGGTCAGCGAGGCGGTGGACGAGATCTCCAAGGGCGCGGTCTCTCAGGCGGAAAGCATTCAGCTTGCTGCAAAGGATACCGAAGACATCGGCAACGATATCGACAGCATCACCGACAATGTCAACCAGCTCGATCAGTATGCCGTGGAGATGAAGGAGGCCTGCGATAAGGCAATGTCCGCCCTCGACTCCCTGCTTAAGCAGAGCAAGGAGGTGCAGCGCTCCGTTGACGAGATCGGCAATACCATCAATTCCACCAATGAATCCGCAAAGTCCATAGCGGAGTTCTCGCAGGCCATCACGGATATCGCCTCCCAGACGAACCTGCTGTCCCTGAACGCCTCCATTGAAGCGGCCAGAGCCGGAGAGGCAGGGCGCGGCTTTGCGGTGGTGGCCACAGAGATCGGGCAGCTGGCCGTCCAGTCCGGAGACAGCGCGGACAAGATCAAGCGCATCGTTGATCAGCTTCTCTCCGACTCCGCTGCCAGCGTAGATGTCCTGTCCAAGCTCAATGCCAGCTTTGCCCAGCAGGAGACCCACCTCGACGACACCAGCGACGATATGCGGATCATGGAGTCCAATGTCTCCAATGTCTCCGAAGCCACCTCGCATATCAACGAGCGGATCACCGAGCTGAATAAGGCCAAGAGCAACCTGGTGGATATCATTTCCGACCTCTCGGCCATCTCCGAAGAAAACGCCGCCGCTACGGAGGAGACCAACGCCTCCATGGAAGAGCTCAACGCGACCTTCTCCATCATCACCAAGGATGCACAGGAGCTTCAGGAGCTGGCAAACGACCTCATGGAGACCATCAGCTACTTCCACGACTGACGAATACCCCCGAGCACAAAAAAAGCCTCCCGCAGGGACACTGATATGCTACCCCCAAGTAGGACATTGAAATATAAAACCTACTTGGGGGTATTTCTATGT
>JAFYFY010000213.1 GCA_017543485.1 Lachnospiraceae bacterium | reverse complement strand
TGCAACAACTGCACCTCCGATCTGAACGCCTGGGTGGGACTCTTCGATCAGTTCGCCTCCCTCATCGGTGCTTCGGTGGATAAGAACGAACTTTACGGAAAGCTCTACAACGAAGCCCTGAAGGGCGCGCCGGACTGCGGCGGTGTGGTGAGTATCAATTACTTCTCGGGAGAGCCCATCACCGGCCTCTCCGAGGGACGTCCCATGGTGGTGAGAACCCCCGACGCGGACTTTTCCATCGCCAACTTCATGCGCAGCAACCTCTACAGCGCCATGGCCACCTTGAAGATCGGCATGGACATCCTCTCCAAGGAGGAGCAGGTCCCCATCGACAGACTCATGGGACATGGCGGACTCTTTAAGACCCCCGTGGTGGGTCAGCGCCTTCTGGCAGGAGCCATGAACGCCCCTGTCACCGTGATGGATACCGCCAGTGAGGGCGGCCCCTGGGGCATGGCAGTCCTGGCAGCCTACCTGGTGGAAAAGGAGGCAGGCGAGACCCTTCCCCAGTACCTGGATGCGAAGATCTTCGCCGGACAAAGCGGCACCACCTTAGAGCCCGTCAAGGAAGACGTGGAGGGCTTTGACCGCTACCTGCAGGGCTACCGCAGGGCACTGGAAGCCGAGAAAGCCGCAGTGGGCGAGTGATTCGCTGCCTGCTGAGAAAGAAAGAGGAAAAGTCATGTTAGAAGAACTGAAGAAAATCGTATGTGAGGCGAATCTCCTCCTTCCCAAGTACGGGCTCGTGACCTTCACCTGGGGGAATGTGAGCCAGATCGATCAGGAGAGCGGCCTTTTCGTCATCAAGCCCAGCGGCGTGGACTACGATAAGCTCACTCCCGACGACATGGTGGTGATGGACTTAAACGGCAACAAGGTGGAGGGCCGCTACAATCCCTCCTCCGACACCGCCACCCACCTGGAGCTCTACAAAGCCTTTCCGGAGATCGGCGGCGTCGTCCACACCCACTCTTCCTACGCCACCAGCTGGGCCCAGGCAGGCCGTGACATCCCCTGCTACGGCACCACCCACGCGGACTACATCTACGGCCCCGTGCCCTGCCTGCGCTGCCTGACCAAAGAAGAGATCGAGGAAGCCTACGAGGAAAACACCGGGCACCTCATCGTGGACTACTTTAAGTCCACCGGCCGGGATGTTCTGGCCGTCCCTGCAGCCCTGTGCAAGAACCACGGCCCCTTCACCTGGGGAAAGGACGCTCACGAAGCCGTCCACAACGCCGTGGTCCTTGAAGAAGTCGCCAAGATGGCCTACCGGTGCGAGACCATCAACCCCAAGGTTCAGCCCGCTCCCCAGGAGCTCCAGGACAAGCACTACTACCGTAAGCACGGCGCCAACGCCTACTACGGCCAGGGGAAGTGATCATCCTGCTTCTGTCTGTCAGACGGATCGTCTAACAGAAGGATAAGATTTGAGATATTAAGTGACTGAGCTTCGAATTTGCTTTGCAACCCGTGTCTGAGGCCGGTTCTTGGGGAGCGCGAGCGCAGAGAAGCGCGAGCCTATAACCGCTGCCCGAAGACCTCGGAGCGGGAGCGTGTTGAAAAGCAAATCGAAGCGAAGGAACGTAACATTTTCTACCAACACCAGGAGGTAACCATGGACAATCTGGAACTGAAGAAACATGCCAACGACGTCCGAAAAGGAATCGTGACGTCCACCCACGCCGCAAAGGCGGGCCACCCCGGCGGATCTCTCTCCTCCGCGGATCTCTTCACTTACCTCTACTTTGAGGAGATGAACATCGATCCCAAGAACCCCCAGAAGGAAGACCGTGACCGCTTTGTCCTCTCCAAGGGCCACACTGCCCCGGGCCTGTACTCCGCTCTGGCCTACAGAGGCTTCTTCCCCGTGGAGGATCTCACCACCCTGCGTAAGCTGGGCTCCTACCTTCAGGGCCATCCCAATATGCATATCCCCGGCGTGGATATGGCTTCCGGCTCCCTGGGACAGGGCATCAGCGCGGCAGCAGGCATGGCACTGGGCGCAAAGCTCGGGAACAAGGATTTCCGCGTCTATACCCTTCTGGGCGACGGCGAGCTGGAAGAGGGCCAGGTCTGGGAGGCTGCCATGTTCTCAGGCTTCCGCAAACTGGACAACTTCGTCGTCATCGTAGACAATAACGGTCTCCAGATCGACGGACCCATCGATCAGGTCTGCTCTCCCTATCCCATCGCAGACAAGTTTAGGGCCTTCAACTTCCACGTCATCGAGGTCGATGCCCATGACTTCGACCAGCTGCGCGCCGCTTTCAAGGAAGCCCGCGAGACCAAGGGCGCTCCCACCTGCATCCTGATGCACAGCTTAAAGGGCAAGGGCGTTTCCTTCATGGAAGGCAGCGTGGAATGGCACGGCAAGGCTCCCAACGATGAGGAGTATGCCATCGCCATGGCGGATCTTGATAAGATCGAGGCAGAGTTAAACGCACAGGGATAAGGAGGAAGAATCATGGCAGACGTAAAGAAGATCGCAACCCGTGAAAGCTACGGAAATGCGTTAAAGGAACTGGGCGCGGAGTACCCCGATCTGGTGGTACTGGACGCGGACCTGGCAGCAGCCACCAAGACCGGCGTGTTCAAGAAGGCTTTTCCGGACCGCCACATCGACTGCGGCATCGCAGAGTGCAACATGATGGGCATCGCGGCAGGACTCTCCCTGACCGGCAAGATCCCCTTTGTCAGTTCCTTCGCCATGTTTGCGGCAGGACGCGCTTTTGAGCAGGTGAGAAACTCCATCGGATATCCCCACCTGAACGTGAAGATCGGCGCCACACATGCGGGCATCTCCGTGGGTGAGGACGGTGCTTCCCACCAGTGCAACGAGGATATCGCGCTGATGCGCTCCATCCCCGGCATGGTGGTCATGTGCCCCGCGGACGATATCGAGGCAAAGGCAGCAGTCCGTGCGGCTCTGGAGTACGAGGGACCCGTGTACCTGCGCTTCGGACGCGCGGCCTGCAACGTCATCAACGACAGACCGGATTATAAGTTCGAGATCGGAAAGGGCGATAAGGTCCGTGAGGGTAAGGATGTCACCATCGTCGCCACCGGCATCGGCGTGGATGCGGCCCTGGGTGCGGCGGAAATGCTGGAAAAGGACGGCATCAGCGCAGAGGTCATCAACATCTGCACCATCAAGCCCCTGGATGAGGAGATCATCATCGAGAGCGCAAAGAAGACCGGCAAGGTGGTCACCGTGGAGGAGCACTCCGTCATCGGCGGCCTGGGAAGCGCGGTCTGCGACTGCCTCAGTGCCAACTACCCCGTGAAGGTGAAGAAGCTGGGCATGCAGGATGTGTTCGGCGAGTCCGGCTCCGCAGCGGCACTGATCCACAAGTACGGACTGGACGCGGAAGGCGTCTATGCATCCGTGAAGGAATTCCTGTAAAGCACACAGCCGGGAACCCACAAAAGCGGGGTTCCCGGCGTTTTTCACGAAAGGTTCGTTATGAAATATCTTTTGTCGCCCTCCATTCTGGCCGCGGATTTCTGGAGGCTGGGAGAACAGATCAAGGCTGCGGAGGAAGAGGGCATTTCCTACCTCCATATCGATGTGATGGACGGGATGTTCGTCCCGGACATCTCCTTTGGCATGCCCGTGATCGAGTCCATCCGCAAGTCCACGGACCTCTTTTTTGATGTGCATCTGATGATCGAACAGCCGGAGCGCTATGTGGAGGAGTTTGCCCGCTGCGGCGCGGACCTCATCAATTTTCACCTGGAGGCCACGGAGGATGTCCCCGGCACCATCGTGAAGATCCGCAGTCTGGGAAAGAAAGCGGGCATCACCATCAAGCCTGCGACACCAGTGTCAGCTTTGGAGCCGTACCTGGGAGATGTGGATATGATCCTGGTCATGACCGTGGAGCCGGGCTTCGGCGGCCAGAAGCTCATGCCGGAGTGCCTTCAGAAGGTGCGGGAGCTTCGGGAGCTGTGCGTGGAAAAAGGGGTGGCCCCCGACATCGAGGTGGACGGCGGGATCACCAAAGAGAACCTTTCCCTGGCACTGGAGGCCGGGGCCAATGTGATCGTGGCAGGATCGGCGGTCTTTCGCGGCGACACCGCCGCAAACACCCGGGGGCTGCAGGAGATCCTGCAGTGGTTCGCCCGGGGAGAGGAGCCCGATCTGCCCGATCCGCGAAGATAGCAAATGAACAGAAAAACAGGGGGGATTTCATGAAGCAGCCTTACTTCCGAAAACACCGGGAGCCTCGCGCAGGCGGGGCGGGATTGGTGCAGACTTTTCGGAGAGGGCTGTTTTTTGGAGGCATAAGATGAGATTGCAGGAGATTCGAAAGGGTGCCCGGGGGCATTTCGTCAACCGGTACGATCTGGTGTACGAGACCCTGGAGGGACGGGAAAAGATCTATGAGATGGTGAGCCGAAACCCCGATCTGAAAACCGGGGAGGAACTGACGGGGGATAAACCTGACGCGGTTGTCATTATCGCCACGGATGGATCCGGAGAGCACCTGCTCCTGAACCGGGAATTCCGTCCCGCCGTGAATGACTTTGTCTATCAGTTCCCCGCGGGACTCATTGAACCGGGAGAGCGCCCGGAGGAGGCCGCCGTGCGGGAACTTCGGGAGGAGACCGGGCTGGAGCTTTACGAGATCCGGGACCGCATGGGCATCAGCTACAGCATGCCGGGCCTGGGCAATGAAAAGAATGAATGCATCGTGGGACTGGCCAGGGGAGAACTCACCCCCTGTCTCCACGGAGACGAGGAGATCTATCCCGGCTGGTATACGAGGGAAGAGGTCCGGGAGCTGATGAAGACCAAACGGTTTGCATCCAGAAGCCAGGGATTTTGCTATCTCTGGTGCAGGATGGGATAAAAAGGCAACCGATCCCGGAGATCCGGAAATTCCTCCTTTTTGCGTGATTTGCAACTTTTTTCCCAAAATCCGGGTATATGGTATATGATAAAGATGCGTGACGGGCGGATTCCGTCTTTTGGTAAAGGAGGTCTGATATGCCGGTAAAAAAACTCAAATACGGTGTGGTTGTGGAGAAAAAGGACCAGGACGACGTCCCGTTTGAAGAATACGAAGAAACCCTGACAGTGCACTCTCCCATCCGGTATATGAACGCCGAGGGGGCGAAGGGAAGATTGTATCTGGACAAACCGTTTGATCTTTCCGCCAGCATCATCCAGCTTGTGCAAAACATGCGTACCAAGTATCCGAAGCTGGCCCCGTACTTTAACCTGTCCACGGAAAAGATCAAATCGATCAAAGAAAGTCCGAGTGCGGTCTTATCGGGCTTATCCATGGCGAATTATTTCGGTCCCATGGCGAGGTACCATATGGGCGAGCCGTTTCTGGCCGATCTCTTTGACTTGGGCAAGCACTTTGAGGATGCCGGACCGGATCCCAGGAGTGCCTATCCGGCAGGGGCAAAACGAAACAAAGAGGAAACCAGGGAACTGAACAGGCGCACTGATGAATGGTGGCAACAGGCAAGGAACATCTTCACCGAACTGCCGGGGATGGCGGAGGCCGCCGTTGAGATTGCTGAGGAACTCAAAGCCATCTGTTCCATGGAGTATTTCCGGCAGGAGACGATGATCCCCGATGGACAGGGGGTATCCCGCAACATGGAGGCCTGCGGAGAGATTGCCACCCTCATCGGCAATGAGGATCTTGTGGCGGACACCTCCCGGGTTTATGTGCAGGTGGACGGAAAGGTGGGGTACGGCACCTTCGTTTCGGAGCCGGATGGAAAAAAGGTCTTTGACGGGCCGGAGGACAACATCTTTCTGGATAAGGACAACAATCCGCTAAAGCAGCCGGGTGCCATGAAAGCACTGGCGGACCTGCAGGTCATGGATCTGATCTCGGGAGTTACGAAGATGGATGTGACGGATCTTACCTTCGTGATGGATCCGTTTGATCCTGCAAAGATCAGCCGCATCGTGCGGCACAGGGTTCCCCCCTGTTTCGGAACCTTCGACGCCACCGCCACAGCTACCGGTATCGGTGATCTGGTGGTGATCTCGGAGGGCACCGCGGACAAGGTCGCGAAGATGACGCGGGAGGATCTGGAAGCGGCGCTGGACGGAAAAGGAATGGAGCAGACCCAGATCGATGCATGCTGGGGGCGCGTTCAGGAACTGCAGGAGAAGATCAAAGATGCTTCCTACGAATTTGAGCCGGGCAAGCTGAAGATCGTAAAGGACGAAGAGTGGGCGCAGATGGATCCGGATCGCCTTTATGTGAAACAGGAATTATACGTGCAGGGAAAGGAAGTTTACCAGAAGGCGGATCTGACGAGTCCGAGCAATACCCATAACAACATCTTTCATCATGCATGGGAAATCCGAAGCACGGCAAAGCTGCTGTCCGCAAAGCGCGGAACGGAAGAGGAAGCAATCCTGGCCGATGTGCTGGATTTTGGTGATAAGCCGAAGGACGTGACCCTGATCGGCGAGAAGAATGTCACGCTGGCCATGGTGGCCGGCCGCCTGGATGAAGTCGATCCGTATTTTATCCGGAAATACAGGGGCTCCGATGAATTCCGGCAGCTTCGCGCGGCGGTGGAGGATCTGAGCAATACCATCAAGGACCTGAGCAGACAGACCGGCGGGAGCATGCATCTGAGTCCGCAGCAGATGGCCACGCTGACCGAAAAATACGCGAACGCGGAATCACGGGCGGAGATCTATATGCAAAAGAAGAACCGGGAGGCCGTAAAGGGCCGGACCGGTCCGGAGAGATACCGTTTTGCCCAGTCCGTGCAGACCTATACACGGAAAATGCGTGCGGAGCTGAAAAAGCAGATGAAGGCAGCTCTGGAGGAAGAGAAACCGGTCATCAAGCCGAATGTCATGGGACCGGCCTGATCCGGAACGGTGCCCATTGACGGATTATGCATCATTTGGTATATTTATACAGGTTATGCAAAGGAGCAGGCCATGTGGCAGGCTCCTTTTTTATCCGTAAGTCTTGAAAAGAGGAGAAAGATTATGAAAAAGAAAGTGTTTGCAGTGGTTTGTTCTCTTGCAATGATGCTGAGTCTGGCCGCCTGCGGCTCCGGCGAGCCCGCACCCGCAGCCCAGTCCCAGGAAGCGGCTGCCCCTGCGGCATCCGCCATCGACATGAGCGGTGTCACCTTAAAGAGCGAAGGGGTTCTCACCGTGGGATCCGAGATCGGATACCCGCCCTTCGAGGATTTCGCGGATGACGGCACCACCCCCATCGGATACGACATCGACATCGCCACCGCCGTGGCAGAGAAGCTGGGGCTGAAGGTGAACTTCATCAACACCGCATGGGACGGCATTTTCGCCGGCATCGGCGTCAACTATGACGTGGCCTGCTCCGCAGTCACCATCACCCCGGAGCGTCAGGAGACCATGCTCTTCTCCACGCCCTACATCAACAACTATCAAGCAGTGGTGCTTCTGGCGGATGATGAGAAGCAGATCAATTCCTTCATGGATCTGGACGGGATGACCATCGCCCTGCAGAAGGAGACCACTTCCGACATCCTTATGAGCGACTATAAGTCCACCGGTTCCATCGATATCCAGATCATGGCCAACGAGAAGATCACCAGCTGCTTCACCCAGCTCCAGAACGGGGAGGTGGACGCAGTGGTGGTGGACAGCACCGTGGCAGACGGCTATATGGCCAGCTCCGATGCGTTCCGCATCGCCTATGAGGACCAGGAGGAAGCGGAGCAGTTCGGTATCGCCATCGGCCTGGACAATGCGCCCCTTCAGGCGGCTATCAACCAGGCCCTGAAGGAGCTGGAGGCAGAGGGCTTCATTCAGGAGACCTACAACTACTGGTTCGGCGCAGCCGCAGAGTGATGTGAGAATACCCCATAACGGGGATCCGTGTGAGAGCAGGGAAAAATGAAAGCATTTGATTTCAAAAAGTACAGAAAACAGATCATCGCCGCGGTCATCATCGTGGCAGTCTGCATCATCCTCGGTGTGTTAAAGCCCGGAAGGGAGGCCCTGCTCTCCAGGACCTCCCCCGAGATGCAAAAGCTCATCGATGCGGATGCGGGCAGCAGCCGCAAGCGTGTGACGGTGACCTACAACAGTCTTCTAGTCATCAGCTACGCCTCCCTGTCCTCCTCCGGCGCAAATGTCATGAGTGAGCGGTATGTGGGCTTTCTGGGGAAGGTCTACCGCGCGGACGAAGGCGCAGCCAGGATCGTGGGACAGATGGTGAACTACACCTACCGGATGCTGGGATGCGGGGAAAACCTGATGCACGGCGCAAAGCTCACCGTGCTCCTCACCACCCTCACCGTCTTTTTCGGGGTGCTGCTGGGTACGGTGCTGGCCCTGGGGAAGATCAGCAAACGAAAGCTTCTGGCAAAGATCTCCAGCGCCTACATCTTTTTCTTCCGGGGGACGCCCCTTTTGATCCAGATGTTTGTGGTGTATTTCACGGTCCCCGGGATCTTCGGCTTTGCCTGGAGAGATCTCTTTCCGGCCTCGGATGCGGAGGCGGTGTACAAGGGTGCCTTTACCGCGGCGCTCATCGCCTTTGCCTTAAACTCCGGCGCCTACTGTGCGGAGATCGTCCGAAGCGCCATCCAGTCCATCGACAAGGGACAGTTTGAAGCGGCGAAGGCTCTGGGCATGAGCTACGGTCAGACCATGACCCGCATCATCATCCCCCAGTCCATCCGCCGGATGATCCCCAATGTCAGCAATGAGTTCATCATGATCTTAAAGGATGCGTCCCTGGTCTTTGCCATCTCCCTGATGGACATCACCACCATCTCCAAGAACATCATGACCTCGGAAGGCTCGTATCTGGTATTTATCCCGGCCCTGGTGATCTATCTGGTGATCACGGCCTTCTTCGGATTTTTGTTTGACCGGATCGAGAAGAGATTCTCCGTGTATGAGTAGGAGGTTTTCATGAGCGAATCATATGAATATATCCTGAAAACGGAGCATGTGCGAAAGAACTTCGGTTCCCTGGAGGTCTTAAAGGACATCAATCTGTCCGTGAAAAAGGGAGAGGTGATCTGCATCATCGGCCCCAGCGGCGCCGGAAAATCCACCTTTCTGCGCTCCTTAAATCAGCTGGAAAAGATCACCAGCGGCAAGATCTTCATTCGGGACGAGCTCTTCCTGCACCGGGAAAATGATCACACCGTGGACCGCCTGCCCAGGGAAAAGCAGCAGGAGCTTTTGCTGGAGATGGGGATGGTGTTCCAGCGGTTCAACCTCTTTCCCCACAAGACGGTGCTTCAGAATGTCTGTGAGGCTCCCATCGTGGTGAAGAAGGAGAAAAAGGATGTGGTGGAAGCCCGGGCCAGAGAGCTTCTCTCCCGAGTGGGTCTTTCGGAAAAGGCGGATGAATACCCCAGCCGGCTCTCCGGCGGCCAGCAGCAGAGAGTCGCCATCGCCAGAGCACTGGCCATGAACCCGGAGATCATGCTCTTCGACGAGCCCACCTCCGCGCTGGATCCGGAGCTGGTGGGAGATGTGCTGAACGTGATGAAGGAGCTGGCAGGCTCCGGTATGACCATGCTGTGCGTCACCCACGAAATGGGGTTTGCCCGGGACGTGGCGGACCGGGTGCTGTTTATGGCGGACGGGATCATCGCCGAGGAAGGGACACCGGAGGAGATCTTCGGCAATCCCAAAGTGGAACGGACGCGGAATTTCTTAAAGTCCGTGCTGGAAGTGTAGGATTTCAATATGTCAAAGACCACGAAGTATTCGCTCCTGTTGCTGCTCACCGCGGCAATCTGGGGCTTTGCTTTTGTCGCACAGTCCGCAGGCGGGGATGCGGTGGGGCCCTTTTCCTTTAACGCCGTGAGATCCCTTATCGGCGCGGGGGTGCTCCTGCCTGTGATCGCCCTGCTGGACCGGATGGGATACGGCAAAAAGCCGGCGACAAAAGCGGAAAAAAAGCGATTATGGAAGGCCGGGTGCTCCATCGGCGTGGTGCTGTTTCTGGCCACCAATCTGCAGCAGCTGGGGATCACCTACGGAAGGAGCGCGGGAAAAGCCGGGTTTCTCACGGCCTGCTATCTGATCCTGGTGCCGGTGCTGGGACTTTTCCTCGGGAAAAAATGCGGGATCCATGTCTGGGGCGCCGTGGTGGTGGCTCTGTGCGGGATCTGGCTGCTTAGCATGACGGAAGTGTCAGGACTGGAATGGCCGGATATCATGCTTCTGGGAAGCGCGCTGTCTTTTGCGGTGCAGATCCTTCTCATTGACCACTTTGTGGCGGATCTGGACGGGATCCGGATGTCTGCCATTCAGTTTCTGACCTGCGGACTGTTGTCCCTGATCCCCATGGTACTCACGGAGACGGGACAAAGCGCTGCCGCCGCCGGAGCCTGGCTGGCCGCTTTCGGGGCTCCTGCCGCCTGGATCTCCATTCTGTATGCCGGCCTGTTTTCCTGCGGCGTCGCCTACACGCTGCAGATCGTGGGGCAGAAAAATGTTCCGCCCACGCTGGCGTCCCTGATGATGAGCTTTGAATCCGTCTTTTGTGTGCTGGGAGGGTGGCTTCTTCTGGGGGAGCGGATGAGCGGCCGTCAGATCCGGGGATGCGTCTTTGTCTTTGCGGCGATCCTGCTGGCCCAGTTCGGAGAGGTGCTTCGGGGAGCAGGAGCAAGGAAACGAAAAAAAGAGGAACAAAGCGAAGCCCTTTCCTGATGCGTCAGGAAAGGGCTTTTGTATGCGAAAGGATCATTTTACCAGCGTCCGGTTCGGAGGCTGAAGCTGTAGTTCCGTCCTTCGTTCGGCAACCTCTGTCCCCCAATCGCTGGTCCGCCCGTTATGCCGGAGCATATCCACCGTAGGCTCTCCGCGGCTGCTCCGCACATCATTGATGACATCAACGCGCTTGGTGATCCGTTGGGTTTTGTCGGCATTGGTGTATTGCTGCAGAATGCTGAGGGCATCCATGGCGTAGTCAAAGCGGTTTCTTCCGCCCTCAAACTGCCGCAGGGTATCCTTTCCCTTGATGTAGTTCTCCGTGCGGACGAGGATCTCCATATTCAGCCGCGCAATGTCCTTTTCCGAAGGGTCTTTGGCGGTGGCTGCCTTTTGAACGGCGGCGTATAGCTTTTTGTACTCCGTGCTGTTGGTGATCCTGGGGACCTGCATATGTTCATAGAGACCCGTGAGCGCATTCTGCCAATTGGCGACGGAGTCCTTTTTCACGCCGTAGATATCATTGGCCAAAACGGATTCCAGCGTACGGATGTTGGCGGGACTCTGTAATCCGAAAACCTTGGTCTTGGTGGTCTGCTGATCCAGACTATAGATGTCCTTAAGCTGCGCGCCGAGGGCGTGGATCGCCTTCACATCGAAGCTGCGCTTGCGATCCTCCAGCCACATGGCTGCGATGCAGTTGCCCAGACAGGTGAGCTGATCCTCATCCTTGAGCATTGCGGCATTCTCACCGGTGTGGAGCTCGATATAACGGCGGTAGCTCACCTCTCCCGGCTCTGCCGTGGCCACCGGCTCCGCCTGGGGCACATTGGGCTGTGCCTCGTTGACCTTGTCTGCATTTTCTTCCTGGGGAGCGCCCTTCTCTTCACCCTTTTGCTCTTGCTGGGGATTGACCTCGTCCTCCGGCTTCTTTTCCCCTTCGGCAGGCTGTACCTGACCGTCTTTCTTCAGGGCCGCTTCGAATTGCTCCTGCTGCTTCAGCGCATCGGGCTTTTCCTCTTCATGAAATTCCTGGTCAACGACGGAAAAGCGATCCTCCTCGAGATTCTGATCGTATTCGCCATTTTGCTCCGCCTCCTCCAGACGCTTGAAGGTCTTGAGGCTCCACTGGTCAAGATCGAAGCCCTTCATCAGGGTGCGGACGATGCTGTCCAGATCCATATCTGTCAGGTCCTCGAAGTCCGATTTGGACACATCCTGGGTGATGAAATCCCGGATGCGCAGATAGTTGGGAAGCCCATCCACCATCTTCTGCAGGAAGGAAAATCCCGTGCTGTTCAGCATACCGATGGAATCGCTCACCTTTTCGGGATCATCCGACGGATCCTGAGTAGCTCTGATCAGGTGCTGGGAGACCATCCGATAGTCGAAGGCAGCATCCTCCTCTCCTTGCTCAGTAAGCTTGGCGGCCACGGCTGTCAGGACGCCGCTTAAGTACTTCGCAGAAGCGACCAGGTGCTTGTATTCGCTATCTCCACTTTTTTTCTGCTGTTCCAGTTCGTTGACCGATCTTGGCATAAAGAGCCCTCCTTTCAAGCGATAAAGCCATTTTATCATAGAATAGGGGAAAACCATAGAATTGGTTGCGGGAAATCGGCGGAATATCCGCCGAGCCCGGGGAGAAAAAATAATTCAAAACACCTATTGACATACTAGGCGAATGGTGATAAAGTGAACAAAGTTCATGGAGGCGGGAGACCAGAGACCGCCCGCCGACAGAGAGAAAGAAAGGAAACGAAGTCATGCTCCGCAGACAGATCAAGGACAACTGCATGATGTGCTGTCGAATGACGAATGCCCGGGTTTGCATCAGAACTGTGGCGTTTCCTTTTGGCGCGAGCACATAACAGGAAACAGACGCTTCTGACAGTCATGGCCCGGGATGAGATCATCACCCCGGGCCTTTTTGTGTGTAATCTGTGGAACAGATAACGAAAGCCAGAAAGGAGAGAGATCATGAAACCCCATAAAGAGACCCTCATCCGGCAGCTCAGGGAGTTCTTCCGATGTCGGCGCGGATGAGACCGGAAACAGAGCAAACGACAACGTAAACAAAGAAAAACAGCGAAGCGCAAAACAGGCGCCTCGAAAAATGAGGAGAAACGATTATGAAAAACAAGAGTATCAAGAAAAGCATCCTGAGCATCGCGGCAGCCGCCGTCCTGACCTTAAGCGCCCTGACGGCATGCGGATCCGCAGATGCCGGCGCAGCATCCGGCAGCACCGCGCAGGCGGCACCCGCTCCCGCAGCGGCAGAGGAAACGAAGCAGAGTGCCGAGCAGCCCGCCGAGCAGCCCGCCGAGCAGACTGCGGAAGCTCCCGCGGAAAAGATCCTCGTCCGTGCCTCCACCAGCGGCGGCCCTGTTCCCTATGTCACCGTAGACGATGATGACAACCTGGACGGCTACGACATCGCAGTCTTCAATGCCGTGTTTGAGAGACTTCCGCAGTATGAAGTGGAATGGACCATCACCTCCGACAGCCTCACCGGCGTCCTCAGCGGACTTTATGACATTTCCGTCAACAACTGGGCATATCGTCCCGAGCGCGCGGAGTCTTACTACTACTCCTATCCGTACAAGTACACGGACACCGTCTTTGTCACCAAGGAGGAGAACGAGGTGATCAGCAGCCTGGACGATGTGGCGGAGAGAAAGCTGCACACCGAGGTGGGCGCAGGCGATCCCACCGACTGGCAGCTGCAGCTCTACAATGAGGAGCATCCCGACAACCCCATCGAGTATGACTACATCAGCAACGCCACCTTCCTGCTGAACTTCCAGCGGATCCTGGACGGATACACCGATTTCTGGATGGGTGACTCCCCGATCTACTATGCAACCGCAGCCGAGTTCGGACTGGAAGGCCTCCGGGTGGACTACATCGAGAGCCAGAGATATGTCTACACCTACTTCCTGATCCGCAAGGACGAGGTGGGAGCAGCCCTTCGCGAAGACATCAACCGCGTGCTGGTGGAGCTCCACAAGGACGGCACCCTGGCAAAGCTCTCCCAGCAGTACTTCGGCACCGATGTGACTCCGGACGATTCTCAGTTCGAGACCCCCATCAACTGATAAAGGAAACTGATCATGGCAAAGCTATTCGATTTTCAACTGGTGTTTACGCAGATCCCCAAGCTTTTGGAGTACCTCCCCGTCACCATGGAGCTGGCGGGAGCCTCCATGCTGGCCGGAGTCCTGCTGGGGCTGATCCTGGCACTCATCCGGATCAAAAAGATCAGGGTCCTCACCCCCCTGGCGGGATTTTACATCTCGCTGGTGCGGGGCACCCCGATCCTGGTCCAGCTCTACATCGCCTATTTCGGGATCCCCATGTTCATCAAGTGGATCAACCTGAAGACCGGGAGCGACTATATCCCCGCCAATATCCCCGGCTTTGTATACGCCGTGACCGCCCTGGCCATCAACCAGTCGGCCTTTGACTCCGAGATCATCCGGGCGGCGCTGCAGTCGGTGGACAGGGGGCAGATCGAGGCCGCAAATGCCATCGGAATGACCTACTTCCAGACCCTGCGCAGGATCATCCTGCCGGAAGCCCTCACCGTGGCCCTTCCAGGTCTGGGGAATTCCTTCATCGGCGTCATCAAGGGAACCAGCCTCGCCTTTACCTGCGCGGTGGTGGAGATCACCGCAAAGGGACAGATCCTGGCAGGCCGTAACTACCGGTTTTTTGAGGTGTATGTCTCTCTGGCCATCATTTACTGGGTCATCACCATCATCATCGAACAGTTGATCAAGTTTTTTGAGAAAAAGACAAAGCTTCCGGCGCAGGTGGAGATGTACGTCCCCGAGGCCGAAGGCGTGCAGGAGGAAGCCGTATGATCCGCATCGAACATCTGAGCAAGGCTTTTCACGACAATGTGGTGTTGGACGACGTGAGCCTGGAGATCGAAGAGGGGAGCGTCACCGGGATCATCGGCCCCTCCGGAACCGGAAAATCCACGCTGCTTCGCTGCATCAACCAGCTGGAGCTTCCCGAGAGCGGCTTTATCACCCTGGAGGACCGGAGGGTGGATCTGCACCGGAAAAGCAAGCAGGATACCCTCTTTGTCCGGCGAAAAACCGGGATGGTCTTCCAGAAATTCTATCTCTTCGAAAAAAAGACAGCGTTGGAAAACGTGATGGAAGGCCTGGTGACGGTCCAGAAGATGAACAAGACCGACGCCAGGAGGATCGCCCTGGAGCAGCTGGAAACTGTGGGAATGACTGCCTGGGCCAACCATTACCCCGTCCACATGTCCGGAGGACAGCAGCAGAGAGTCGCCATCGCAAGAGCCCTGGCCTTAAAGCCGAAGCTCCTGCTCTTGGATGAGCCCACCAGTGCCCTGGATCCCGAGCTTGTGGGAGAGGTGCTGGAGGTCATCCGAAAAGTGGCGGCAGAAGGGTACACCATGCTGCTGGTGTCCCATGAGATGGCCTTTGTCCAGAGCATCTCCCACAGAGTGATCTTTTTAGACAACGGTCACATCGTGGAGGACGGCACTCCCAAGCAGGTTTTTTCCAACCCGCAAAACCCCAGGACCAAAGAATTTCTGGCAAAGATGCTGCTGCTGACGCAGCCGGATTACATGATCTAAAAAGGAGAAAAAACATGGCAAATGTATGCGACCTGTCCGCGCATCAGGCAAAGACCTCGGCACAGGGTCCTGCGCCCTACACCGACGAAGAAGCGCGCGAAAATGCAAAAAAAGCCGGCGTGAAGGAACGCCCGAAGGTGTTTTATAACGAACTGGATGCCGACGGCGGGTTCATCCGCCAGGCCAACACCCTGCTGCAGTCCTACGGCGACGGCCCGGACAAATGGCCCGTGGAGGCAGGCAGATACCGGATCTACTGGGCAAAGGGCTGCAACTGGTCCAACCGCCCCGTCATCGCCCGGAACATCCTGGGACTGCAGGACGTGATCACGGATGAGCTTCTGGAGTGGACGGGAGAGACCAACCAGTTCGGCTGGGGCTTCCGCAACAGCCCGGGACATCAGGATCCCGACACCGGCGCCTACTTCCTGAGCGAGTTTTATGAGAATACCATCCCCGGCTTTAACGGGAGAGCCACCACCCCCACGGTGGTGGATATCATCGAAAAAAAGGCCACCAACAACGACTATCACCGGCTGACCAACTATATCGAGGTCCAGTTCCGGGCCCTGCAGCCCGCGGATGCCCCGGATCTGTACCCCAAGAAGTACCGGAAGGAGATCGACGAGTTCAACGACTGGCTCTTTGACCATGTGAACAACGGTCACTACCGCATGGCCTTTACCCGGAATCCGGACATCTATCAGGAAGCCTTCGATGACTTCTATGGGTCCCTGGACAAGCTGGAGAAGCGCCTGGGAGAGAACCGGTTCCTCTTCGGGGACTATATCACCGACTCCGATATCCGGCTCTTCGTCTCCTTAAACCGCTGGGATCTGGCGTACTTTAAGAACATCGGACCCGTCCGCAGACGGATCGTAGACTACAAGAACATCTGGGGCTACCTGCGGGAGCTCTACGCCATCCCCGCATTCAAGGATGCCACCTATCTGGAGGATTTCGCCAGAGGACGCTCCGCCGATACCGGAGATGCGGACTTCGCCGACTGGCACGCCAGAGTCGCTTCCAAGCTGGATCTGCAGAAGCTCTGGGCGGACGATGGCCAGAGAAAGGCGCTCTCCTCGCATCCCGATGAGGTGTATCTGCGCCATCCCGCGGGAGAGACTCCGGAGGATTATCAGAGCGAGATCTCCTTCTGCCCCTGGAACAGCGAAAAGCAGGAGGACCGGGATCCCAGAAATCCCAAGAACGGGCAGATTTCAGTGGACCCTTCCATCAACCCGCTGAAAGGGCTGCTGTAGCAGCGGAGGTAAAAGATGCCGGTGCAGAAGGACCGTCTGGTGACGGAATTTGAGAAGCTGGTCTCCTTTGACAGCGAATCCTATCACGAGAGAAAGATCGCGGACTATCTGAAAGCACAGCTCGCGGAGCTGGGCCTTCGGGTGACCGAGGATCGGGCAGATGAAGGCCTGATCCGGGAGGGGGTCATTTCCCACGGGCCGGAGCATGCCGGCAATGTGTACGGAACTTTAAAAGGAACCGCACCCGGAAGTCCCATCCTCTTTTCCGCCCATATGGATACGGTAAAGCCCGGGAACGGGAAACAGGCCGTGATCTGTGAGGACGGGCGGATCACCTCGGCGGGGGACACCGTCCTGGGGGCGGACGATGCCGGCGGCCTGGCAGCCATCCTGGAGATGCTCCGGGTACTTCGGGAGGACGGGATCCCCCATCCGGATCTGGAGGTGCTGTTTCCCATAGCGGAGGAGCCCTATGGGCAGGGCAGCAGGGTCTTTGACTACACGCAGCTCCAGGCCCGGAAGGCGTTCGTATTTGACTTAAGCGGCGGACTGGGAAGAGCAGCGGCCGCTGCTCCCACCATCCTGGCCCTTCAGGTCACGGTGAAGGGAAGGAGTGCGCATGCGGGCTTTTGCCCGGAGGAGGGCATTCACGCCATCCGGATCGCGGCGGAGGCCATGGCTTCCCTGCCCTCGGGATGGGTAGATGAAAGCACCAGCATCAACTTCGGGATCATCAGCGGCGGCACCCTTCGAAACATCGTGCCGGACCGGGTAAGCATCGAGGGGGAGATCCGAAGTCTGGATCACGAAAAGGCTCTGGCCCTGGCGGACCGGGTCCGGACCGTCTTTGAAGAGACGGCAGCCCGGTACGGCGGAAGTGCGCAGGTTCGGGCGGATGTGCAGATCCGGGCCTATCGGACGGATCCGGATTCGGAGACGGCACGGGACTTTCACAGAGCCTGCCGGGAGACCGGTCTGGGAGAGGGAGAGCTGGTGGATACCTTCGGCGGAAGCGACAACAATCACTTCGCGCAGCACGGCATCGAAGGACTGGTGGTGGCCAGCGCCATGCAAAACGTCCACACCACGGAGGAATACACCACGGTATCCGACCTGGTGAAGGTGGCGGAGCTGGCGGTGGCACTGGCAAGAAAAGAAGAAAGAAAAGAAGAATAAAGGAGGAAATAGCAATGGCAGATGTATGCAGCATCGGGTCGTCACCCGCAAAAAAGGCAGAGCTTCTGTCTGCCTATACCGACGAACAGGCGGAAATCTGGGCACAGGAAGCCGGGATCAAGCCCAGACCCATGGAGACGAAAAACGAGATCGATGAGAGAGGCGCTTTTGTCCGGCAGGCCAATTCGCTTCTGCAGCCCTTCGGCGACAGGGAGGGAGATCTGAAGGCGGAGGCCGGAACCTACGCCATCTACTGGGCCCACGGGTGCAACTGGTCCAACCGCCCCGTCATCGCAAGAGACCTTTTGGGACTGCAGGATGTGATCCTGGATCAGACCACCTCTCACACCGGACAGTCCTACAAGTACGGACACGGCTTCGGTGACCAGCCGGGATATGCGGATCCCATCACGGGGGTGCATTTTCTCAGCGAATTCTATAAGAATGTGAACCCGGATTACACCGGAAGAGCCACCACCCCCACCCTGGTGAACATCCGCACAAAGGAAGCGGTAAACAACGATTACCACAGGCTCTCCAACTACATTGAGGTCCAGTTCCGTCCCTTCCAGCCGGCGGATGCACCGGATCTGTATCCGAAGAAGTATCGGAAGGAGATCGACGAATTCAACGACTGGCTTTTCCCTCATATCAACAACGGGCACTACCGGATGGCCTTCTGCCAGTCCTATGAAGCCTATGCGGAGGCCTTTGAGGATTTCTATGACTCCATGGACAAGCTGGAGAAGCGCCTGGAGACCAACCGGTTCCTCTTCGGGGACTACATCACCGACAGCGATATCCGCTTCTATGTGACCCTGGTTCGCTGGGACACCGGATATTTTAAGAACGTGGGACCCATCAAGCACCGGATCGTGGACTACAAGAACATCTGGGGCTATGTGCGGGATCTCTACAGCATCCCCACCTTTGCAAAATACACCTTCTTTAACGAGAGACCGCCCAGGAACAACGAAAACGACCTGTTCCGCAGCTGGGAGGACCGGATCCAGCCCCAGATCGACTACAGGAAGCTCTTCTCGGAGCTAAGCGACAGAGCAAGGCTCAGCAAGACCCCGGAGGAAGTCTTCCTGCGTCATCCCGCAGGGGAGACCTATGAGGAGTATGCAGGGGAGATCTCCTTCAGCAGATGGAACAGGCCGGATCAGAAGGACAGAAATCCCAGCGATCCCGCCAACAACTCCATCAGCGTGGATGCATCCATCAATCCGCTGCAGGGGCTTTTATAAAACGTATTTGGAACGGATCTTTGGCCGACAGACCCTGCGGGGCCTGTCGGCTGCTACAAAATAAAGAAAAGAAAAGAGGAAGGACACATGAGCACAGAATTTGCCACCCGATGTATTCACATTCCGGAGGAACGCGCCCTGAAGGACCGGTACGGAGCCATGACCTATCCCATTTACCAGACTGCCACCTTCGCCCATCCGGGTGTGGGAAAGAGCACGGGATACGATTACTCCAGATCCGGGAATCCCACCAGGGACCAGGCGGAGCGGATCGTGGCGTCCTTAGAGGGCGCTGCGGACGCCCTGGGGTTTTCCTCCGGAATGGCGGCCATTTCTCTGCTCATGGAGCTTTTTCGGCCGGGGGATCACCTGGTCATCGATTCGGATCTTTACGGGGGGAGTACCCGCCTGTTTTCCAGGGTGGGGGAAAAGAACGGGCTGTCCTTTACCAAGGTAAACTGCAGCCAAAATGAGGTGGAGGCGGCGATCCGTCCGGAGACCAAAGCCGTGTTTCTGGAGACGCCGTCCAACCCCACCATGCGCATCACGGACCTGACAGCCGTGTCGGAAGTGGCAAAGCGATGCGGCTTGCTGCTCATCGTGGACAACACCTTCCTGTCTCCCTACTTCCAGAACCCGCTGGAGCTGGGAGCGGATGTGGTGGTCCACAGCGGAACGAAGTACCTGGGGGGACACAACGACACCCTGGCAGGGTTCCTGGCAGTGAAGGATCCGGAGCTGGCGGCGCAGCTTCGTTTCCTGCAAAAGACCACGGGGGCCACGTTGGCACCCTTTGACAGCTTCCTCATCGCCAGAGGGATCAAGACCCTGCCCCTGCGGATGCGACAGGCCCAGGAAAACGCCCTGGCCATCGCAGCGTGGCTGAAGGGAAGGCCGGAGGTTACGAAGGTGTATTACCCCGGACTGCCGGAGCACCCGGGGCATGAGATCATCAAAAAACAGGCCAGAGGCTTCGGCGCCATGATCTCCTTTGAGACGGAGACGAAGGAGTTTGCCCTGCGGGTGTTGGAAAAGATCCGACTCATCTCCTATGCGGAGAGCCTGGGGGGCGTGGAGACCCTGCTCACCTATCCCCTGACCCAGACCCACGCGGATGTGCCGGAGGAGGAACGGCTGGCAAACGGCATCACGGACCGGCTGCTTCGGATGTCAGTGGGGGTGGAGGATGTGCGGGACCTCATCGCCGACCTGGAGCAGGCCTTCGGGGCTGCGGGGCAGGAGACGAATGCGTAAGGACCGAAGAGACGAAAAAGGAGCGTGCGGAAGATGGCGGAGCGGAATCTGGATTTTGACACCGTGATCGATAGACGGGGGACCGGGAGCCTGAAGTATGACTGCGCGGCAGAGCGGGGAAAGCCGGAAGGGATCCTGCCCCTGTGGGTGGCGGATATGGACTTTCGCACCCCCTCCTGCGTGCAGGATGCGCTGCAGGAGGCCGTGGCCCACGGGATCTGGGGATACAGCGAGCCGGGAGAGGGGTACTTCGCCGCTCTGGAGGGGTGGATGAAAAAGCGCCACGGCTGGGAGATCCGGCGGGAGTGGACCGTGCGGACCCCCGGGGTGGTCTTTGCCCTGGCCCTGGCGGTACGGGCCTACACGGAGCCCGGAGATGCGGTCCTGATCCAAAAGCCGGTGTATTACCCCTTTTCGGAGGTCATCCGGGACAACGGAAGGCGGATCGTCAGCAGCGACCTTCTCTATGACCGGGAGATGCGGACCTACCGTATGGACCTTTCGGACCTGGAGACGAAGATCCGGGAGGAGAAGATCAGGCTCTTTTTTCTCTGCAATCCCCACAACCCCGTGGGGCGGGTCTGGGACCCGGAGGAACTGCGGAAGGCAGGAGAAATCTGCCGCAGATACGGCGTCACCGTGGTCAGCGACGAGATCCACGCGGATTTTGTCTATGAGAAAAAGCATACCGTCTTTTCCCTGGCGGGAGAAGGCTTCGGGGACTTCTCCGTGATCTGCACGGCGCCCTCTAAGACCTTCAACCTGGCGGGGCTGCAGATCTCCAATATCATCATCCGGGATCCGGAACTTCGAAAGCGGTTCCGGCAGCAGCTGGACGCCGCCGGTTACAGCCAGGCCAATACCTTTGGCCTTCGGGCCTGCGAGGCAGCCTACCGGGGCGGGGAGGAGTGGCTGGAAGCGCTTCTCGGGTATCTTCGAGGGAACCGGGACTTTCTGGAGGAATACCTTAAAGAAAATATGCCCCGGATCCGCATGGTGCGGGTCGAGGGCACATATCTGGCATGGCTGGATCTGCGGGACCTGGGCTTTTCTCCGAGAGAGCGGGAGGAGCGGATCGTCCACGGTGCCGGCCTCTGGCTGGACCGGGGGGAGGTCTTCGGCCCCACCGGAGAGGGATTCGAGCGGATCAACTTCGCCTGCCCCCGTTCGGTCCTCCGGGAAGCCTTGCAAAAGCTGAAAGTGGGGATGGGGGACGGTTCCTGGGTGTCAGGGACGGTTCCTGATCCCCAGGAACCGTCCCCCATCCCCAAGAACCGTCCCTGATTCTCAGGAACCGTCCCCTACCGTCAGGGACGCCACGTAGCGGGAGACGTTGAACTGGCGGAGGCTGGCCTCGTCGCTTTCCTCCTTCCACTCCGTCAGGTGGAAATTCAGGCGCTCGAAGGTGTTCTGAGAGATCAGGGACCGCCAGGAGGCCTCCTGGGACTCATAGGGCTCGTGTGCGTTCAGATACGGTGCAAGGACCGGTGCCGCATCGGCTGACAGTTCTGTCAGGTAATGAAAATCGGTCCTTTTTTCGTGGGTCAGATTATACTTCGCGATCCAGTAGTCCGGATGGGCGAAGGAGAGGCCAATGTAGAGGACGGTCATCACCACGCAGCTGTAGCGAAACAGCGGGAAGGGAGCGTAAAAGACCGAAGCGATGATCCCGCCGAAGAGGAGGGACAGCAGGCACAGGGTCCACAGCACCAGGATCCGCAGGAAGGTCAGGTCGTAGTAGCGGATGTAGAGGACCATACGCATGGCGCTGGATGCGATCATGATATAGGAGCACAGGCAGGTCACCGTCAGCACGGCCTTCAGGATCCTGCTCTCCCGGAAGAAGGAGAGGAGCACCAGCACCAGCACCAGATTCAGGATCCCCACCGCCAGGAGCTGGAAGAATCCCTCTCTGGCATATTCCGCGTAGGTGTAGCCCTCCGGCAGGGTCAGCCGGCCCAGGAAGAGGTATACGATCTGCACCACGGAAAAGACCAGGTAGATCAGGGTCATGAGGCCAGCCACGGTGATGGCCACCACGGGCTCACCCTTTCGGTGATCGGGCTGCTCATCGGAGAGCTTATGCCGGCACATATAGGACAGGAGCAGATAGGCGGCAAAGAACAGGAACAGGATCCGGATGAGCACGCCGAAGACATTCTCGAAGCTGATATTGG
>JAFYFY010000212.1 GCA_017543485.1 Lachnospiraceae bacterium | reverse complement strand
GGAGGTCTGCACCATGCTCTTATGGGCCTGGAAATACCCCCTCAGCACCCCCAGAATGGCATAGATGAAGATGGTGGGGGCAAAGGTGCGGAGCACGGGCTTGGCCGCCTCCTCCACGAAGATCCCCGCACCGAACCAGAGAAAGAGGCTGGCCGCGGCTCCCACCACCAGAGCGTAGATCATGGCGCCGTGGAAAAGCCGGTGGGCATTGCGATATTCCCTCACCGCCAGCTTCTGGGCGATGACCTTGGAGATGGCGGAGGGGATGCTGTAGCTGGAGATCAGAAGGACGATGAGATAAAAGGAATAGGCGGACTGATAATAGCCCAGACCCAGATCCCCGATAATACCAGATAAAGGGCTCCTGTACAGGAGCCCTATGATCCGGCTGATGATGCCCGCTGCGGCCAGGATCCCCGCCTGGGCGATGAAATTTGTGTCGTTACGCTTTTTGTCCAAAATACTGTTTCCGAAATCAAAATGTATGGCTATCCAATGAGCCAGTCGTACATTTCCTGATACTTATTCGCGGAGACCTTCCAGGAGAAATCCACGGCCATGGCCCGGTCGATCATCTTGTTCCACTCTCTCCTGCGGTCGTAATAGATCTGCTCCGCATAGCGGATGGTCCGCAGCATCTCGTGGGCGTTGTAGTTCACAAAGGAGAAGCCCGTGCCGGTGTTCTCGTACTCGTTGTAGGGGACCACGGTATCCTTCAGCCCGCCGGTCTCCCGGACGATGGGGATGGTGCCGTAGTGCAGGGCGATGAGCTGGGACAGGCCGCAGGGCTCAAAGAGGGACGGCATCAGGTAGGCGTCGCAGGCTGCGTAGATCTTGTGGGACAGAGGATCCGAGTAGTAGATGTTGGCGCTGACCTTGTCCGCATATTTCCAGTCAAAGTGCCGGAACATGTTCTCATACCGCTCCTCGCCGCTTCCCAGCACCACGATCTGCACATTGTCCTGGCAGAGCTCGTCCATGATGTAGGCGATGAGGTCCAGGCCCTTCTGGTCCGTGAGGCGGGAGACGATGCCGATCATCATCTTCTTTTCGTCCACAGCCAGACCCAGTTCCTCCTGGAGGGCTTTCTTGTTCTTCACCTTTTCCTTCCGGAAGTTCTTCGCATCATACTTTTTCGCGATGAAGGGATCCGTGGTGGGGTCAAAATCGGTATAGTCGATGCCGTTCACGATGCCCCGCAGGGACCCGGAGCGGGCCCGCAGGAGTCCGTCCAGCCCCTCGCCGTAGAAAGGCATCTTGATCTCCTCCGCATAGGTGTCGCTGACGGTGGTGATGGCATCCGCAAAGACGATACCGCCCTTAAGGAGGTTGGCGTCCTTGTAGGATTCCAGCTTGTCCGGGGTGAAATAATAATCCGGAAGGCCGGTGATGTCCTTTACCGTCTTCACATCCCACTTGCCCTGGAACTTCAGGTTGTGGATGGTGAGGACCGTCTTGATCCCGCGGTAGAACTCGCCCCCGGCAAAGCGCTCGTGCAGATACACGGGGATGAGGCCGGTCTGCCAGTCGTGGCAGTGGATGAGGTCGGGGCGGAAATCGATGACGGGCAGCGCGGAGAGCACCGCCTTGCAAAAATAGGTATAGCGCTCGATCTCGTACCGGGGATCGTCGTTGTAGACCTTGGGGCCGCTCCAGTAAAACTCGTTGTCGATGAAATAATACTGGACGCCGTCCACCTTGGCCTCAAAGATGCCCACGTAGACGTTCTGCCAGTTGTAGTCCATATAGAAGTGGGTCACATAGTTTAATTTGTCCTTCATCTCCTGCTTCATGCAGGCATATTTGGGAAGGATCACCCGAACGTCGAAATAGCGCTTGTCCAGATACTTCGGCAAAGAGCCGACCACATCCGCCAGTCCGCCCGTCTTGATAAAAGGAACTCCCTCCGATGCGACAAATAAGACCTTCTTCATGCCTATCCTCCTTCTCCGGTTTTCCTCAGCCCAGCGCCTGTGCGATGTCCTGTTTCATATCGAGGACCGCTGCCCTGGCAGCTTCCGCAAATCCCGTTTCCCCGTAGGATGCGTATTTTTCCTGTCTGTATGCGGCGATGATCCCCCGGGAGGAATTGATGATGGCCCCCAGTCCGTCCCGGTTGAAGAAGTGGACCAGGTCCGCACCCTTTCCGCCCTGGGCTCCGTAACCCGGCACCAGGATCATGGTCTTTGGCATCAACGCCCGCAGGATCCGGCCCTGCTCCGGGTAGGTGGCTCCCACCACGGCTCCCACATTGCTGTAGGCGCAGCCCTCCGGGGTGCACTCCTCTCCCCACTGGGCGACCTTCTCTCCCACCAGCTCGTAGAGGGTCCGCTCTCCGATCTTCTGATCCTGGAACTCTCCGCTGGAGGGGTTGGAGGTCTTTACCAGAACAAAAATGCCCTTGTTTTCTTCCTTGCAGACCTTCACAAAGGGCAGCACGCCGTCGGATCCCAGATAGGGATTCACGGTGACGAAGTCCTCCCCGAAGGCACTGATGCGGCTTTCGCCGATCTGCGTCCGGCCGATGTGCCCCACGGCATAGGCGGCGGAGGTGGAGCCGATGTCCCCGCGCTTGATGTCCCCGATGACCACCAGGCCCTTTTCCTTTGCATAATCCACGGTCTTTTTGAAGGCCTCCAGCCCGGGGATCCCGAACTGCTCATACATGGCGATCTGGGGCTTTACCGCCGGGACAAACTCGCTGACGGCATCCAGAAGGGCTTTGTTGTACTCCCAGACTGCCAGGGCCGCTCCCTCCAGGGTCTCTCCCGCCTCGGCAAAGGCCGCTTTCTTCAGGTGGGAAGGGATGTAGTCCAGCATGGGATCCAGGCCCACCACGATGGGTGCCTGCTTTTTTTGGATCTCTCTTACCAGTGTTCGGATCATAAGTCTCCTTTCGGACTGCGGCTATCTCGTGGAGAGGAAATCCCGCTCCCGCAGTGCATCCGCGTCATCCGGATAGTTTTTCAGGTAGCTTTGCATCAGTTCGTTCGCCCGGGAGAACTCCCCCAGGTATTCGTAGGCCACGATCTCGTTAAAGGCCAGGCTCTGCATCACGCTCTGGTCCCCCAGGGCCTTCCCCGCCTGGAAGCATTCCAGGGCGCCGGAATAGTTGCCCATCTTCAGGCGGCACATCCCCAGCTGGTTGTGGAGGATCGCAGCCGTATCGTCCTTGGCCAGGTAGCTCTCATAGACATTGGAGGCGTAGTTGTACTCTCCCACGGCCTCATAGGAACGGCCCAGGAACAGGGATGCGTCAAAGCTGTCCCCCGCGGTGCGGGCATCCTCCAGCTCCGCAGCCGCCTCCCGGTACTGGCCCATGTAGAAATAGATCCGGCCCCGCTCCAGGGAGGTGAGCTTTCCGTCCTTCCGGCCCAGAAGCGCTTCCAGATACTCCAGGCCCGCCTGGCGGTATCCGCCGTTTTCCAGAGCCTGGTAGATCTCGATGATCCGGTCCACATTGGCGGGATCCAACGCCACCACCCGGTCGAAGTCCTCCTTTGCCTCGGAGAAGCGGTCCAGGCGCAGGCGCACCATCCCCCGCAGAAACAGAGCATCCTCCTGTTCTTCCATGGCCAGCACGGCGTTGTACACGGACTCCGCATCCTCGTACTCGCCGGCTTTGGTGCAGGCCGCAGCCAGGTAATAGTTCAGGTCATAGTCGATGGACTGGACAAATCCGTCACTGAGAGCCAGAGAGCCCCGGAAGGCCTCGATGGCTTCCTGATAGCGGGTCTGTCCCATATAAGCGATGCCGGTGCCGCGCAGGATCAGGCGTTCGTTCTCGCCCTCCTCCCGGGCCTCCTCCAGAAGGGTCAGGGCCCCTTCGTAGTCCAGATCCCGGATCCGCTCCATGGCTTCCTCGGTCTTTGCGGAGGATTCCCCGCATCCCGCCAGCAGGAGCCCGGACAGCAGCAGCACCGCAGCTGTTTTTGCCGTCTTGATCAGTCTTTGCATCATTCCTTGATCTCAGAGGTGCAATGCGGGCATCTGGTAGCTTCGATGGCGATCTCACTGCGGCAGAAGGGGCAGATCTTGGTGGTGGGAGCAGCGGGTGCCTCCTCCTTCTTCTTGCCCAGGCTGGTGAGCTTGTTCACGGCCTTCACCATCAGGAAGATGCACAGCGCCATGATGAGGAAGTTGATGATGGAGGTGATGAAATCCCCGTAGTTTAAGGACAGTGCGGCAGCGGCCTCGGAATCCAGCCCGGTGTAGTCCACCCAGGGGAGTTTGATCTGTCCTGCCACCTCCGCTCCGCCGATGGAATTGATCAGCGGGTTGATGAAGTCATTGGTCAGCGCCGAGACGATGCTGCCGAAAGCGCCGCCGATGATGACGCCCACCGCCATATCCATGACATTGCCCTTCAGTGCGAATTCCTTGAACTCCTTGATAAAGCCCTTTCCTTTTTCTGCAGCACCCATACTCTCCTCCATTCCGGTCCGGGGGCCTGTCCCGATCCCCGGCATCCTCTTATTTTTTGGCGTTTTCACGCTTCTTCTAGTTTATCAACTTTCCCCGCAATCTGCAATTGCTTTTTTCCTGTTTTCGGGCTATACTTGGGGCATTCGGGGGTCCGCATCAGGCGGATCCGGAGTCTTTTTTCCAGGCAGGCGACCCTTCGCCTGAAAGAATCCATTCCGTTTTGTTTTTGTTGTGCACTGTCTTGGGAGGGTATGTATGCGAAGGCCTCTTTTTGCGGTCTGTCTGACCGTGATCTGTATCTTGCTGATCTGCGAAGTATTGAATGTCCTGCCTCCGCCCGTGACCCCGGGGGCCTTCCCGGAGGGCCGGGAAGAGATCACCGTCACCGGCACCGTGCTGCGGGAGGAAAACGGGTATGATCTCCTGCAGGTGCCCGGAGGGATCCTGCGGATCGCGCAGGAGGACCTGCGGGAGGAGGGTGCGGCATCGGCGGCTTTGCAGGCTGCGGCATCGGCGGCTTTGCAGGCTGCGGCATCGGCGGCGTCGCAGACTCCGCTTCGGATCGGGGAGGGGGTCTGCGTTCGGGGGGTCTTTTCCCCCTTTTCCGCTGCCTCCAATCCCGGGGAATTCGATGCGACGGCCTATTATGGGGCAAAGGGGATCGCAGGACGGATCCTGGATCCGCAGATCACCGCCCGGGACGGAAGGAGCGCGCCTTTGCGGGAGGGCCTGCGGCGCCTGCGGGAGCGGCTGAAAAGCCGCCTCTACGATGTCTATCCGGAAAAGGAAGCCGGGATCTTAAGCGACCTTCTGCTGGGGGACAAGGGGGCCCTGGACCCGGAGGTCAAAGCCCTGTATCAGCGAAACGGCATCGCCCACATCCTCTCCATCTCCGGACTCCACATCTCTCTGCTGGGGCTGGGGCTCTTTGCCGCCCTCTGCCGTCTGGGGGTGCCCCACCGCGCCTCGGCCCTTCTGTGCGCCCTCCTGATCCTTTTCTACGCGCAGCTCACCGGGATGAGCGTCTCCGCGGCCCGCAGCGCCGGGTGCTTCGCTCTGTCCATGGGGGCGGTGCTGGCGGGGCGGACGGCAGACCCCCTCACCTCCCTGGGGCTCATGGCCGCGGTGCTGGCGATCCGGGATCCGGAGATCCTGACGGACTGCGGTTTTCTCCTCTCCTTCGGCTCCGCCCTGGGCGCCCTGGTCTTTCTTCCCCGGGTGGAGCGGTTCTTCGGCATCGCCTCCCGGCGGGAGCCCGCAGGCACCGAGGCACTGCTCCCCCTCCCCCTGCGTCTTGCCCGCTCCGCCGGGCGGGCTCTGGCAAAGGGGATCCTGGCCAGCGGCTCCATCATCCTCTTTACCCTGCCGGTGCAGCTGTATTTCTTCTACGAAGTCCCCCGGTACGCCGTCTTTCTGAACCTGGCGGTGCTGCCTCTGATGAGCCTGCTGCTCTTCGGATCCCTCCTGCCCATGCTGGTGCCGGGGCTGGGGATCCTGGGCACCGGCAGCGTCCTCATCCTGCGCTTTTTTGAGGCCGTGTGCACCCTGGGGGACCGGCTGCCGTGGCGGCTGTGGAATCCGGGGCGCCCGGCCCCGTGGCAGATCCTCGTCTACTACGGGATCCTGGGGATGTTCTGCCTCCTGACCTCCCGGGGGGCGGAAAATCGGGCAGCCCGGTGGGGACGGGGCAGGCAGGCGTCAGGGCGCCGGATCTGTCAGATCCCGGAAATGCCTCTGCGGGCAGGGATCTTTGCCGGGTTTCTCACCCTCCTTCTTTTTTCCGTCAGCGGCGTCTTTCGCTTTCACGGCGCCGGGATCACCTTCCTGAGCGTGGGGCAGGGGGACGGCATCGTGCTGCGGACGGGCCGGGGCCTCGGAGCTTCCGGGGAGGTGTATCTGCTGGACGGGGGCTCCACCTCCCGGGATCATGTGGGGCAGTATGTGTTAAGGCCCTTTCTCAAAAGTCAGGGGATCTCCCGCATCGACCGGATCCTCCTCTCCCACCCGGATGCGGATCACGTAAACGGCGCTCTGGAGCTTCTGGAAAACCGGGAGATCTGGGGCTTTGACATCGGGGCTTTGTATGTGACGGATGCCTTTTTGGAGAGCGACTCGGAGTTTGTCCCCCGGATCCTGGAGGCGGCCTCCGGGCGGTTTGGAGAGCCGGTGCCGGTGGAGGGGATGCGGGCCGGGATGTGCTGGCAGTCCGGACAGGTTCGGATGCTCTGCCTCCATCCGGCTGCGGACTTTCGGGCAGAGGATCCAAACAGCGCCTCCCAGTGCTTTCTCCTGCAGCATCTTCCTTCCGGGGATACGGTGCTCTTTACCGGGGATGTGCAGGAGGAGGGGGAGGAGCGGATGACGGAGGCGCTCTCCCGGGCGTTGGAGGATCTGGGACTCTCCCGGATCCACATTCTGAAAGCGGCCCATCATGGAAGCCGGTATTCCACGCCGGAGGCCT
>JAFYFY010000027.1 GCA_017543485.1 Lachnospiraceae bacterium | reverse complement strand
TGGGACGGTTAAAATGACAGTGGATACAAACAGTATTGCTACCGTCGCCCCGCTGCTGCTGGCCTCCTTCGACAGGAAGGCCGATCATCGGCTTCTCTTCCGGAAGCTCGGCGTCTGCGCCGAGGATGTCCGTATGGACAGCGAATTTTTCCAACTCAATATGTTTATCGATGACAAGGCGCTGGAGAAGGAAAAACGTCTCCGGGGAGCCCTTCTTGAAGTGCGCTCAAAATTCGGGGCCAATGCCCTCTTTACCGGAAAAAACATGCTCGAGGGAGCGACACAGCTGGAACGGAATCAGCAGATCGGCGGTCACCGGGCCTGATTTCATCTCCCCAGTGCCGCTCCCGGGAGCGCGGCTGGAGGTGATGATCATGCAGCTCGGTGCCATGCCGATGCCGTCAACCTTTAAATACAGGGATGTCTTTCTGAAGGGGAAGCCCCGGCACAATGCCCTGGATGCTTTCACCATCAGGCATCCGCCTATGCCCGCCTCCCGCTGGGCAAAGATCTTCTCGCCCTTCGATGCCCTCAAGGGCTTTGATGAAGCCATCGGGTCAAAGGAAGTACGGTATGTTGACAGGGTTGAGCTGGAGGAAGATGAAAAGCGGGATCTGGATCACAGGCTGTTCATCCTCCGCGGATATACCTTCAACAGCCGTCTGGCCAGGGCAAACCGCGTCATGGTAACCGTGCGATATTTCGTGCCCTGCGCTGATCAGGATGCCTTTGGCCCGGAAAAGGGGCGGTATGAGACCGCCTCGGGCATGGTGCTCAATGTCGATGAGTTCCATGAGACCATGACCCTGCAGGAGGAAAACAGCAAGGCTGTGATCGACTTTGCGGATCTTCTATCCATCGAGCCGGAGAATCCCCGCCTCTTCGAGGACTGTCCGGACTGGGAATAACAGCAAGGCTGTGATCGACTTTGCGGATCTTCTGCCATCGAGCCGGAGAATCCCCGCCTCTTCGAGGATTGTCCGGACTGGGAATAAACACGGATGGTACGATTCAGTCAGGCAACGGTTCCGCTTCCTTCTTCCCTTCGGAGGTCTGATATGTGCTGCAGATACTACATCGAAATGTCGCCGGAGCTGCGCCCCATCGTCCAGGAGATGAACCGTGCGCCCTTAACCTCCCGCATGATCGACAAGCTCGGCCGGGGCGTGACCACGGAAGGGGAAGTCCGTCCGGCGGATATCGTTCCCGTGATTGCGCCCGCTCCTTCCGGCGCGAAAAAGGTCTTTCCCATGCGCTGGGGGTTCACGGCCAGGGGCATTGATCGTACCATCGTGAACTGCCGGGTGGAGACGGCGTCCGCGAATCCCCTCTGGAAGGGACCCTGGATATCCCACCGCTGCATCGTCCCGGCCAGCTACTACTTCGAGTGGGAGCATCTGCTTTCCCCCTCCGGAAAGCCAAAGCTCGGGTCCAAATACATCATACAGCCCCGTGGATCCGAAGTCTGCTATATGGCCGGTCTCTACCGGATTGAAGAATACCGGGGCCTGAAATACCCGGTCTTTGCCATCCTCACCCGTCCTCCGTCCCAGCCCCTTTCCCACCTCCACGACCGGATGCCAATTGTTTTCCCGCCGGAAGCCATCGATGCTTGGATACAACCGGAGGTTGATCCAACAACCCTGCTAAAATCCGCTCTGACTGATCTGGTTCTCGAGAGATCGGATGAAGGAAGCGCTGATTAATTCCAGCAAACGCGTCAAGCCAGATCAAGTGGGACGTGGGGACGGTCCTTGCGTACCATTTTATATACGGATTAAAATGGAACGAAAGGACCGTCCCCGCGTCCCATCTTGCACTCAACTATGCTCTCTGTATAAATCAGCGTCTAAGCAACCGTTCTTGCTGAAAAAAGGGGCTGCTACATTTTCACAGCCCCCTTGCCATACGCTATGAGTGAATCCGCTGTCTCATCGATGCCATCCTGTGGGTTGACGTTCTTTAATCTGTTTTTCAGAACGTCACTGTCCGGGGAGCTTCCGTAAAGGAGCTGAATGTGGCTGTCGCGTTCTCAAAGTACAGCACTTCCGTGTTATCGTCCTCCGCGGAATACATGCCTTTCAGGCTCGGATGCGCATCCAGCATATGCCGCTTTGCTTCCACCCGGTCGTCCCGGACGAGCTTCCCG
>JAFYFY010000026.1 GCA_017543485.1 Lachnospiraceae bacterium | reverse complement strand
CGGGGATCGAGAGCAGGACCTCCTCGCCGGTTCGGATGGAGAGGGGAGAAGATCTGCAGGGATCCGTGGCGGGTCTTTATCCCTGCGGAGAGGGCGCGGGTTATGCAGGGGGCATCACTTCCGCAGCCATGGACGGGATCCGGGTGGCGGAGCAGATCGCGGGAGTGTATGCACCTCCGGGAAAGACCCCCGGCACGCAAAGGTCTACGGGCGCAGACGGCTGATGGCGGGGGCGGTCCGGATGGCGGAATAGATTTCGGCATAGACTCTGGGGGAGACTTCGTCGATGTCGTTTACCGGGAAGTTTTTTTCAAAGCCGGCAGCCCGGAGGATATCCACGGCTTTGTTGTAGGCGATGGCAGCGGTGATGGCATCCTCGTAGATGCCGATGCGGTAATAGCTGCGCAGGTGGATCCTGGCGATAAAGCCCTTTCCGGTCCGGATCACACCGTGGTAGATGTTCAGGATCTCCAGATTTTCCCGCCTGTAATCAAAGGGATCCCGGTTTAAAAACCGGAAGTCCCGTCCCTCCACGGCGTAGGCCTTGATGCCGTATCTGGCGGGGAGGGAGAGCTGGGAGCCATAATCCGCCACAAACAGATGCCCGCCCCGGCGGCTGATCTTGTGGGAGGAATAGTAGAAGAGGTCATCGGGATCGAACTTTAAGACCTCCGTGGGTGACAGGTAGTAGAAGATCACCTTCTGACCGATGTAGATGGGGGTGGAAAAATACAGGCCGTTGTCCCGAAAGTTTAAGAGTACCACCCATTTTTCAAAGGACAGCTCCCGGTTTTCGTTGTACAGGGTCAGGGTCAGGGACGGATTTTCCAGGAGCTTTCGCCCCTCCAGATAGGCCAGATGGGCCTGCTCCGGGTCCGCGAAGCTGCCCAGACTGATGTGCTTGGTCCGGTGGGTGAGGGAGGCGCGAAAGTACGGCGTGCCGTCCTTTTTGAAGGCGGCAAAGACCCCTTCCGGAAGATGCGTTTTTTCGGGACTGTTGTTTGACATGCGCTCCTCCGATCTTTTTGACCGATGAACGTTTCTGTGGTAAATTATCTGATGGCGTTTCGTCAGATTTCAGTATACAAACAGTTTGGAAAGGATTCAAGAAAGATGAGCATTTCTTACAGCAGCACCCGGGGCGGTGAAACAGGCCTGACCGCGTCCGAAGCGATCCTGCAGGGCCTTGCGAAGGACGGCGGACTCTTTGTGCCGGACCGGATCCCCGCGCTGGATCATACTCTCGCCGAGCTGGCCCGGATGGATTACCGGGAGCTGGCCTATCAGGTGATGAAGCTCTTTTTCGATGATTTCACGGAGGAAGAGCTGCGGGGCTGCATCGAAAAAGCCTATGATGAAAAGTTTGACACTCCGGAGATCGCACCTTTGGCCTATGCGGAAGGGGCCTATTATCTGGAGCTGTTTCACGGTGCCACCATCGCCTTTAAGGATATGGCGCTGTCCATCCTGCCTCACCTGATGACCACCTCCGCAAAGAAAAACGCCATCTCGGAGGAGATCGTCATCCTCACCGCCACCAGCGGTGATACCGGAAAGGCGGCTCTTGCAGGGTTTGCGGATGTACCCGGCACCAGGATCATGGTCTTTTATCCCAAGGGAGGCGTCAGCCGGATCCAGGAGCTGCAGATGGTGACCCAGAAGGGAGCAAACACCAGGGTGGTGGCCATCCATGGGAATTTTGATGATGCTCAGACCGGCGTGAAAAAGCTCTTCGCGGACCGGGAGCTGGAAAGATCCATGAAGGAGCGGGGATTTCGGTTTTCCTCCGCAAACTCCATCAACATTGGCAGACTGGTGCCCCAGATCTGCTATTATGTGTACGCCTATGCCACCCTTCTGAAGGAAGAGCGCATCGGGGAGGGGGACCCCGTCAATATCGTGGTACCCACCGGAAACTTCGGAAATATCCTGGCGGCTTTTTATGCCAAGCAGATGGGACTGCCGGTGGGAAAGCTGATCTGTGCCTCCAATACCAACAAGGTGCTCTTTGACTTTTTCCGGAGCGGGACCTATGACCGGAACCGGGAATTCGTCCTTACCAGCTCCCCCTCCATGGATATCCTGATCTCCAGCAATTTGGAGCGCCTCATCTACCGCATCGGCGGCAATAGCCCGGAGCGCTGCAAAGAACTGATGGCCCTTCTGTCCGGGGACGGAAAATACGAGATCACGGAGAAAGAGCGGGAAGGTCTGTCGGATTTTTACGGAAACTTCGCGGATGAAGAGGAGACCTTCGCGGAGATCCGCAGGATCTACGAATCCTGCGGGTATGTCATCGATACCCATACGGCGGTGGCTTCCGCGGTGTATCAGAAATACCTGGCGGATACCAAGGATGAGACACCGTCCATCATCGCTTCCACGGCCAGTCCCTTTAAGTTTACGAGAAATGTGATGAAGGCCATGGGAGAGGACGTGAGCGCGGAGGATGATTTCGCACTGGTGGACAGGCTCTCGCACCTTTCCGGAGTGGCGGTCCCCAGGGCCGTGAAAGAGATCCGAAACGCTGCGGTGCTGCACGATACGGAGTGTGATGTGGACGGCATGAAAGCAGTAGTGGAGGCATTTTTGGTATGAAACGGGTGGAAAAAAGCGGATATGCCCGCCGGGTTGCGGATCTGCAGGCCCTGATGGAACGGGAGGGGCTGGATGCATATCTGGTGGTCAGTGATGATTTTCATGCATCGGAATATGTGGGAGACTTTTTCAAGTGCCGGGAGTTTCTCTCCGGCTTTGACGGCTCTGCGGGTGAGATGGTGATCACCCGAAGGGAGTGCTGTCTCTGGACGGACGGAAGGTACTTTCTCCAGGCACAGGATCAGCTGGAGGGTACCGGGATCCGGCTGATGAAAATGCGGGAGCCCGGGGTGCCCACGGTTTCTCAGTATCTGGCGCAGAGCCTGTCTGACGGGCAGACTCTTGGATTTGATGGAAGATGTGTCTCCTGCGCGGTAAAGGCAGGGCTGGAAAAGGCCTTCGGTGACAAGAGTATCAGGATCCGGACGGATCTGGATCTGGTGGGAGAGCTCTGGACGGACCGTCCGGATCTAAGCGCGGAAAAAGCCTGGCTGCTGGATCCGGCCTATACCGGCGTAAGCCGCACCGAAAAGCTTGAGATGATCCG
>JAFYFY010000211.1 GCA_017543485.1 Lachnospiraceae bacterium | reverse complement strand
GATGATTACAAGAAGGTGCTGGTGGGACAGTACGGAGAGGGAAGCGAGGCGACTCCGGAGGGCGGAGACAGTGTCAACCCCGAGAAGCTGGAGTACGGCACAAAGCAGGCCATCATCTCCGATTACTACATCACCGACGATCAGGGAACGAGAACGAGCGCTATTTTAAAAGGCAGCGAGTTTACGGTCCATATGCGGGTGGACCTGAAGGACCGTCTGCCGGAGCCCATTTTTGCCTGCTCCATCAAGAACGTGAAGGGGGTGGAGATCACCGGCACCAACTCCATGATCGAGAAAGCCTACCTGGAGGAGGGCCGGGCTGGTCAGGCCTTCGAGATCACCTTCCGCCAGAAGATGAGTCTTCAGGGAGGAGAGTATCTGATCTCTCTGGGGTGCACCGGCTATGAGAACGGGGATTTCAAGGTATATCACCGGCTCTATGATGTCCTGAACTTTACCGTGGTGTCGGACAAGGACACTGTGGGATATTATGATATGGGAACGGAGATGACCGTAAAACCGGTCTGACCCAAAGGCAAAGCACACGGGAGGACCTATGGCGCCTGCAGCGGAAAAGAAAGAAAAACTGGAGCGGATCGGAAAAGTAACACTCGATCTTTCACTTTATTCCGGGGATGATCAATACTGCGACGGACCGGTGGAGGAGGAATTATTAAAGATCGCCCGTGATCTTTCTCCCGTGGAATACCGGGAGCAGATCGAACAAAGCGGCAGCTGGCCCATCCTCTATCATCTGTCTCCCCTGCGGGAGAATATCGTGGAATGGCTTCCCATCACCCGGGAGGACCGGGTTCTGGAGGTGGGAAGCGGGTGCGGTGCCATCACCGGGGCTCTGGCCGGGAAAGCGGGTGCGGTGACCTGCGTGGATCTCTCCCTGAAACGCAGCCGGATCAATGCCTATCGGCATACGGACTGTGAAAATGTCACCATCCATGTGGGGAATTTCAAAGAGATCGAGCCGGAGCTTCCCGGGGATTACAGCTGGATCTGCCTCATCGGCGTGTTTGAGTACGGGGCGGCCTACATCGGAGGAGAGACGCCCTACGAGGACTTTCTGAAGATCCTGCGGCAGCATCTGGCTCCCGGCGGCCGGATCGTCATTGCCATTGAGAATCGCTTCGGCCTGAAGTATTTTGCGGGCTGCAGGGAGGACCACACCGGGAATTTCTTCGAGGGCATCGAGGACTATCCCGCCGGAGGCGGTGTCCGGACCTTTACCCGGGAGGGGCTCCTTCGGATCGCGGAGCGCTGCGGGATCTCCCGGGAGGCATGCCATTTCTACTATCCCTATCCGGATTACAAATTCATGCACACGTTATTTTCCGATAAGCGGCTTCCGAAGATCGGGGAATGCAAAGATAACAGGCGAAATTTTGACAGGGACCGGATGCTGCTCTTTGATGAGAAACAGGTCTTTGACAGTCTGGTGCGGGAGGGACAGTTCCCGCTCTTTTCCAATTCCTATCTGCTGCTCATGGGACCTGACACGGAAATAAAATACACCCGATACTCCAATGACAGAGACGACAGCG
>JAFYFY010000210.1 GCA_017543485.1 Lachnospiraceae bacterium | reverse complement strand
CTTCCAGAATCGTCATCTGCCCTCTCCCGCTCTTTACCGGTTGCTGATCTCCTTCACCTTTTCCAGGGTCTCCAGTGCCTTCCCGGAGTCGATGAGCTCTGCCGCCAGCTTGATGCCCTCTGCCATGCTCTCCGCTTTTCCGCCGATATAGAGCGCCGCACCGGCGTTTAAGAGCACCGCGTTTCTCTTATGTCCCTTCTCGCCCTTTAGGATCCCCAGGGTGATCTGTGCATTTTCCGCGGGGGTGCCGCCCTTTAAGTCCTCCTTGCCGCAGGTGGCAAAGCCGAAATCCTCCGGGGTGATGGTGAAGCTCTTAAACCAGCCGTCCCGGATCTCGCAGATCTTCGTGGGGGAGGACAGGGAGATCTCATCCAGCTTGTCCGTTCCGTAGACCACCATGCCCCGCTTCACTCCCAGGTTTACCAGGACCTGTGCCAGAGGCTCCACCAGATATTCGTCATAGACGCCCAGAAGCTGCATGGAGGGGGAGGCCGGATTGGTCAGGGGTCCCAGGATGTTAAAGACGGTACGAAATCCCAGCTCCTTCCGGATGGCTCCCACATACTTCATTGAGGTGTGGTACTTTTGTGCAAAGAAGAAGCAAAAACCCGCTTCCTTTAACAGCTCGATGCATTTTTCCGGGCTCTGGTCGATGTTGACCCCCAGGGCCTCCAGGCAGTCCGCCGTGCCACACAGGGAGGATGCCGCCCGGTTCCCGTGCTTGGCCACCTTCACGCCTCCCGCGGCCGTCACCAGGGCCGTGGTGGTGGAGATGTTAAAGCTTCCCGCATTGTCTCCGCCGGTGCCCACGATCTCCAACACCTCCATGCCGGTGTCCACTCTGGTGGCGTGGTCCCGCATGGCAGCGGCGCAGCCTGCGATCTCGTCCGTGGTCTCCGCCCGGGCGCTCTTGGTGGACAGCGCAGCCAGAAAGGCCGCGTTCTGGGTGGGAGTGGTCTCCCCGCTCATGATCTCGTTCATGACGGTATAGGCCTCTTCATACCCGAGATCCTCTTTGTTTACGATCTTGACGATAGCTTCCTTGATCATGACACCCTCCTTTTCGGACTTCCGGTTATGAGATCCGTCCGGGGAGTATAAAAAAACGTCCCTGACAGATCCTCTTCATCTGTCAAGGACGAATCACTTCGATCCGCGGTACCACCTTGATTCACGGTATGACCCGTGCACTTGCGGGATACCTGCATATCCCCGGCAACTCACGTATGCCCCACGTCACGGATACTCGGTCACCCTTTCCCCATGCCCTCAGCGGACCATATAAGAAGCATCTGTCGCTTCACGCATCCCTCATACCATCCGGCTCACACCGTCCCGGACTCGCTGGCGGGTCTCCCCTGGCGAATGAATGCTTTTTCTTCCGCGTCAATGGTTTGTCTGTCAAAAGTTGAAATTACTATACTTCGCACTTGCCCATCCGTCAAGTACCAATCTTATGCAAAATGCTCTCCCTTTTCCCAGATCTCCGAAAGGGGCATGGGCTTTCCGAAATAATACCCCTGCAGTCTCTCGCAGCCGATCTGCGTCAGGAAGTCCGCGGCCTCCGCCGTCTCCACGCCCTCGCACACCGTCCGCATCCCGATGAGGGAGGCCATGGCCGTGATGCTCTTTAAGATGGTCCTGGACTTTTCGTTTCCTTCGAAGTTCTTCAGGAAACTCATGTCGATCTTCATCACATCGAAGTCGTAATCCTTCAGCACGTTCAGGGAGGAATACCCGGAGCCGAAATCATCCAGCCAGAGCTGGCTCCCCAACTCTTTTAGCTGCTCCGTGGCTTTTTTCAGAACCCCCTCACTCAGCACCAGCGCGCTCTCGGTGATCTCCGCATGGAGAAAACGCGGCTGGATCTCAAAGGTCTCCAGGCAGCTGCGAAACAGTTCGGGGACATTGAGAAGTTCAAAGTCCAGTCTGGAAATGTTCACGGATACCGGCACCACCCTGCGGTTTTCGGTGATGGACTCCTGCAGATCCCTGCAAACGATCTCGATGACGGCCTTATCCAGCTTTCCGATGAGCCGGTATTCTTCCAGCGCCGGGAT
>JAFYFY010000209.1 GCA_017543485.1 Lachnospiraceae bacterium | reverse complement strand
TCATAAGTCACTCCAGTAATTTTCCGTTTCCCGCTCCCCCTCCGGGAGCACCAGGTCCGCATAGATCCCCCCCAGCTCCCGGAGTCCCTCCGCAATGCAGCCGGCGTAGATGACGGCGCCCCGGTACTGCAGGTGGGTGTTGTCCTCTTTTCCTTCCGGATGTGCGGGGTATGTTCCGGCGGGAAGCTGCATATACCAGTGAAGGGTCTCCTCCGGTCCCGCTTCCTGTAAGAGCCTTCTGCTCTTGGAGAACAGATCGATCACCGGGACCTGCATCCGCTCCCCCAGCTCCTTCATCCCCCGGACATACTGCGTGTGGGCGCACTCCCGGAGATTCCCGGAGCCGTCCTCCTCATACCATCTTCTGGCCAGAGGGGTGATGAGGACCGGATGGGCATCCTTTTCCTCTGCGGCCTTGATAAAGAGGGACAGATTCTCCTGATAGGTGCCGAAGGGATCCGTATACCGCGCAGGATCCTCCGCCTTTTCGTCGTTGTGCCCGAACTGGATGAAAAGAAAGTCCCCCGCGCCGATCCGCTCCCGGATGGGAGACAGGCGCCCCTCCTCCAGAAAGCTTTTGGTGCTGCGGCCGTTCTTGGCATGGTTTTCGATGCGGACATGGTTTTTCAGATACAGGCCCAGGACCTGACCGATGCCCGTCTGGGGAAAGGTATGGATGTTGTTGTACTGGCAGGTGGAATCCCCTGCATAAAAGATGGTGAGCATGGCTGGTCTGTTCATATGTTCCCTCCGAAATGCGTTTGTATCCGTCCGGCTCCTGCCCGGTGCCTTCATCATACCCGGGAAGCCCCCTTTCCATCAAGAAAAATCTTCCTCCTCCCATGTTTTTTTCTTCTTTTTCCGCGATTTGCCATTCCACCGCCTTCCCGTTATAATGATATGCGGAAGATTCGGGCCATTCCCCGGAAAAGGAGAAGCGTGTATGGACAAGGTAAGAAGCTATCTGGATGCATATCTGCGGAGCTTTCGCGGAAATCATGAGAAGTGGAACTACGAGGACGGGTGCGTGCTGCTGGGGGCCCAGAGGCTCTATGAGGTCACGGGGGAGGAGGCCTATGCGGACCTGATCGTCTCCTACCTGGACAGCTATGTGGCAGAGGACGGCACCATCGCCCATTATGAGAAGGAAAAATACAACATCGACAACATCAACACCGGGAAGTCCCTCTTTTTTGCCTATGACCGCACCGGGAACGAGAAATACCGGAAGGCCATCGAGCTCCTCATGGATCAGCTGCGGAATCATCCCCGCTGCGAGAGCGGGAACTTTTTCCACAAAAAGATCTATCCGGACCAGATCTGGCTGGACGGTCTGTTCATGGCGCAGCCCTTCTACATGGCCTACACCACCCGGTATGAGAAGAAGGAGCACTACGCCGACATCGTCTCCCAGTTCGTGACTACGGACAGATACCTCTATAACCCGGAAAAAGGGCTGAGCTACCACGCCTGCGATACCACGAAGCGCATTTTCTGGGCGGATCCGGAGACGGGGTGCTCCAAAAACTTCTGGCTCCGCAGCATCGGCTGGTATCTTATGGCCCTCGTGGACACCATGGATTTGATGAGCGAGGAGATCTATGAGCAGTACCGTACCCTGGTGGATCTGTACCGGAAGAGCATCAAAGGGATCCTGCAGTATCAGGATCCGGAGACGGGGCTGTTCTACCAGGTGGTGGACCACCCCGAGGCGGAGGGAAATTACCCGGAGGCCTCCGGCAGCGCCATGGTGGCCTGCACCATCTTCCGGGCCTGCAAAGCGGGGATCCTGCTCCCGGAAAAATATCTCCCTGCGGCGGAGAAGATCATGGCGGGACTGCGGGACATCCTGTTAAAGGAGGTGGACGGAAAAACAGTCCTGACAAACTGCTGCAGCGTCGCGGGACTGGGTCCCGCGGACAATCCGCGCCGGGACGGGACTGTGGCCTATTACCTCTCGGAGCCCGTGGTGTGCGATGATGAAAAGGCAGTGGGGGCCTATATGATGGCCGTGGCTGCGCAGATGGCGTTTGATAAGGAGAAAACATGGAATTAAAGCTGCTGATGAAATCCGCCAGGAGTGCGGTGCTGGAGCTGTCCGACGGCGGGATCTATTACACAAAGGAGCCCTACCGGGTGTTTCTGGGAGAGCGGGAATGGGTGCGGACGGACACCGTGGTGACTTCCCTCTTCGGTCTGTCGCCGGATACGGAATATGCAGTCCGGATCCTGACAGAAAGCGGGGAGGAGACCGCGGATCTGACCTTTTCCACGGATCCCGAATTCGTCACCTTAAACGTCCGGGAGTTCGGGGCAAAGGGAGACGGGGTAAGTGATGACACCGAATTCCTGCAGGCCGCCATCTGTGCCTGCCCGGCGGGGAGCCGGGTGCTGGTGCCGGCTGGGACCTACCGGATCCGGTCCCTGTTTTTAAAGAGCGGACTGCGGATGGAGCTGGCAAAGGGGGCCACCCTGGCAGCGGATCCGGACAGAACGCACTACCCGGTCTTTCCCGGGCTCATCCAGAGCTATGATGAGACGGAGGAATACAACCTGGGCACCTGGGAGGGGAATCCCCTGCCCATGTTCGCGGGGATCATCACGGGCCTGTATGTGGAGGATGTGATCCTCTACGGGGAGGGATGCATCGACGGCTGCGCCTCCAAAGAAAACTGGTGGCGTGATCCGAAAAAGAAAAACATCGCCTTCCGCCCCAGACTGGTTTTCCTAAGTCACTGCAACAAGGTGACCCTCCAGGGACTCACCTGCAAAAACAGCCCGGCCTGGACGCTGCATCCCTATTTTTCCACGGATCTGGGATTTTACAGTCTGACGGTGGAGAATCCTTCGGATTCGCCTAACACCGACGGACTGGATCCGGAATCCTGCTCCGATGTGGTCATCGAGGGGGTGCGCTTTTCCCTGGGAGACGACTGCATCGCTGT
>JAFYFY010000208.1 GCA_017543485.1 Lachnospiraceae bacterium | reverse complement strand
CCATCCGGATGATCTCCCCCGGAAGAGTGTTCCGTGCGGACGAAGTGGATGCCACCCACTCCCCTTCCTTCCATCAGGTGGAGGGACTGGTCATCGAGAAGGGCATCACCTTCGCGGACCTGAAGGGAACCCTGGCGCAGGCTGCCAGGGAGCTCTTCGGAGAGGATACCAGGGTGAAGTTCCGGCCTCACCACTTCCCCTTCACCGAGCCCTCCGCGGAGATGGATATCAGCTGCTTTAAGTGCGGCGGATCCGGATGCCGGTTCTGTAAGGGAGAAGGCTGGATCGAGATCCTGGGCTGCGGCATGGTCCATCCCCATGTGCTGGAGATGAGCGGCATCGATCCGGAGGAGTATACCGGATTTGCCTTCGGCTTCGGACAGGAGCGCATCGCCCTTCTGAAGTATGGCATCGACGACATGCGTCTCATGTATGAAAACGACATCCGCTTCCTGAAGCAGTTCTAAAGCGGTGCAGCTCTTGAAAAACGGATAGGATCGGCGCCCCGCAGGGAAGCCGTTTAAGGAGATAGAGAATGAATACAGCACTTTCATGGATCAAGGCATATGTACCGGAGCTTGACTGCACCGATCAGGAATACCGCGATGCGATGACGATGAGCGGCACCAAGGTGGAAGGCTTCGAGAGAAGAGACAAGAATCTGGAAAAGATCGTGGTGGGTCAGATCAAGGAGATCGCACCCCATCCGGATGCGGATAAGCTGGTGATCTGCCAGGTGGATGTGGGGACGGAGACGATCCAGATCGTCACCGGTGCGTCCAATGTGGCAGTGGGACAGAAAGTCCCCGTGGTCTTAGACGGCGGAAAGGTAGCCGGCGGACATGACGGCGGGCCTCTTCCCGAGGATGGGATCTCCATCAAGGCCGGAAAACTCCGGGGTGTGGAGTCCTTCGGAATGATGTGCTCCATCGAGGAACTGGGAAGCGACCGGAATTTCTATCCGGAAGCTCCGGAAAACGGGATCTACGTTTTTGAGGACAGCGAGGAAGTGGTCCCCGGCGCGGATGCAGTAGAACTCCTGGGCCTGCACGATACGGTCTTTGAGTATGAGATCACCTCCAACCGGGTGGACTGCTACAGTGTCCTGGGCATCGCAAGAGAGGCGGCTGCCACTTTTGGAAAGCCCTTTGTTCCTCCTGTGGTGAAAGAGACCGGAAACGGGGAGAAGGTGTCTGATTATATCTCCGTGGAAGTAAAGGACCCGGATCTTTGCCCCAGATATACCGCCAGAGTGGTAAAGAATGTCAAGGTGGGCCCCTCCCCGAAGTGGATGCAGAGGCGCCTGGCAGCCAGCGGGATCCGCCCCATCAACAATCTGGTGGATATCACCAACTACGTGATGGAAGAGTACGGTCAGCCCATGCACGCCTTTGACCTGGATCTCATCGCCGGGAAGAAGATCATCGTCCGCCGGGCGAAGGACGGGGAGACCTTTGTCACCCTGGACGGTCAGGAGCGGAAGCTGGACTCCGAGGTCCTGATGATCTGCGATGCGGAAAAGGAGATCGGCATCGCCGGGATCATGGGAGGCGAAAACTCCATGATCACGGAAAATGCAAAGAATCTGCTCTTTGAAGCGGCTACCTTTAACGGCCCCAACATCCGCAAGTCCGCCAAGCGCATCGGCCTGCGGACGGATGCCTCCGGCAAATTCGAAAAGGGACTGGATCCCCGGAATGCGGAGGATGCCATCAACCGTGCCTGCCAGCTCATTGAGGAGCTGGGCTGCGGCGAAGTGGTGGGCGGTATCGTGGATGTGAAGGAGCCCATCGCGCCCCTTCGCCGGATCCCCTTCCTTCCGGAAAAATACAATGCCCTTCTGGGAACCGATGTCCCGGAGGAGGAGATGCTGCGGATCTTTGCACAGGAAGGTCTGGAGTACGACGAGTCCGCAAAGGAGCTGATCATCCCTTCCTTCCGTCAGGACCTGGTGGGTCAGGCGGATATCGCGGAAGAGGTGGCCCGGTTCTACGGATACGACAAGATCCCCACCACCCTTCCGGGGGGCGCTGCCTGCGGCGGCAAGCCCATGAAGCTGCTGGTGGAGGACAAGGCACGGGATATCGCGGAGTACTGCGGATTCTCCCAGGCCTATGTGTATTCCTTCGAAAGCCCGAAGGTGTTCGATAAGCTCCTGATCCCCAAGGAAGATGACCTTCGGAAGACGGTCACCATCGCGAACCCTCTGGGAGAGGATTTCTCCGTGATGCGGACCATCTCCTTAAACGGAATGCTCACCAGTCTGTCCACAAACTACAACAGACGCAACCAGAATGTGAAGCTCTATGAGCTGGGAAATATCTATCTGCCGAAGCAGATTCCGGTGACGGACTATCCGGATGAGCGGATGCAGTTCACCCTGGGTTTCTACGGAGAGGGAGATTTCTTCACCATGAAGGGTGTGGTGGAAGAGTTCCTGGAGGCAGTGGGCATCAAGGAAAAGAGAACCTACGACGCAAAGGCCGGCAAGCCGTTTTTGCATCCCGGTCGCCAGGCTCTGGTAAAGCTGGGAGATCAGGTTCTGGGATATCTGGGCGAAGTGCATCCCATGGTGCAAAACGCCTACGGCATCGGTGCCAGATGCTATGTGGCGGTGCTGGATATGCCGGTGATCGTCCCCATGGCTACCTTCGGTCACAGGTTCGAGGGCATCGCGAAGTTCCCTGCTGTGACGAGAGACATCAGCATGGTGGTGCCAAAGAGCGTGACGGCGGGACAGATCGAGGAGATCATCGCCCAGCGCGGCGGAAAGATCCTTGAGGACTATGCGCTCTTCGATATCTACGAAGGGGCCCAGGTGGCTGCGGGATTCAAATCCATGGCGTATAAGATCACTTTCCGGGCCAAGGACCGGACCCTGGAGGATGCGGATATCACCGGGGCCATGAAGAAGATCCTGAACGGGCTCGAGGGGCTGGGGATCCAGCTGCGGTCGTGAGACACTGCTTACGGAGTGAACGGTAAGGTCGAAATGTGAGGCCGGAGGCTCGGGTGGACGCATGGGTGCGCTCGCCGGGTCGCTTCGGCGTGAAACTGCACATCGCAGCGGACAGTAGGGAAACGGATCGGGTTGGATTGCCATCCATGGCAATTTGCCCCTCGGAGCAGAGCTGCGATGGCATTTTCATCGCCTTGCGACAGGACTCGCTCACCCATGCGTCCACCGTCGCCTCCTGAGTCACATTGCGGGGAAAAGCGCTCTGGCTTATGGTTTTGGTCGTTTGTCAGTCAGGGCATAAAAAGCAATGTGCATGCTGGGGCAATGTACTAGGGCTCTTGGTTTTGACCATTTTTCAGTCAGAACATAAAGTACGGTACAGTCAGGAGGCGAGGCGGCAGATTGTGTTCTCGAGCGATTTTTTGCGAGGCGTAGAAAGAGCCATTGCAGCTCGGTACCGAGGGTCAGATCGACAGGACGTCGATCTGAGGAAAGCACTGCCATGGATGGCAGATGCTTTCCGACCCGACACTCTCATTCGATATCTGCTGCAATGTGCGATTTCACGCCGAAGCAAATCTAGCGAGAGAACAAATCCTGCCACCGAAGCCTCCGTCACTCAACGTAGATGTGAAACATTGAAATAAAGGAGAACAAACATGGAATTCAAACCGATTTGGGAAAAGTACGACAAGAAGCAGTTAAAGGACCTGGAGACCCTCTGCGAGGGATATCGCAATTTCATCTCGGACTGCAAGACCGAGAGAGAGTGCGTGGACGAGATCGTGAACCTGGCGGAACTGGCAGGATACCAGGAGCTGGGCAAACTCATCGGCGGCCGCAGAAAGCTGAAGGCCGGAGATAAGGTCTACAGCGTGTGGATGAACAAGTCCGTGTGCATGTTCCAGATCGGAAAGAAGGGCTTTTCCGAGGGCATGAACATCCTGGGTGCGCACATCGACAGCCCCCGCATGGACATCAAGTCCAACCCCCTGTACGAGAGCGACGGCTTCGCTCTGCTGGATACCCACTACTACGGCGGGATCAAGAAGTATCAGTGGGTGACCCTGCCCCTGGCCATCCACGGCGTGGTGGTGAAAAAGGACGGCACCACTGTGGAGCTGAACATCGGTGAGGATGCGGACGATCCTGTGTTCTTCGTTTCCGACCTGCTGATCCACCTGGCACAGGAGCAGATGGAGAAAAAGGCCGCAAAGGTCATCGAGGGAGAGGCTCTGGATCTCATCGTGGGCAGCGAACCCATCCGCGTTACAAAGGAAAAGGACGAGAAGGGAAAGAAAAAGAAGGATGCAAAGGAGACCGCAAAGGATGCCATCAAGAAGGGCGTTCTGGATATCCTGAAGAAACAGTATGACCTCGAGGAGGAGGACTTTCTCTCCGCGGAGCTGGAAGTGGTGCCTGCCGGAAGAGCGCGGGAGGCCGGCTTTGACCGCAGCATGATCCTGGGATACGGACAGGATGACAGAGTCTGTGCCTATACTTCTCTGAAGGCCATGATCGACAGCCCCGTGACCGACCGCACCGTCTGCTGCATCCTGGTGGACAAGGAAGAGATCGGATCCGTGGGCGCCACCGGCATGCAGTCGAAGTTCTTTGAGAATGCCGTGGCCGAGGCCATGAACCTGACGGGAGAATATTCCGAGCTGGCACTTCGCAGATGCCTGGCGGCCAGCTGCATGCTGTCCTCCGATGTCAGCGCGGCTGTGGATCCCGGATATGAGAGCTGCTTTGAGAAAAAGAATGCCAGCTTCCTGGGGGGCGGCATGGTCTTTAACAAGTTTACCGGATCCCGGGGAAAGAGCGGCTCCAATGATGCCAATGCGGAGTACATTGCGCACATCCGCAGCGTCTTTGACAAAGAGGATATCCGCTACCAGTTTGCGGAGCTTGGCCGCGTGGATCTGGGCGGCGGCGGGACCATCGCCTATATCCTGGCTCTGTACGGGATGAACGTCATCGACAGCGGTGTGGCAGTGCTGAATATGCACGCTCCCTGGGAGGCGACCTCCAAGGCGGATATCTATGAGACCTACCTGGGATATAAGGCTTTTGTCAAGGGAGTGAGCCTGTGACGGAAGGACTGTCCAAAAAAGATTATTACTACGAGCTGCCGGAGGAACTCATCGCACAGGATCCCCTGGAAGACCGTTCCTCCAGCAGACTCCTGGTGATCGACCGAAAGACCGGCGCGCTGCAGCATCGGATCTTTTCCGACCTGCCCGAGTTTTTGAATCCCGGGGACCTGCTGGTGCTGAACAACACGAAGGTG
>JAFYFY010000207.1 GCA_017543485.1 Lachnospiraceae bacterium | reverse complement strand
GTGCAAGCGGACCATTTCCCATACCTTATGCAGAATTTCCTTTACCACGCTTCCGGCTCTGTTCATTGCTCTTTGTTCAGGAAGTAATATCCAACGCCCCACTTGGTGTGTACATACAGAGGATTTCCGGAATCCGCCTCGATCTTCTCCCGGAGCCTTCTGATGTGGACGTCCACGGTGCGCACGTCACCGGGATACCCCTCGCCCCAGACCAGGGTCAGCAGCTCTTCCCGGGTGTAGACCTTGTCCGGCGTCAGCATCAGGATCTCCAGCACCTCAAACTCCTTGGAGGTCAGGGGCACCTCCCTGCCGTCCAGATAGGCTCTGTGTCCCTCGCGGTTTAAGCGGATGCGGCCGCTGCGAAGCTCCCCGGATACGGGCTCGGTGCTTTCCTTTTTCGCTCCCGCCCGGCGCATCACGGCCTTGATCCGCGCCTTGATCTCCAGAATGTTAAAGGGCTTGGTGACGTAATCGTCCGCGCCGTACTCCAGTCCCAGGATCTTGTCCATGTCCTCGCCCTTGGCGGTGACCATGATGATGGGCACATTGGAAAACTCCCGGATCTGCTGGCACACCTCATGTCCGGTGAGTTTGGGCAGCATCACATCCAGCAGGATGATGTCGTAATTGCCGTTTCGGGCCAGCGCCACAGCCTCCTCGCCGTCATAGGCACAGTCCACCTGCATCCCGTCCTGCTCCAGGCTGAATTTGATCCCCTTGACGATGAGTTTTTCGTCGTCCACCACCAAAACCCTGTTTGCCATCTTTTTCTCCGTTTATTCCCTTGTTTTCCTCAGGGCACCGCGATGAGATCCTCCAGCTTCCCGTAGGAGGCCTCTCCGATGCCGGATACCTCTTTGAGTTCTTCCTTGGAGGAAAACCCTCCGTGTGCCTCCCGGTAGGCGATGATGTCCCGGACCCTGGATGCGCCGATCCCCGGAAGGGTCTGCAGCTCCTCCGGCGTGGCCGTGTTCAGGTGTACCAGTCCGTCTCCGGCCCCGGTCTGACCGGAGTTTTGTCCGGAGCTTTGCCCGGCCGCGCTCTCCGCCACCGGGGAATATCCGCTTTTAGCGGTCTCTTCCGCTGTGGGAAAATAGAGCTTTTGCCCGTCGGTGACGGGCTGCGCCAGGTTTACGAATGCCCGGTCCGCATCCGGCGTCAGGCCTCCCGCTGCCTCCAGGGCATCCATCGCTCTGCTGCCTTCCGGCAGCTCGTACACATCGGGGTTTTGTACCGCGCCGCACACATGGACGAAAATCGTCCCGGGGGGCTGCGTCTGCTGCATCGCCGCATCGGCCCCCTGGACAGGGGTCTGCGGGTTTTGCCCCGCATCTGATGCGGAAGCCGCGCCGCCCGCTTCGCCTGCCGGTACAGCTGCGTCCGCCTGCGTCTCTTTGTCCGCCCGCGTCTCCCCGGCACCTGTCTGCAGCTGCAGTTCCTCCAGGGTCAGGGCCCTGTCCGCCCCGCATCCTGCTAATACCGCACCCGAAAGGAGCACTGCTGCCAGGATCATCCCTGCCTGCCGCGCCTTTTTGTGAAATCTGTTTTGCATAGTCCCTCCCATCTGTGAGAGGGTGCCTCTCCATGCCTGGTCCTATTTTACCCGCAGCGCTTCCCGCGTGCAAGTTTTTTGACGGGATTTCTCACCCCGTCCTTCGCCCTATCCTTCCCCCAGAAGGGTCCGGACATAGGCATCCAGCTCTCCCAGCTCTTCGCCCACATCCCGGCCTTCCCAGACCTCGGAAAAGACCACCTCCAGCTGCATCCAGAGGTTCTCGGTCTCCATCATCTTCGGAAGGGGAACGCTGCCGGCGTAATTGGAGGCAAAGACTGCCAGATCTCCCCCGGCGGCTTCCTGCCGAAGGTCCGCAGCGGGGACTCCCGCCATCTCATAGAGGGCCTCGGACATGCCGTCCGTCAGGAAGGCGGCGAAGCGCTCCGCCAGATCCTTTTTTTCCGAAAAGCCGTTGACCGCCACCGCCGTGGTAACGGAGAGGGGTCTGCCTCCCAGTCCCCCGCTGACGGAGGGCATGGGTGCCACCGCGTAGGAGAAGGTGACCTCCCCCGCTTCCCGGGCGTCCTTCAGGATCTCCACCGCATCGGTGCCTCCCACGGTAAAGAGGTATTTTCCCTCCAGAAAATCCTGCAGCGAGGAGGCATAGCTCACCTCCCCTGCGTCGATGGAGAAGAACTCCCGGAGTCCCTGATAGGACTGCAGGCAGGATCTGGCTTCCTCGCAGTCGATGACCACCTGGGCCCGGTTGTCCCCGGTTTCGCCGCCCACGTTGATGGCGCCTCCCAGGACCCAGTAATTGTACAGGATATCGGAGACGTCCCAGTTCATCACCCCCTCAAAGCCCTCCGGGGGATCGAAGCTGTCCGCGATGAGAAGGAGGTCCTCCAGGGATTTCGGGATGGGGTCGGCGGCGTACTGGGCCGTGAGCTCTTCCAGCAGGACCGGATCCATCTGATCCTCCGGGATCTCATCCTCCACCATGGCCTGCTCCCCGTCCTCATCCAGGATGGCATTGCCCTCCTCGTCCACCGCCGGGACCAGGGGATGGGTTGCATCGTAGTGGGCCTTCTGGGATGCCCAGAGGGCCAGGCCGTCCATGTTGCAGAGCAGGGCGCTGGTGTCGAAGGAAAAGGGATACCCGGTCTTTACCCCCTGATAGGTGACGGCATGAAGGGCCGCGGTGGAAAAATGGGCCGTATCCAGGATCTGCCGGGGATCCGACAGAGGAGCCGCGATGCCGGACAGGTACGCTTTTTCCAGCATCTCATGGCTCACCAGATACACATCCGGCATCTGCGCGGCATCCAGAGAAGCTTCATAGACGGCATCCAGGTATTTTTCCCGGTCCTTTAGCACCGGGATCACATGGATATCGTTCAGCTCACCGAAGTCCACGGCGGCATGACTGATGTAATTGGTCAGGGCCTCATCGGTGTACCAGAAGATGATGCTGTCCTGTCTGGCATACCGGGTGCCCCGCACGTCCTGCGCTTCTTCCTCTCCCCGGATCTGCAGCCCGGAGCAGGCGAAGATCCCGGCTCCCAGAGCCAGGACCAGAAGTGCAGACAGGAATCTCGTTCGAAATGTCATTGCTCTGCAGCCTCCCGAACAGCGCCCTCCAGGATCTCCATCATCTCATCCACATGCGCTTTTTCGATGATCAGAGGGGGGACGAAGCGAAGGATGTTGGGGCCTGCGTTGATGAGGACCAGACCGGATTCCAGCGCTTTGTTTATGACAGGCGCCACGGGGCGGTCAAAGACCAGGCCCTGCATGAGCCCGGCACCTCTGCGCTCTTTGATGCAGTCAAAGGCACTCACCAGCTCTCCCAGCCGCTTTTCCAGATAGGGCGCCACCTCCCGCACATGTCCGGGGATGTCGTCTCTTTCAAAGATCTCCAGCACCTTGTCCGCGGCGCGGCAGGCAAAGGGATTGCCCCCGTAGGTGGTGCCGTGGTCCCCGGCCACAAGGCTGCTCTGCGCCACCTTTTCCGTCATCAGGAAGGCGCCGATGGGCACGCCGCAGCCCAGGGCCTTTGCGGTGGTCATCACATCGGGTTTCACATCGTATTTCTGCCAGGCGAAGGGGTATCCCGTCCGCCCCATGCCGCACTGGATCTCGTCCAGGATCAGCAGGATGTCCTTCCGGTCGCACAGCTCCCGGATCCCCATGAGAAACTCCGGAGTGGCGGGGGTGAGGCCCCCTTCTCCCTGAACGGTCTCCAAGAGGATGGCGATGGTATTTTTGTTTACCTGGGCCTGCACCGAGGTCAGGTCGTTAAAGTCGGCAAAGCGGATGTTCCCGATGCCCGGCTCGAAGGGATCCCGGTAGTGGGCATTGCCGGTGACGGACAGGGCCCCCATGGTGCGGCCGTGGAAGGAATGGTTCATGGCGATGATCTCATGATCCGTGCGGCCGTCCCTTAAAAAGCCGTATTTGCGGGCGGTCTTGATGGCACCCTCCACCGCCTCCGCGCCGGAATTGGTGAAAAACACCCGGTCCATACCGGATGCCTTTAAAAGGCGCTTTGCCGCCAGGATGGCCGGCACATTGTAGAAGTAGTTGGAGGTGTGCAGGAGCTTGTCCACCTGGTCCTTCAAGGCGTCATTGTATTCTCTGTTCCCGTATCCCAGGGCAAAGACCGCGATCCCCGCCACGAAATCCAGGTATTTTTTTCCGTTTAAGTCGTAGAGGTATACCCCCTCCCCGTGGTCAAAGACGATGGGGTAGCGGTTGTAGGTGTGGAGCAGAACGCTCTCCGCTTCATCCATATATTGCTGCATGCTCTGCATAATGGCTCCTTTCGGTGATCTGGTCCGACTTCGGACGGGACGGTCCGGTTTCGGAAACGGTTCAAGTATACGGAAAAGAAGGGCCGGACGCAAGGGCCGCCCTTTGCAAAATGCACGGGTTTTGTTAGAATAAGGGCAGTTTTTCGAGACATTTTTTGACAGCGGAGGTCAGCCATGCATCACATCATCGAAAAGATCACATCCTATCTGCTCATCGTGGCCGGGGCGCTGATGGCCAGTTTTTCCGTCATCTGCATCCTCATCCCCAACGATGCCATCGACTACGGCACGGCGGGCATCGCCATCATCATCAACAAGCTGACGGGATTCAACCTGTCCCTTTGCGTGCTCCTGGTCTTTCTCCCCTTCTGGTCCGTGGGGGTCTGGCTTCTGGGAAAGCGTTTTGCCATCAAGGCCCTCCTGGGTACCGCGGCCTACACCGTGGGGCTGGAGATCTTTGAGCACATTCCCTTTGAGATCAACACCGAGCACTTCCTGGCGGTGGCCTTCGGCGGCGCCATCCTGGGTGCGGGGCTTTCCCTGATCCTGCGCTTCGGCGGCTGTATCGACGGCTCGGAGATCTTTGCCAACATCATCGTGAATCTGGTGGAGCGAAAGACCGGGAAGAACTTCAGTATGACCTCCATCCTCATCCTGTTCAATGCAGGGGTCTACCTGACGGTCTTCGTCCTCATCAACCGAAACGCCGCCATGATGAGCCTCCTGGTCTATGTGGTGGCCACGGCGGTGATCAACCACTTCACGGACCATTTCGAGGCCATCAAGCAGGTCACCATCATCACCAAGCATCCGGAAAAGCTCATCGCCCAGATCAAGGACGAGCTGGGCAAGACCTGCACCATCATGGATTCCCGGGGTGCCATCGCCGGGGAGAACAAGACCCTGATCTGCTATGTGACCTACTTTGAACTCCAGAAGATGCGGGAGATCATCTCCGCCAACAAGGGAACCTTCAGCACCGTCTCCACCGTGGACGAGATCCTCAGATGACAGTGGGGATCGGGGACGGTTCCTGATCCCCAGGAACCGTCCCCGATCCCCAGGAACCGTCCCCGGGTGTCACTCAGGATTCCCGGGCGATGTCGTCATCATCCGCCACGATGGCGGTGCCCACGCCGTCCCGGGTGAAGATCTCCAGGAGGAGGCAGTGGAGGACGCGGCCGTCCAGGATGTGGACACGGCTGACGCCGCCCCGGATGGCGCTGGTGCAGTTCCCCAGCTTGGGGAGCATGCCGCCTCCGATGATGCCGCCGTTTATGAGTTCGTCCGCCTCGCTGGCGGTGAGCCGCCCGATGAAGGTGGATTTGTCGTTAAAGTCGCGGTAGAGGCCTTCCACATCGGTGAGGAAGACCAGCTTGTCGGCTCCCACTGCTTTGGCGATGGCGCAGGCCGCATCGTCCGCGTTGATGTTGTAGGTCTGAAACGCTTTGTCGATGCCGATGGGGGCCACGATGGGGAGGAAATCCGCGTCCAGAAGGTCATAGAGCACCTTGGGATCCACCTCGGTGATGTTCCCCACAAATCCGATGTCCTGTCCGTCGGCGGAGAGCTTCTTCTCCACCTTCAGGAGGCCGCCGTCCT
>JAFYFY010000206.1 GCA_017543485.1 Lachnospiraceae bacterium | reverse complement strand
TGTGACGGTTTTTCTGAAAAAGGTTGAAGAATCTCTCTTCGGGGAGTACAATGGGCACCTGTACGGAACCTTAAAAACAGAACGACAGGCAGATCCCGTGCCTGTGAGAACATAACCTCATTCATCATGACCTTTGGAAGCCTGACTTTTGTGTGCATCTTTCTTCCGGTCTTTTTCCTGCTGTATTACATGGCAGGACCGCGGCGAAAGAATTTCGTGCTGCTGATCGGAAGTCTCTGCTTTTATATTCCCGCGGTCTGGGAATATCCCTGGCAGCTGACGCTGCTCCTGGCAAGCCTCGTTACGGACTTTTATCTGGGGCTGTGGATCTACCGAAAACCGCGCAGTAAAAATCTTCTCTTTGCCGCCGGGCTGCTGCTCCATCTGGCAGTGCTGGGCGGCTGTAAGTATGCCCTGGGGATCCTCCCCTTAGGTCTGTCCTTCTATACCTTTCAGGGCATCTCCTATCTGGCGGATGTGCGGCGCAGAAAGGTGTATCCGGAGGAGGATCTGGTGGCCTTCAGCGCCTACTACCTGTGCTTTGCCCTGATCACCTCGGGCCCCATCACCCGGTATGAGCAGATCCGGGCGCAGCTCCACAAACGCCCCGCTCTCTCCCGGGAGTTTGGAAAAGGGCTGGAAACCTTTGTCATCGGACTGGGACTGAAGGTTCTTCTGGCAAACCATGTGTCCCGGATCTGGACCGGTACGGCCGGCATCGGGTACGAGAGCGTCTCCACGGCCCTGGCCTGGATGGCGGCCTATGCCTATTCCTTCCGGATCCTCTTCGATTTCGCGGGGTATTCCATGATGGCCATCGGCATCGGACAGATGCTGGGGCTCCCCATCCCCCAAAACTTCGACAGGCCCTACCTTTCAAAGACCATGACCGTCTTCTGGAGGCGGTGGCACATGACCCTGGGGGCCTGGTTTCGGGACTATGTCTACATCCCTCTGGGGGGCAGCCGAAAAGGCGCCTTCCGGACCATCCTGAATCTGGCCGTGGTCTGGCTCCTGACCGGCATCTGGCATGGCAGCACCCTGAATTTCCTTCTCTGGGGCGGGGTCCTGTTTGCGGTGATCTTCCTGGAGAAATTCCTCTACGGAAGATTCCTGGAGCGGAGCCATGTGCTGGGGCATCTGTATATGCTGCTCCTCATCCCTCTGTCCTGGTCCGTCTTTGCCATCACGGACCTGACGGAGCTGGAACTGTTTTTCACACGGCTCTTTCCCTTTTTCGGCATGGGGCCGGAGTCTCCCTTCCCGGGAGACTGGATGAAATACCTGAATCTCTACGGCCTGTGGCTGGGGCTTTGCGTGCTCTTTGTAACACCCCTGCCGAAATGGATCTACGACAGACTCCCCAGGATTTTAAAGGTCCCGGTGCTGCTGGCGATCCTGGGCCTTAGCCTCTACAGTCTGTATCTGGGAGCGGGGGATCCCTTCCTGTACAGCACGTTTTGATAAAATGCACGGTATGACCGGAAAAACGAACCATGACACAAGGACATCACAACAGAAAAAATCCATACAGAGAAAGCAACCGCCTGCTGGTGAGCATCTACCTGCTGCTGGGAACCGTGGCCATCTTGCTGCCCTTCCTCCCCGGAAAGGCGGCGCAGTTCTGGACGGACCCCGCCGGCTTTATCACCGGTGCAGGGCAGCCGGCACCGGAGGAGGAAGAGCTGACCCCCAGAGAGCTGGCGGACCGGATGCTGGCAGAGGCCGCAGCCCAGGAAGCGGCGGATGGGGCAGGGGACACGTCGGATGTGCAGGGGACGGAGCCTGCGGGCACCTCCGCTTTGACACCGGGGGATGCCGAAGGGCAGGCCGCTGCAGGGGATCCCGCCACCGAAGGCGCAGGGGAACTCTCCCCGGAGCAGGCCGCGGATCCGGCGCAGGCCGGAACCGGTGAAGACACGCTGCGTACCCCGGACGATCCCATCGCTCCCGAGCCCGATCCGGAACCCCTCTCCATGGCCAATACCCTCTTTATCGGAGACTCCCGCACCGTGGGACTTTTTGAATACGGCGGACTGACGGAAACCGACTTTTTCTGCGAGACGGGGCTGAGCATCCACAACATCTACAAAAAAGAGTTAAGCGTCGCCGGTTCGGAAAAGATGACGCTGGAACAGCTCCTGGAGCTTCACGATGAGGAGCCCTACAGCAAGATCTATATCATGATCGGGATCAATGAGCTGGGAACGAATAATCTGGAGGGAAATATCGAAGCCTACGAAGCGCTGGTAAAGGACCTGACGGAGCGTCAGTTCGGCGCGGAGATCTTCGTGCAGGCCAATCTCCATGTGACAAAGGCCCGCTCCGACAGAGACCGGAACATCAACAACGAAAAGATCGACCTCTACAATGAGATGATCGAGGAAATGGCCATTGGCTATGACCTCCACTATCTGGACGTCAATCCCGTCTTCGATGACGGGGAGGGAAACCTGAGCACCACCTACACCGGCGGCGATGACGCCCATCTGCGGGCGAAGTATTATGAGCAGTGGGTGCAGTGGATCATCGAGCAGACCGCCGAGATCCTGAACGTCCCCCTGCCGGAGAGTGATGATCATCCAGAAGATTAAAAAAATCCGGGTACCTTCCCGGATCTTTTCCTATTCAGAACAGGCCGCCGGTTTCGAAGAGCCACCAGAAAACCAGGGCTGCCTCCGCGATGAGGATGGCGGGTACGCCGACGGCGAACTTCGGCTTTCGGGTCTTGTGATGAAAGAACAGCATCCCCAGAAGCGCTCCCGGCGCTCCGAACAGTGCCGCAAACAAAAGGACCCGCTCCGGGATCCTCCATTGTCCGCTCTTTGCACGTCTTTTATCGTCCCCGTAGAGTCCGAAGACGAAGAGATTGATCACCGCCCAGACTCCCAGGACTGCCTTGATCATGGCCATGCTTCGACCGTCCTTTCTTTCGGTCCCGGTATCCCCGGTTTCGGCATTTCCTTGAAGCGTCTCCTGCGCCCGCCTCACACATCCGGCGGCAGCACCGTGCTCTTGTTTGCATGGGAGAGCCGCATCATGGCTCTCGCCAGAGAGGCCTTGGAGATCTCATATTCCTGAATGCTCTGATCCTGCCGGAGCTGCTCCTTTGCTCTGGCCAGTGCCCGCTCCGCTCTCGCCCGGTCGATGTCCTCCGGGCGCTCGATGGTATCCACCAGCACCGTGACTTCCCCGTGAGACACCTGGGTAAATCCCACCCCCGCCACACCGGTGATCAGGGGTTCCCTCTCCGCTGTCCGGACGCGCACCAGTCCCTCCACCGTTGCAAGCACCATATTTTCATGCCCGGCCAGGATCTGAAGGGATCCGTCCACGGCAGGCACCGTCAGACTCTCCGCCTCTCCGTCGAAAAACACGCCGTCCGCCGCCAGGATCTTTAACGGGAACTTCTTAGCCATTCTTTATCTTCTCCGCTTTTTCCAGCGCATCCTCGATGGTACCCACGTTGAAGAACGCACTCTCCGGCACATCATCCAGCTCTCCGGAGAGGATCCGCTCGAAGCCTTCGATGGTCTTTTCCAAAGGCACATATACCCCGGGGACACCGGTGAAGTTCTCCGCCACATGGAAGGGCTGGGACAAAAACCGCTGGATCTTCCGGGCCCGGTACACCGTCACCTTGTCCTGCTCCGACAGCTCGTCCATCCCCAGGATGGCGATGATATCCTGCAGCTCCTTGTAGCTTTGCAGCGTCTCCTGCACCTTGCGGGCCACGCGGTAGTGCCTGTCCCCCACCACATCCGGCTCCAGGATCCGGGAAGTGGATTCCAGCGGATCCACGGCGGGATAGATGCCCTGCTCCACGATCTTTCTGGAGAGCACCGTGGTGGCATCCAGATGGGAAAAGGTGGTGGCAGGGGCGGGGTCCGTCAGATCATCCGCCGGCACATACACCGCCTGCACGGAGGTGATGCTTCCGCTCTTGGTGGAGGCGATCCGCTCCTGCAGCGCTCCCAGCTCCGTAGCCAGGGTGGGCTGATATCCCACGGCGGAGGGCATGCGCCCCAAAAGCGCCGATACCTCGGAGCCCGCCTGCACGAAGCGGAAAATGTTATCGATAAAAAGAAGCACATCCTTCCGGTCCACATCCCGGAAATACTCCGCCATGGTCAGACCGGTCTCCGCCACCCGCATTCTGGACCCGGGAGGCTCGTTCATCTGTCCGAAGACCAGAGCGGTCTTTTTCAGCACCCCGGACTCTGCCATCTCGGTCCAGAGGTCGTTCCCTTCCCGGGAGCGCTCTCCCACGCCGGTAAAGATGGAATAGCCGCCGTGCTCCGTGGCCACATTGGTGATGAGCTCCTGGATCAGCACCGTCTTTCCCACACCGGCGCCGCCAAAGAGTCCGATCTTTCCGCCCTTGGCATAGGGGGCTAATAGGTCGATGACCTTGATGCCGGTCTCTAAGATCTCCACCACGGGGCTCTGCTCCTCAAAGGGCGGCGCTTCCCGGTGGATCTCCCAAAGGGGCGCATCCGTGATGGGCTCTCCCTTGTCGATGGTCTCCCCCAGAACATTAAAGAGCCTTCCCAGGGTCTTTTCCCCCACGGGGACCTTGATGGCATCCCCGGTGGCATAGACATCCATATGCTTGGACAGCCCCTCGCTGGGTCCTAAGAGAATGCAGCGCACCACGCCGTCCTCTAACTGCTGGACCACCTCCATGATCCGGGGCCTGCGTTCATTCTGCGTCACCAGGGCATCTCCGATGTAGGGGATGCAGTCCTCTTCGAACTCCACATCCACCACCGGACCCATGACCTGTATGATCTTTCCGTAACCGATATTGTCGATATTTTTCATGGCCTGTGCTTCCCGCTTTTCTTTCTACTTTTCGCTCTCCTCGCGGTCCTTTTTGACCTTCTTTGCCCCGGATGCCACCTCGGTGATCTCCTGGGTGATCCTGGCCTGCCGCTCTCTGTTGTACTGGATCTTCAAAGAGTGGATCATCTCGCTGGCATTGCGGTTGGCGGCGTCCATGGCCGTCATCCGCTCGTTCTGCTCGCTGCAGTAGGAATCCACCAAAGCGCTGTAGATATATCCCACCAGAACGTCCGGAACGATGTTGGTCAGCACCTCATCCGCGGAGGGGACGAAATGAAGCTCCTCCTGAGGGGGCAGATCCCCCCGGCGCAGTCTCTCCCGGACCTCCCGCTCCAAAAGGGGCAGAAGGTGCATGACCTTCGCTTCGCATCCCGCCAGTCCCTTCATCTCGGTGTAGACAATGGACACATCATCCACCCGTTTCTGACGAAACTCCTCCAGCACCGTCTCCATGATGACTCTGGCCCGGTGCAGGGAGGGGTTCTGGGCCGTGTAGCGAAACTGTCCTTCCATGTGGACCTTTTTCGACGCGAAATACTGTCTGCCCACTTCTCCCACCACGTAGAGCTTCACGGTCTCCTTCTCCCGGTTTTCCTCCGAGAGAAAACGCTCCTCCACCAGGCGGACCACATTGTGGTTGTAGGGGCCCGCCAGGCCCTTGTCCGCCGTAATGACGATCACCGCATGGACCCGGTCTTTGCCCGTCTTCTTCCGTCTGGTATCCAGGTACATGTGCCGGTGCTCCGCGGAGCTCATCATGATGCTCACCAGCATCTTCTGCAGACTGGTGAAATAGGGCGTATTGGCATCCATCTCCTTCCGGGCCTTGCGCAGCTTCGTGGAGGAGATCATATACATGGCATTTGTGATTTTCATGGTATCGCGGACACTTCGGATCCGTCCCGCGATCTCACGCATTCCGGCCATTCTGAACCTCTTTTTGTGTCAGGGGGACAGTCCCTCTGACAACTTTATCTTTTGCGGTACTTCTCCAGCTTCTCCGTGTCCTGCAGATCCGCGCCGGATCCCATGACACGGCGGGGCTTTGCCATCTCCGACCAGCCTCTGCTGTCCTCGGGGGTGGCTTCGGGAGTGAAGTTTTTCAAAAACTCCGCCGCCACATCCAGGATCTGGGTCCGCTCCTCATCCGAAAGGTCCCGGGAGGTGGTCAGGTTCTGGGCGATCTCCGGATGCTCGCTCCCCATATAGTCCAGAAGGGCCATCTGCACGGTCTTTACCTTGTCCGTGCTGTAGTCGTCCAAAAGGCCGCCGTTAGCCACCGTCAGGGTGATGACCTGTTCCGGCATGCTAAGGGGCCTGCCCAGAGGCTGCTTTAACAGCTCCATCAGGACTCTTCCGTGGGCCAGGAGCCTTTTCGTGGCAGGGTCCAGATCCGAGGAAAACTGGGTAAAGACCTCCATCTCCCGGTACTGGGCCAGGTCGATGCGGATGCTCCCCGCCGCCTTTTTCATGGCTTTGGCCTGGGCCGCACCGCCCACACGGGACACCGACAGACCCACGTTCACCGCAGGGCGGGTACCCATGTTAAAGAGCTCGCTCTCTAAGTAGATCTGACCGTCCGTGATGGAGATCACATTGGTCGGAATATACGCGGAAACATCGCCGTTCTGCGTCTCGATAATCGGCAGGGCCGTGATGGAACC
>JAFYFY010000025.1 GCA_017543485.1 Lachnospiraceae bacterium | reverse complement strand
TCACCGGATTCATCGGCGCCTTCAAAGCCTACAGCGATGAGGTGGCGCTTTTCGGCACGGACTTAAATGCCGCCGGGATGAACACCATCGTGGGATACGTCTATGACATGCTGTACGGAAACAGCGGCGGTTACCCCTCTTATGCATCCGCTGCGGCGCTGCTGCTCTTTGCCATCGTTCTCACCATCACCTGCATCAACCTGCTGGTGAGCAAAAGGAGTGTGTTCTATGCCTGATCATACCGATTACGCCCGGGTTCTGCGCGGAGCCAGAAAAAAAGAACGCATCCGGAGCACCGTTCTGTACATCCTGCTCTCTGTGTGGGCCGTCATCGTCATCTTTCCCTTTTACTGGATGATCCTGACCAGCATCAAGAGCTACAGCTCCTATAACTCCGAGTATGTGCCGAAATTCTACGCATCCAGCCCGACGCTGCAAAACTATACCGATGCCTTCACGGCGGTGCCTTTGGGGCGCTACTTTCTGAACACCCTGGTCTTTACGCTGCTGACCACGGCGGCCATGATGATCGTCATCACCCTGGCGGCCTTTGCCTTCGCAAGACTCCGGTTCCCGGGAAAGAACATCCTCTTTGCCCTGTTTCTGTCCCTGATGATGATCCCCAATGAGCTGGTCATCATCACCAACTATGTCACCATCACCAACCTGAACCTGCGAAACACCTTCACGGGCCTGATCCTGCCCTCCGTCACCAGCGTCTTTTACATCTACCTTCTGAAGGAGAACTTTGAGCAGATCCCGGAGGAGCTCTATAAGGCGGCGAAGGTGGACGGGACCTCGGACTTTAAGTATCTCATCAAGGTGATGCTGCCCATTTCCCAGCCCACGCTGGTGACCATCACCATCCTGAAGGTCATCGAGTGCTGGAATTCCTATGTGTGGCCCAGACTCATCACCGATGACGCCGCATATTTTCTCGTCTCCAACGGGATCCAGGAGATCCGGGAGAACGGCTTCGGGCGGGAAAACATCCCCGCCATGATGGCCGCGGTGGTGGTGATCTCCCTGCCGCTCATCGTGCTCTTTCTTATCTTCCGCAGAAAGATCATGGCAGGGGTGCTCAGAGGAGGGACCAAAGGATGAAGAGACTGCGCGTTCTGATCAGTCTGACGGCGCTTCTTCTATGCCTCACGGGATGTCACGGCTCCAGGGGGTTAAAGCCCTTTGCCGTTCCGGAGGCACAGGATACGGAGACCCCCGTCGAGATCACCTTCTGGGCAAAGAATGACACCAACAAGACCCAGACCCGGATCTATGAACAGGCCATCCAGGACTTTGAAAGCCTCTATCCCAATATCACGGTGAACATGCGCCTCTACACCGACTACGGCAAGATCTACAATGACGTCATCACCAACATCTTCACCGGGACGACGCCGGATGTGTGCATCACCTACCCGGACCACATCGCCACCTATATGACGGGTTCCAATGTGGTGGTGCCCCTGGATGAGCTGGCGCAGGATCCGCAGTTTGGACTGGGGGGGAGCCAGGTGCGCTTTGATGCCCCGAAGATGTCCGAGATGGTTCCGGAGTTTCTGGAGGAGTGCCGGGTGGGGGGACAGCTCATGGCCATGCCCTACATGCGCTCCACCGAGGCCTGCTATGTGAATGCGGACATGGTGGAAAAGCTGGGATACACCCTTCCCGAGCCCGGGGAGCCTCTGACCTGGGACTTTGTCTGGGAGGTGTCCGAAGCGGCCATGGCGAAAAACGCGGACGGCACCTATGCGGTGAACGGCCAGCAGGTCCTGATCCCCTTTATCTACAAGTCCACGGACAATATGATGATCCAGCTCCTTCGACAGATGGGAGGCGGCTATTCCACCCCGGAGGGGGAGATCCTGATCTTTAACGATACCACGAGACAGATCCTGGAGACCGTGGCATCCCATGTGAAAAACGGCGCCTGTTCCACCTTTAAGATCTCCAGCTACCCCGGGAACTTCCTGAACGCGGGGCAGTGCATCTTTGCGGTGGATTCCACGGCGGGTGCCACCTGGATGGGAACGGGAGCCCCCAATATGGACATCAGCGCGGACCGGGTGGCATCCTTTGAGACCAGAGTCTATCCGGTGCCCCAGATGGATCCCGCGCATCCGCAGATGATCTCCCAGGGCCACAGTGTCTGCATCTTCAATAAGCGGGACCCTCAGGAGGTGCTCGCTTCCTGGCTCTTTGTCCAGTTCCTGCTCTCGGACCGGGTCCAGATCGCCTATGCAAAGACGGAAGGCTACGTTCCGGTGACGCAAAAGGCCCGGGATACGCAGGATTACCGGACTTACCTCTCGGAGGAGCTCTATGACACCGACGCGGAGCACTACAGCGTGAAGCTGGACGCCACCCGGATGTTCCTGTCCCATACCTCCGATACCTTTGTGACACCGGTCTTTCCGGGCTCCGCATCCCTGCGGGACGCGGCTGGACAAATGATCGAAAATGTGTCAAAATCAACTAGACGCAAGGAAACTGTGGACGACGCGTACTATGAGCGTCTGTACCGGGAAACCGCCTCTTTGTACCGCCTGGATCAGGGCGGCGCGGAAACGAAAGACCCGGACGGCGGACAGCCCTTACCGGCAGCCTCCGCAGCGCTTCTTTGGACATTGGGACTGGCCTGGCTCCTCATTGGGATCTGGTGCCTTCTGCCCCTTCTGAAGGAAAGAGGAAAACCCCGAAAATGAAGAAGATCATGGTGGTGGACGATGAGCCGATGATCATCCGTCTCGTGACGAAGATGCTCTCGCCCCAGTACGAAGTGGTCGGTGCTTCATCCGGAAAACAGGCCATCGAGCTGTTTGAGAAGGAGGCACCGAATATGGTGCTTTCGGATCTGATCATGCCCGAGATGACCGGATATGACCTCTTAAAGCGCCTGAAAGAGCTCCACCATACCGAAGTCCCCTTCATGTTCATGACCGGGGATGACGACAGGAGCAGTGAGAGCCTGGGATTTGAACTGGGGGCCAGCGATTATATCAAAAAGCCCTTTAAGGGAGATGTGCTGCTTCGCCGGGTGGAGAAGATCCTGAAAAACGAGAACCGCATGGAGGAGCTCCAGAGGATCTCTTCCACGGATCCCATGACGGGGTTGTTAAACAAGACCTCCGTGCAGGCCCAGATCGAGGCCCTGCTGGAGAAATTCCCCGGGATCCTGATGGTCATTGACATCGACAGCTTCAAGCTGATCAACGATATGTACGGCCACAGTATGGGAGACCGGATTCTGCTGCGGTTTACGGAGATCCTCAAACAGACGGTGCGTTCCATGGATATCGTGGGGCGCGTGGGGGGAGACGAATTCGTGGTCTTCTGTCCCCGGGCCAAGGAGGAGAACGTGGTGGCGGACAAGGCCGCCTACACCAACGAAAAGCTCCTGGAGGCCGCAAGAGACCTCATGGGAGAGAATATGACCATCCCCTTGGGCATCTCCATCGGAGCCGCTCTGGCCCCGGATGAGGGCACGAGCTACGAGGTTCTGTTCACCAAGGCGGACAAGGCGCTCTATAAGGTGAAGCAAAACGGCAAGCACGGCTACTCCATGTACCGGGGGAGCGATCACACCGCCGTGAAGACCAAGGAACCGCGAAACTCCTTTGAGGACCTGAAGCAGGTGCTGGAGGAGCGGAATTTCATCGCTCACGCCTATGATGCTTCCGAGGAGTCCTTCCGGGCCATCTACCGTTTTTTGAGAAGGCAGAGCGGAAAGGTCCCTTCCCGGATCGTGATGCTCACCATGATCCCTCCCGCCTCTTCCGCGGAGACGGATCTGACCCTGGATGATGCCAGCTATGAGTTCCGGGAGCTCTTAAAGAGCCGTCTGGAGTTTAAGAATGTCATCAACCAGACCGGCAGCCTCCAATATGCCGTGATCATGCCCTTCTGTACGGAGGAGGAAGCCAGAGCCGCGGTCTTTCGGCTTCTGGTAAACTGGAAAGATACCATATACGGGAAAAAATACGAGATCCGCTACGAAGAGAGCGAGATTTGAGAAGGCAAAGAAAAAGCTTCCCCCTGCGGGAAGCTTTTTTTCAGGTGTGCATGGCCCCTTCCCTACCTGGGGAAGGCATCCTCCAGCCCGTAGGAGGTCAGCACCCGAAGGAGCGTTCCGTCCTCTATGATCTGCTCCAGATAGGCATTGGCCTCGGCGGTCAGGCTTGACCCCTTTCGGAAGCCGACGCAAAGCATCTCTTCGTCCATCTTGTAAGTGACGGCCAGATCCTGGTAGGTGGCGTCATTTCCGATGAGTCCCAGGGCAAAGACCAGATCCACCACGGCTGCATCGGCTTTTCCTTCACAGACCGCATCCAGGGCTGCCATCTGGCTGTCAAAGGCGGATACCCGGTAGTGGAGATCCTCCAGAGAGGTTCGTCCGACGGAACCGCCCTCCACCGCAAACAGAAGGTGGGAGCAGCTACCCAGATCCG
>JAFYFY010000205.1 GCA_017543485.1 Lachnospiraceae bacterium | reverse complement strand
TTCCGGGAGACGGGCTGGATAAACTCCGGATGGGTGTTGATGTGCTCGATGAGACGATCCGCGTACTTGCTCATCCTGAAGAAGTACGCCTCCTCCTTCTCCGGATGGACCTTGCCGCCGCAGACGGGGCACACGCCGTTCTCCAGCTGGGAGGGCGTATAGAAGGCCTCACACTCCGTGCAGTACATGCCCTCATAGGCCCCCTTGTAGATGTCGCCCTGCTCATAGAACTTCCGGAAGATCTTCTGGATCTGCCGCTCATGATCCGCATCCGTGGTGCGGATGAAGCGGTCATAGGACGTATTCATCATATCCCAGAGGGATTTGATGGTGCCGGCGGTCTTGTCCACAAACTCTCTGGGAGTGACGCCGTCCTCGATGGCGCGGGTCTCGATCTTCTGACCGTGCTCGTCGCTTCCGGTCTGGAAGTGCACGTCATAGCCGTCCGCTCTCTTGTATCTCACAATACTGTCCGCCAGCATGATCTCGTAGCAGTTTCCGATGTGGGGCTTGCCGGAAGTATAGGCGATCGCGGTGGTCAGATAGTATTTTCCTTTGCTGTTCATGATCTTCGAACTCTCCTTACCGAAAAATATACATATTCAGCTAAAATTTAGCACAGAAGTCTTTTCCAGTCAAGAAAACGGGGGCTTTTCATCCCCCGTTCATCAGGTCTTCATACTCCTCTTTGATGGCCAGAAAGATCCGCTCGGATCCGTTTCCGTTATCCGGGTGATACACCTTGCAAAGGTCCCGGTACCTGCGCTTGATGGAAGCCTCATCCGTACAGTCTCCGAAGAATCCGGAAGGCTCCCTTCGGTCCTCCTCCCTGTAGGGGATCCGGTCCTCGTACTCCTCCTGCGTTTCCTCCTCGATGCGGCTGTAGGCCCGCTCATAGCGCTCCCGGAACTCCCACTCCTCTTCCATCCGCCGGCGGGCCTCCCCGGATGCGCGCTCATATCCGCTTTCGTATCCCCGGTCATAGCCCCTGCCGTAGGAGGCTTCCTCCAGGTCCTCCTCCTCCCGGACCACCTCCTCCCGCAGCCGCAGATACCGGAGCCAGCGCAGGATATCAAACACCGGTCCTCCCAGAAAGGCGATGTAGAGAACGGTCTGCTGCTGGGCCCCGGTGAGATAGTCCCGCTGGGACCAGGCCACCACCGCCACCGCCGCGGAGACCAGGATCCCCGAGATGGGGCCGTGGAGCAGCCGGATAAAAAAGTACACATAGGAGACGATGCCGTAGCAGATGATCAGGTACCGGAAATAAGCGCCCGGCATCAGCTTTGCATGCTCCCACACCGTCTTCAGGTCGGTATCCCAGGCCAGCAGGATCACCAGCCCCGCCGCAAAAAGGAGCTTTACCGGGATCACCGCCAGCTTCTTTCGAAGCTCCGCCACTTTCAGAATGCGCAGTTCGTTCATTTCTTCCGCTCCCGTCCTGCCACCGCGCTCTCTCCGATCCCCAGCCAGATCGCAAGAAGGACGATGGTCATGGTCTGTTCAAAACTGAAAAGCTCATTGGCCAGGATGGCCAGGACGCTCATGCCGCAGGCCAGAGCCCTCCGGGCGTACCGATCCGCCCCGGCTTTCGGATCCCCGGCATCCGGCTCCCCGGCGTCCGGATCTCCCAGCCCCGCACGCAGAAACCGCCTGATGGCGGAAAAGAGCATGCCGCAAAAGCACGCCAGTCCCGCCACCCCTTCGTTCACCAGGATGTTCAGAAAGATGTTGTGGGCATTGGTAAGACGCGCCCCTCCGAAATGGGCGTTCACCCGGGCCAGGATCTCCTCCGCCCCGGGGGCGCACATCGCCTGGTAGAAGCAGTCCGGACCGACGCCGAACAGTTTGTGCAGAAAGTCCTGTCTGCCAAAAAGGGAGAGGGCCACGGTCCAGATGATCCCCCGGTTGCTCCCCCAGTCATCGTTAAAGTACAGAAGGGAATCCCCCTTGGCGCCCCCGCCCAGGGGCCATCCCTGCTGCCAGGTATTGAGCGCCAGGAGCAGAACGAAGAGAACGGCCAGGAATACGGCGATCCGGGGAACCACCCCCGCCAGCACCCCCAGGATCAGCGGACGCCACCCTATTTTGGCCTTCTTTTTCTCATATGCCGCCAGGGCAAAACACAGCGCGCAGACCGCGAAAAGAACCGGGGCCAGAGGCGTCTTCACCAAAAGGGGGGAGACGGGATCCGTATATTCGTAGTCAAAATGCCCCGCCAGATGCGCGGCGTAAATCAGGGCGCAGGCGATCCCAAAGAAAAACAGCAGTTCAAAGCTTCGAAGGGTCCGGCCCGCATCCTTTCGGGATGCATACAAAAATACGCACAGGCACACCAGGAAGCTCAGATATCCGCTGGCGCTCCCCTGAGTCATGAGGCTCACCGTCCCCAGGAGCACATAGGCCATGAGCAGCACCGTGACGGTCCGCCCGCCGGCGCCCCCCTCTCTGCCGGGTCTGCGGCTGTACAGAAGTGCGGCTCCCGCAAAAAACACCGCCGTAAGATACCCGCAGTACCAGTTGATATTCCCGATGGTGGCCAGCTTGGAAGGATTCGCGCCGGCAAACTCCCAGAAGGAAAGTCCGAAACGCTCCAGGATCTCCATGCCGAAGATCACGGCGGACACCGGAAAGACCAGCAGGTAAAACCTCTCCGGCACCGTCCTGAAACGGGAAAAGGCCAGGAAGATCAGGATGCAAAAGAGCTTTGGAAGAAAGCCCAGGTACCACCCCGTCTCTCCCCAGAGCGCCGTCTCCCGGTTTACGGACAGTAGCCAGGAGATCCCCAGCACCGCCGCATATCCGATGGCAAACCCTTCCGTCACGGAGAGCCTGCGAAGCAGGTGCAGGGCACCTGCCGGGTGCCGTTCCTGCTTCCTGTGGCTATGCAGACACACAGCCGCCGCCAGCACCGCCATGGCCGCAAAGGGCAGGAATACCGCCCCGAACCAAAGGGTCGCCTGACGGAAAAACATGGCCTTGTCCGTCCCCAGCTTCAAAAAACCCGTGGACATATAAAAGGGGTGCCCCGCCAGGATGAGGATCAGATACCCGCTGAGCAGCAGCCCGCACAGGACAAAGAGGATCCGCAGGGCATCCGGCCCTTTTTGAGCGGCAGCCTGATCCGTCACGGGGCCTTCCGCCACGGACCTTTCCGGTATGTTATTTTCCGCAAGTTTCTCCTGTGTCATATCTTCTCTGCTTCCCAAAAGGGTTCGATCTCGAAGGTCAGCTCCTCCCCGGTCTTCGGATGGCGAAACCGCAGCCTGTATGCACAGAGGGCCGTATTTCGGATCCCCAGCCTCCGGGAAAGCTCCGCGGATTCCGGGGTCCCGTACTTCCGGTCCCCCAAAAGGGGATGTCCCGCAGCCGCAAACTGGGCCCGGATCTGATGAAAGCGCCCCGTCTGCAGCGTGACGCGCACCTCCGCCGCCTCTTCTCCGAATCCCCGCAGGGTCTCATAGGTGAGCTTCGCCGTCTTCCACTCCGGGGATCCGGGGGCTTTGGCTCGGACCTGCGCCCGGCCTCCGGGCTCCTTTCGAAGGTATCCCGTCAGCTCCCCCGCCGCCGGATCCGGCATGCCAAAGACCAGCGCCCGGTATTCCTTCCCCAGGCTCCCCTCCCGGAGCTGTTCCGAGAGAAGCGCCGTCATTTCCTTCGTCTTTCCGAAGACCAGAAGCCCCTCCACCGGCTGGTCCAGGCGATGAACCACCCCCGGCGCACTGCCCAGATGATCCCGCAGCCTGCTCACCAGGTCCGGCTCGAAGGCCTTTGCACTCTCCGTGGCCAGCCCCGCCGGCTTTCGCACCGCCATCAGGAAGGCATCCTCATACAGAATCTCATATTCCATCTTATTTTCGAAGCCCCTTCGGATAATGGTTTTTCAGGATCCCGCCGGAGACCTTTCCCCAGCCCAGGCTGCATCCGCAGGCACACACCAGAGTCCAGCCCGCCGATGCATCCGGGGCCGGCAGGGACTCTCCGTGAACAAAGCGCGCCGCCTCCGCTTCGCTCAGATCCATCACACGCTGTACATCCCCTGGGGACAGGGTCAGGGCCAGGGCATGGGCAGGCTCCAGGCGATCCCCCCGGATGCTCCCCAGCTGCAGCCCGCAGCGAAGCACCTTCATCCCGGCCAGCGTCGGCGTCTCCTGTGGCATCTGCCAAAGGGAATCCCCGAAGAGCAAAAGCCGCTCTGCCGTGACATCCGTGTCAGGTTTCAGATTCTCCCCCAGGAATTCCTCCAGGCATTTCCGGGCAGCCTGCACCGTCACGGTCTTCCCGGCTCCCGGGGCCTGCCTTTTTCCCACAGCTTTTCCGGCCGCTTTCCCGCCGGTCTTCCCGCCACCTTTTCCGCCGCTTTTTCCACCATCTTTTCCGGAAGCTTCCGGGGAAAGGCAGGGTTCCCACCCCCCCATCGGCGGCATGGGCATCCCTTCCGGATCTCCCCGGCGCAAAAGGAGCGCCGCAAAATGCCCCTCACCCCGGACCTCCATGGGCCAGAGCCGCTTTTGCTCCCTGCAGGTAAAATCCGGATTCCGCTCCAGAAACCGGGCGATGCTCCCCTCGTCCTCCTCCGGTGCAAAGGTGCAGGTGGAATAGACCAGCACCCCTCCCGGCCGGATCATCCGAGCCGCCGCATCCAGGATTGCCTCCTGCCGCTGGGCACACATCCGGACATTTTCCGGGCTCCACTGGGCCCTGGCCTCCGGATCCCGGCGGAACATCCCCTCTCCCGAGCAGGGGGCATCCACCAGCGCGGCGTCGAAAAACCCTTCCAGGCGCTGTGCCAGGGTATCCGGGGACTCGCTCACCACCAGCGCGTTCCGGACCCCCATCCGCTCCATATTCTCCGACAGGATCTTGGCTCTGGCGGGGTGGATCTCATTGGACACCAGGATCCCCCGGCCGTCAAGGCCTGCTGCCAGCTGGGTGCTCTTCCCCCCGGGGGCCGCGCACAGATCCAGCACTCTAAGATGGCGCCCGGGTGCCGGGGAGCTCCGCAGCACGTCAAGGGCGTCCAGCAGCATCTGGGCAGGCGCCATGGCGCTGGGCTCCTGGAGATAATAGCACCCCGCCGCATGGTATACGCTCTTCCCGGCTTCCGATTCCGCCGCCAGCTCGTACCCGTACTCCGCCCAGGGGACCGGTCCCAGAAGGTCTCCCGGGGCCCCTGCTTTTCCCGCCATCCGCTCCGGAAAAGCCAGGGCAGCGCTCCCGCCTTCCCCGCATGTTTTCAGCGGATTCATCCGGATCCCCCGGACCGGCGGCTGCGCGGTGGTTTCGATATAGCTTTCATAGCGCTCTCCCAGCTGCTCCCGCATCCGGCTTAAAAACTCCTCCGGATAGGGACATGCTGCCGGCGCTGTTTTCTCCTCCATGGGCTCCTGCCTCCCCGTTTCTTTGGAGAGATTTTAGCATATTTTCCGAAAAATACACAGCGCCGCGTCACGGCACAGGAGACAGCGGCTTGCAAGCCATGGGAAAAAAGGATAGACTCTAGGCGACAGACTTTGCAATGCAGGAGGATCATGGGATGATACACGCAAAACAGACAAAATGGGCCGCGGCTTTGCTGCTGGCCCTGCTCCTGACCGGATGTGAAGGAAAGCTTCCTACTACGGCAGAGAGCGGGCACGGCAGCCAGGCGATACAGGAAGCCGCCGCAAAGGTGGAGGAATCCGCACAGAAGATCTCGGAGCTGGAGGGGCAGATCTCGGACCTGTCCGGCAAGATCGACACCCTGCAGGGAGCCCTCTCGGACGCCTCCCAGACGGTATCCGACTTAAAGGATGCCCTCTCCGAGGCAAAGGAAGAGGCGGCCCAGGCCCTGGGGGCGGGATCCCAGGCAGGAGACGCTGCCGGCAGCGCTGCAGGCGGGGACACTTCCCAGGGATCCGATGCGACGCAGCCCTCCGGGGATGCGGCAGACAGCACCGCCCAGGCCTCCGCAGAAGGCAGCACCGGCTCCGGCAATGCTTCGGACGGGTCCTTCCGCCAGACCCACGGGGCCCTGAGCGTAAAGGACGGAAAGCTCACGGATGCCAACGGGGATCCCATCCAGCTCTATGGCATGTCCACCCACGGACTGGCCTGGTTCCCTCAGTTTGTGAACGAAGCGGGCTTTCGGACCCTGCGGGACGACTGGGGCATCAACTGCGTCCGGCTGGCCATGTACAGCGCGGAGTGGGGCGGCTGGTGCGACGCAAACGCAAAGCGCACCGACCTTCAGAACTGCATCACAAACGGCGTGAACCACGCCACCAACCTGGGGATGTATGTCATCATCGACTGGCACATCCTCTCCGACGGCAATCCCCTCACCAATGCGGATGAAGCCGTGAAATTCTTTTCCTGGGCCAGCGAAAACTACGGCGGCTACACCAACGTCCTCTACGAGATCTGCAATGAGCCCAACGGAAACGTATCCTGGCAGGACATCAAGACCTATGCGGACAAGGTGATCCCTGTGATCCGGGGGAACGATCCCGACAGCGTCATCATCGTGGGGACGCCCTGCTGGAGCCAGGAGATCGACAAGCCCCTGGCGGATCCCTTAAGCTATGACAACGTGATGTATACGCTGCACTTCTACGCCGGCACCCACAAGGACGATCTCCGGGACCGCCTGAAGACCTGCGCGGACGCCGGACTACCCATCTTCGTATCGGAGTTTGGCATGTGCGACGCTTCCGGCGGCGGGGGCAATGATTTCGACTCCGCACAGAAGTGGCTGGAGCTTCTGGATTCCTATGGCATCAGCTACTGCAACTGGGCGCTGGCCAACAAGGCAGAAACCTGCTGCGTCATCAGCTCCGGCACCGACAAGACCTCCGACTGGAGCGAGAGCGAACTCAGCGAATCCGGAAAATGGATCCGGAACTGGTTTCGCAAAAAAAGCTTCGGCTGACGGGGCCGAAGCTCGAAAAAACCTTATTCAGGCAAAAACCGGCGAAAGAACCGAATGAGTTCCAGATCGCTCCGCAGGGCCAGTGCCTCGGCATCCGCCCCCTGCGGGGCGTTTTGTTTGCCCACGTTCCGGGCGCCGCCAGCCGGCAGGGCGCCGCAGATATCCGCTCCCAGAAGGCGCCTTCCCTCGCAGACCGCTTCCAGGAGCCCTAAGAGGCATTTCATGGACACCTCTCCCTGGTCCCAGTTGGTAAGGACCTCTTCGGTGCTTAAGATGTCCTTGTCCACGGAGACGTAGAGGGGAAGAGCCTCTCCCGCGGGAGCCTCCCCGCAAAGCCCGCCTGCCGTAGGCAGAGCGGTCCCTCCCTGCAGCGCCTTCTCCTGGCTGACAAAGCAGATCCGCGCATCCTCCCGGATCTCCCGGGGAAGCTCCGCCCAAGCCTCCTCCGGGGGACCGATGAGAAGGAGCTTCCGAATGTTCGGGTCCTTTTCCAGCACATCCAGCGCCCAGCCGCCGCAGCTTAAGAGCCCGCCAAAGGCCGGGGGCTGCAGGTCCGGGTGGTGATCAAAGAGCGCCAGCTCATAGGGCTCGGACAGCAGGGAGGTAAACAGCCTGGTCATGTAATGTGTATTCCCGGAATCGATGAGATGGATCCCCCGGGGGCCAAGCTGTGACAGCTGTGTCAGAATCTCCTCCGCCGCCGCATCATCGCAGTACAGATCCGTCCCGGGCAGGGCGGAGAAGTCCAGCCTTAGCATCCCCTGCTCCTTCCCCGGCGCATGCGCAAGGCCTGCCGGGTGATGGGCCGGGTATGTATTTGTAAAATCACAGATCAGATCCATAGACACCTCTAGAAGGAACCCATCACACCGCCATAGGAGTCCCCGTACCCCTCATCCGAATAGTGGACCTCGTGATCGTAGGGGATGGTCTCCAGGGTGAGCCCGTCCACAAATTCCTTCGGAACCGTGCCGTTTTTCACGAACACCTGCAAGTAGCGGTTTCGCGTCTCCAGGGTTCCCACAGGCCGCAGGCCGCTGCAGTTATAGGCGTCGTAGAAGGTGCCATAGTATCCGTTGTAGTCTCCGATCACCAGGCAGGGATAGAGAAGCGCCGGGTCCGCGCTTCCCAGACCGATCTCCACGCTGTAGGCCGGATTCTGATCCGAGACCTTATAGGTATCCAGCGCCGGCGCCCCGGGCACGCCAAAGTAGGAATAGAGCATCTCTTTGGACATCTCGTATTCGCCGTCGGCATTCCAGCTCAGCTCCAGATCAAGATACGGTTCGCTGCGCATCAGATCCTCGATCCCAATGGGCAGAAGCTCCCAGTATTCCCGAATAAGGGAGAGGGTCCGCTTGTAATCATAGCCGATGTTCAGGGAAACGGTACGATAAATGGTGGATTCGGGCTGCTTCGGATCCTGGTCCAGATATTCCAGCTTCAGCCGTCCCACGGACACGGAGGAGGTCAGCCGCTCCACGCAGTAATGCTCCGCAAAATCCTGATAATAGGCCTGAGTCAGTTCTCTGGCCCACACTGCATCCCGGATCTCCTGCATCCCCCCGGCGGTGGTCTCCACGCCAAGCAGATCCGGTGTCGGGTAGGCGCCGCTGCAGGAGGGGTAGTTCCTGGTCCGGTAGCTCTCGGTCTCCACCACGCTGCGCACCGCATCGATGCAGTCCATGTTCAGAGCATAGCTTCTCGTGTAGGAAAACCCGAACCGGCGCTTTACCCGCACCTGTACATTGGTGAGGAGACGGTTTTCGGATCCCCGGCCATTTCGTGCATTGACCGCGTATCCGGTGCCGGAAGCCAGAATGGAACGGATCTGCGCGGGATCGGTCATAGTGACCCACTGATCTTCCTCGCGCCCGTAGGTATATTCCACCCTTCCGTCCTCAAAGGACAGTCGCCTCCCGGGCTCCCGGTACTGGGCGAAATACACCTGCGCGGAGGCGATATTGGATTCCGACGGAAGGTAAGCATCGTATCCGAACCAGTCCATGGAATAAGCCAGGAACAGGACCACGGCGCACAGGGTGGTGACCGCCATGGGCAGCTTATGGGACAGCGCTGCCTGGAACCGTCTCTGATGGATGATATCCATCACGGCATAGGCCAGCACCGCTCCCACCACGATCCCGAAGACGGACCACACCGTCCGGTGGTAGACCACCACCTGGTTCATCAACAGTCCGCCGAAGATCCCGGCCAGAAACGCATTCAGCGTCCGAAGCACGGCCTGGACGGCCCGGTTTGCCACACCGCCTTCCGCTTCCTCGCTGGCCCGCTTTTTGTAGCAGAAGAAGGCTCCTGCCCCCAGGAGGACCGTCACGGCGATGCTGGCGAAAAAGAAGAAGGGGACCTCTTTCCACACAGGGACCGGCACTTCTTCATTCGCCCCTCTCACCAGGTAGTAGCACATCACCACCGGGGAGGCCAGGGGTGAAAACGCCGATGCCCGGACCACCGACTCCGAATCCGGAATATAGGTGCGGAAAAAGACCCCGCCGCAGCTGGCGGTCATGGCCTTCAGGATGATCACGTCCAGACCGATGAGGGCCGTATTCACCAGACTGTTGAACACACTGCCGGAAATGGAAGCCGCCAGGATGCAAAGGTGATACACCGTCAGAAAGGTAAAGAGGCTCACCAGCAGCGCTTTTCCGGTGGCTGTGCAGAGCGCGGCACGGGCGCCGGGGATGGGCACGTCGGCCAAAAGCCTGGTCTGCCCCAGGATCAGGGTAAGAAGGAGCGATATGACGGCCGGCACCGCCCAGACGAAAAACCCGCTGAGGTAGCCGGCAAGAAACCGGTCCTTCCTGGTGATGGGCGCGCTCTCATACAGATCCGCCATGCGGCGGGAAAACAGATGCCGGAAGCCGAAGATCCCCACCAGCAGCGCGCCCACCCCGGCGATGAGGCATCCCAGAATGGGACTGGCCGCGGAAAAGTACTCCAGCAGGGTCTGGTAGATGGAGTTTGCCAGACGCTCCCTGGCTCCTGCCATGTCCGGATTATAAGGACGCACACCGTTGGTCACCAGCAGCACTCCCACGGGTCCCGCAAAAAACTGTGTCAGGCAGGAAAGCGCCATCATCCAGTGTCTGTGGCGAAGGTCCTCACGGATCAGCTTACCCAATGATATTTTTGAAGTCATATCCCAGCACCTCCGTTTCACTGATAAAGATCTCTTCCAGGGTCAGGGGCAGCACCTCGTAAAAGACCGGTGTCTGCGCCGAGATGGCGGTCTCTATTTCCGTGCGCGAACCGCGGATCGTCAGAGTCAGGAGGGACCCCCGCTGTTCCCGGTCCACCACCTCAAACATCTCCGCGATGCGCTTTTCATCCTCCGCCTCCCGGAACACGATCTGCACCTTGAACATCCCCAGCTTCATGCTGTCCAGGTCTTTGGAGAACAGGATCCCGCCCTGGTACAAAAGCCCTACATGCTCACAGATATCCTCCAGCTCCCGCAGGTTGTGGGAGGCGATGACGGGGGTCATCTTCCGCTCCTCCATCTCCTTGATAAAGAGGCGCTTCACTGCCTGCCGGATCACGGGATCCAGGCCGTCGAAGGTCTCGTCGCAGAGAAAATACTTTGTCTTTGCGGATACGCCGTAGAGGATGGAGAGCTGCTTTTTCATCCCCTTGGAGAAGGTGCTGACCTTCCGCTTCGGATCCAGCTTTAAGGCGTCCATCAGAGAAAAGAACCGCTCCCTGTCAAAGCCCGGATACAGCGTTTCATAGTATCTGAGCATATCCATGGGGGTGCCCCCCGGGAAAAAGTACTGATCATCGGAGATGAAAAATACCTTGGATTTTGCACTGGGATTTTCATAGACGGGCTCTCCGTCGATGAGGATCTCTCCCTCATCCGGGCGGTAGATCCCGCAAAGGGAGCGAAGGAGCGTACTCTTGCCGGCTCCGTTGGTCCCCACCAGTCCGAAGACCTGTCCTTCCGCGATCTCGGTGGTGATGCCGGCCAGGGCCTGCACCTCCCCGAATCTTTTTTTGACATTCCGGATCTCGATCATGATCTCATCCTCCCCTGCTCCTCATAAACCTCCCGCACACAGTCCCGGGCTCCCTCTTCGGACAGCCCGCCGTCCCGGACCTTCTCCAGCACTTCCTTTAACTGGGTCCGGAGGGCGTTCTCATGTCCTGCCTGCCAGAGCTTTTTTTCGCTGACATAATTCCCGCGGCCCGTGATGGTGGTCAGGTATCCGTCCTGCTCCAGCTGCGCGTAGGCGCGCTGGACGGTGTTCGGATTCACCGACAGGTCCAGGGCCAGGGAGCGCACGGAGGGCATGCGGTCCCCCGGCGAGAGGGCCCCGCCCGTGATCAGGAGCATCAGCTTCTCCGTCACCTGTTCGTATAGTGGGCGCTTGTCCCGATAGTCCAGTATGATCATGGTCATCTCCTTTTGCATAAGTGTATTAAGTCATTTAATACACTATAAACAATCTATCACATCCCTCCCCGGGTGTCAAGGCCGTTTTCCCTTTCGCGTTTCCCGCTTCCAAAGCGGGCCCCAGGGTTTTTGCACGGAAAAAGGACGGCCCCGCACCGCATTCCGGCGGGAAACCGTCCTTTGATATCCATCTTTTCTTTTTTGCTTCCGCCCGTTCAGGCCTTCCCGGTCCTTCCTCAGATCTTGAAGCGATATCCCACGCCCCAGATGGTCTCGATGTATTTCGGATTGGCCGTGTCGTCCTCGATCTTTTCCCGGATCTTCTTGATGTGCACCGTCACCGTGGCGATATCCCCGATGGACTCCATCCCCCAGATCTCCCGGAAGAGCTCGTCCTTGGTAAAGACCCGGTTCGGATTCTCGGCGAGATAGGTGAGGAGGTCGAACTCCTTTGTGGTAAAGGCCTTCTCCACACCGTCGATAAAGACTCTGCGGGCCGTCTTGTCGATGCGGATCCCCCGGATCTCCACCACATCGTTCTGGACCTTGGAGACCCCGGCCCCCACCAGCCTGTCATACCGGGCCAGATGGGCCATCACCCGGGCCACCAGCTCGCTGGGGCTGAAGGGCTTGGTCATATAGTCATCCGCACCCAGTCCCAGTCCGCGGATCTTGTCGATGTCATCCTTTTTCGCGGAGACCATGAGGATGGGGATATCCTTTTTCTCCCGGATCTTCCGGCAGACTTCAAAGCCGTCCGTCCCGGGCAGCATCAGATCCAGCACCACCAGATCCACATCCTCCTCCAGCGCCCGGGCCAGTCCGTCGTCGCCGTTGTCACAGACCTCCACCTGAAAATCGCTCAGCTCCAGATAGTCCCGTTCCAGATCCGCGATGGCGTCCTCGTCTTCCACGATCAAAATCTTGCTCATTCTTTCCTCCAAATCCGATCAGCTTTTCAGTTCGATGTATTTTCTCAGGACAAAGTGCATGCAGGTCCCCTCTCCCTCCCGGGAGGTGGCCCAGATGTATCCGCCGTGGTCTTCGATGATCTTCCGTACGATGGACAGCCCGATGCCACTGCCGCCCTGGGCGGAGTTCCGGGAGGCATCCGTTCGGTAGAACCGTTCAAAGATGCGCTGCAGATCCCGCTGGGCGATGCCCTTTCCGTTGTCCTCGATCTCCACCCGGATGGACTCTCCGTCGTCCAGGATCCGCATATTGATGATGCCCTTGGGCTTGTCGATGTATTTGATGCTGTTACTGATGATGTTGTTGATGACCTTTTTCATCTGCTCCGGATCCGCGATGACCTGCACATCCGGCGTCACCATATTGGTGTAGTTAAACTCGATCCCCCGCTGCTCTAAGTCGAGGCCCACCTCCTCCACGCAGTCCCCGAAGTATTCCTCCACGCCGATGCGCATGAATTTGTAGGGGATCCGGTCATTGTCCACCGTGGAGTACACTGTGAGCTCGTTGATGAGCCGGTCCATATCCGTCGCCTTGTT